>CADCAK010000038.1 GCA_902799385.1 uncultured bacterium | reverse complement strand
ATTGGATTGTGAAACAAACCCTCTGCCCGACTGATTCATGTGTGTATTATACCATATAGAGCAGGGTATTCGCAATCACCTCTTGCCAAACCGACCGCCTTTTCCACGGTCCCCGGACCTTTCGCCTAAGGCAGCGCTACCCCTGACAGCGCGGCACTCATTGGGCCGCTGGGACGGACGGGACAGCCGGGACGGACAGGACTCGGCGGAGTAACCCCGCGCGCGACCTAGTCGCCGCGGAAGCGGCGGGGAGTGTTTTCGGCGAAATGCGTTTTTCTGCCGCAAGGCAGTCGCCGCGACGACCGATGAGGCAAGAGAAGACGCGCGCGTCAAAATCATGTCGGCTGGGTGCCCGCAAACTGCGGGTCGCGCGAGCAGGTCGGGCGCAGGCCTCGCGAGCCATCGGGCGGCGCGGCGACTTTCAGCCTTGAGCCGAAAACACTCCCCGCCGTATCGGCTCGCCCGTGCCCCCGCAAAATGAGCGTATATCTGCGCCTTACCTAATGAAAACCGTTGTGCACATCTTCCTGGATTCGAGGACGATGTCGCCATTTACGACCGAAACGCCCTCCGCCCAATCAGGCGCACCTTCGGCAAGCGAAACCTTCGCATCCTTGAACTTGCCGCCAGCGGTCAGCACATTCTTGCCACCCTTCGCCCGCTTGCCCTTGTCTGCCGAAATCTTGACGGTAACATTCGTAGTCGCACCCTCGTCGAACGTCACGGTCTTGTCAGTCAAGTCAAGCACCGGCTCGTTGCGGTTCGTATAGTTGAACCCGAGCATCGCACCCGCCTTGAGCGTCAGGTTGCCGCCAAGCGTGACCGTCCCCGACTGCGCGACCTGAAGCGTAGTGCCGCTGTTGAGCGTCGTTGTACTTGTGGTGAGGCTCGCGCCGGGCTTGATAGCCAACGTCGCCGTGTTCGTCACCGTCACCGGCGGCTGGGTCGAGTTTTTAGCTGCATTGTTCACCCGCAGCGTACCGGATCCGGACACCGTGATGGTCGGCGAATTTTGCCCTTGCACAATCGCGTCCACCGTTATCGTGCGACCAGTGCCCCCCTCGTCGTCCGTGCAGAACGTGACGTCTCGGTTTATAACGAGACTCCTCTCACCATCGCCGCGATCCGCGATGGTGAAGTCGGAATACCACGGACGGAGCGTCTGCGCATCATTGGACGCATTCCTGCCGATACAGTAGGTTCCTTTCGCCGATGCGCTCGAGAAGTTCAATCCACCCGCGCCGATGTAGTACACGCCCTTGGTGGCTCCGTTTCCATCGGAGAAATAGAACCAGTTGCCCGTCATCGAGTTCTCGATCCTCTCGAACTTGAACACCGGCGAAACTTCTGTCCCCTGATTCCAGCACATAAACCTGTCTCCCGTCCCCGACAGCGTCAGGTTCGTGACAACAACCTCGCCGTTGTTTCTGTAGGAAACGCGCCCCGCTTCGCCGATTGCCATTTCGCCAACATCAACCTTCGAAGCGTTACCGACATACAGCTCCTTAAGGTCACCTGCATACGGAATGTAGAGCGAAGAGTTGTCAGCGAGACAGATGCGATTGGCAGAACCCTGCACCGTCGCAGTCCAAGGATTGTTCGCAGCATTTGCAAGATAATACTTGCCGAACATGCAACGCGAATAGACGGCGGATGAGCTGCCATTCTCAAGCGAATAGCCCTGCGCGGCGTGTGCGCCGCCCGCGAACGTCACGTGCGCCTTCGATAGATCACCCGTTTCCGCCATCGCAGCCTGCTTCACCTGAATGTCGCCTGCGAAATAGACCGACGCATTGATCGTATGCGACGCCGTCGTAGAGAGGTTCGTGATCGCCACGACGCCCGTGATGGGCTTCCCGCCGATCGTCACCGCGCCGGGGCCGTAGCCGAACGTAATGGACGCGGGGGCGAATCCGTCGATGTCGTTGTTGATTTCTGCGGTTGTGGATGGAATACGCACATCGTCACCGGCGGACGGCACACCGCCCACCCAGTTGCCGGCTGTGGACATCTTCCCGTCGTTAGCTGCACCGATCCAGACACTAACCTCTGGCGTCGCATCGCCGACAAGAAGCTTCAGTTCGCGGTTGTCTGGAGTGTAGAGGACGCACGAACGGGGTGTACCAGGATTATCGTCCGTCAGCGCAACCTCGAATCTCGTCGCGACATCTGCGGGCAGATCGGCCGTCGATGTGATGAGCGTGTATTCGCCGTCGGCAAGCGACGCGTCCGACACCTTGAGCGTGACCGTTCCCTCGCCGGAGAACGCAATCGCTCCCGTCTCGACACCGGTTGACGGAACTTCGAGCGTCGTGCCCGCCGCAAACGTGATCGTGCCCGTCGTCAGCTTCTTGCCATCGTTGATTGCAAGCGTCACCGTGTCCGTCACCGTCACGTTGCCGGAGTAGGCCGCTTTGCTGCCGGTAGCCGTTGGAACGGAATTGACGATAACCTTGCCCGTACCGGCGATATGGAGCTGCCCGTTGTCGGCAAAGCCGCCGTTGAGCGTAATCGTATGCGGCTGGCCGTCGCCGTAGCCAGTCGTATTCAGTTCATGATGATCGATGGAACTTCTGACGACGGTATTGACGGCGATGGTGAAGTCGTTGGTGTACGGGTACATCCAGCTGTCGTTCAACTTGTTGTCGAGGCACCAGATATGGCCGGTTCCGGTTATGCCCGCAGGTCCAATCGCCCACTTCTGGGTCGTCTGGTCCTTGGTTGAGTAAAGTACCGCACTAGTGTCGATTCCACCCACGACGACACAACCCGTCCCCGCCTCGACCACAGGGTTGATGTTTGATCCGACGCCCCTGACCGTGCCGGACACGACAAACGTACCCCCCTCATCGACCTTGTTGACGATCTGGGTTCCTTTCGAGCCGTCAATCAGGAGGTCGCCGTCCAGCGTGACGGTCGCGTTTGCACCGACAGCAACCTTCCTCGTGTCGCTGAAGGACGCCGCCCGCATCTTGTCGCCCGTGAAAGTTATGACTCCCGAACCCATCGTCACGGCGCCGAACGTCACGTCGATGTCGCCGGTGATGGTCGTTGCGGAGACCACACCCGAGAAGTCTATCGCCGTGCCGGCGACAGAGGGCGCCGTGCCGTTGAGCCAATTGCCGCCCGTTGACATCTTGCCGTCCCCGGCAAGGCCCGTCCAGACGAAGCCGGAAGCGTCCGTATCAACCGCAAGGGCAAGCGTATCGCCCTGTACCGTCCATTCATACGGCAGCCCCGACGTCTCTGGGACGAGGTTCGCGACATCCGCCGCCGTGATGCCGGCCTTCGCAAGAACAAGGTACACCCCCTTGTCGAACGCGCCGCCGTTCTTCTTGAGCACGACGGTTCCGTTCGCTGGAAGTGCCAGCGTCGTCACCGACATCGGCACAACGCCAGTCGTGGGCGTGTCGATGTTCAGCGTGGAATCCGCCTCGAACGCCAGACTCGAAACCGTAGATTGCGCCGTGGCCTTGACAGAGAACGTCGCGTTGCTCTCGACCGTCACGGGACGGAGCATCGTCAAGCCGGCACTGAGGAACGTCTCGCCCGCCTCGCAGATGAAATCAGCAGTGGAAGTCTGATTGCGCGCCACGGTCAGCTTGCCAGTACCGACCTTCGTCACCGCGCCGTCGCCATGGAGGTTGGCCTGAATAGCGCCATCAAAATTCTGCGTATCGACCGTAAGGCCACCGGAACCGACGGTGATCGGCGTCCGCCCCGCCCATTCTTCGCCGGGCTGTTCGTCCCAATCGGCCTGCGCTTCTATTGAATAGTTGCCCGTTTTCGATATTACGATGGTCGAATTGTTGAACCGCACCGCATTCCCAGGGCGGTCGTAATACACTGCGAACTGCTGAGCCGTAATGACGCAGTTCTCGAAATCGGCCGTGGAGTGCCCGCCGTGGTTTGACTGCACGACGTTGTGGCCAAGTCTGATGTTTCCCGTCCCGACGTCGAGCGTCGAGTTCGTCATGGCAAGTTCAAAGATCGGCTCAAGCGGATTCTTCCTCGAACCACTGCCGTCGTCGTATCCAAGGAAAAGGTTCTTGTTCTTGAGACGGAATGTCGAGTCGTTGAAGGTCATCAAGACGCTCGGCGTGTCGTTCTCGGTCGTGCTGTCGCGGCACGGAAGGACATACGTCTGTCCGCTGAGCTCGAGGAGTCCGCCGTTGGAAACGTCGAACTTGAGAGTGCCGCTGCGGGAGTTCTGCACAAACCAGTTGTTGTTGTCCTTCGTGGACACAAGCGAACCGCCGGCAATGTTGACGTAGTTGGTCACATAGACATCTGCCGTATCGGAGACGTTCCAAGTGAACCGCTCGGATGTCGTCATTGTCGCACCCTTCGCGATCGTCAACGCATTCGGCATTGTGGAATACCGCCATCCAGGATCCTGCGTCGTCGAGAACGTGCCGTTCGTGAGCGTGATGTCCATGCCGCTTGCGAGATAGCCCGTCCATTTCCCGGAAAGAGTCTGGCCGCCGTAATCGAGGGCAACGGGCTTTGCCGCATCCGTGCCGAGCGTGAGTTTCGAAGCATCGACCGTCGCGCCATCAGACATCGTAAGCGTTCCAGCGGAAACCGTCGTCTGCTCCGAGCGCGACGCGCCGAGTGTCAGCGTTCCCGCACCGGTCTTTTCAAGGGTGCCCGCAGTGGGAGCAGAAATCGTAGCCGAGACAGACGGGACTACAGAGACAGATGAGACGGTGAGCGTGCTGGAGCCGGAGATCGTGGCGTCTGCCGTGAGGCGCAATTCCGCTGCGGAGGCGTCCGCCGCAAGGTCGGCTGTCGCGTTCGCTGTGTTGAAGATGGCGTTGTTGCCGTCGGCCCATGTGGCGGCCGCGCCGCCCTTCGTCCAGGCGTCGGCATCGCCCCAGTTCGTCTGCGTGCCGTTCCACGTGTAGTCCTCGGCGACGATGGTCAAAACGAGACTGCCATTGACGACGGCGACTTCATTCGGAAGGACGAGGCTGCCGGCCATCGGCGAGACGTTGAACACGTCCGCGCTCGCGACCGGGAAAAGCGTAAACGAAGATCCCGTCGCGGGAATCGCGGAGAAGTTGATGACAATGTTCGCCTTGCTTTCAGCCGTCGCAGTCGTCGTGACAGTTGCGGGAAGCGCATCGACGCCCGTCGCATCGCCATCGAGATAAACGGTCGAACCCGCGCCGAGCGCAAGCGAAGTAAAGGCGCACGTCGCCGACACTGTACCGTCCTGATCGAACCAGCGGACCGTCGTGCCGTCGCCCACGTTGAGGGCACCCGTCAAGTTGCCCATGTTCTGGAATGACACGGCTCCGCCGCCCGTCACGGTGAACGCGCCCGAAGTGTTCTCCACAGCGTTGATCGCCGGCGGAACGTGGAAGGACCTTCCGCCGGTGTTGATCGTTCCGCCGTTCGAGCCAACCCTCACGTTGACGGAGGCATCGAGCAAGCCATAATTGGAGGCATCGCCGTTGACCTCAATCGTTCCGCCGTCAAGGAGAACAGAATTTGAGGTAGCGCCCTGATTGGTTATTCGCCTCGTCTTGAACGTGCCGCCGTAGAGGTTAATCGCGCTCGTGCTGCCGCTCTCGAACCGCGTCCACTTGCCGGCAGGGACCAAGAACGTGCCGCCTCTCTGGGTAACCGTCGCCGTGCCACTGCCAAGCCCAATCTTAAAATCGCCGGTCATCGTCCAGTCTCCGCCGGTCTTATCCACTGTGAACGTGTAGAGCATCATGTCACCCTGGCACGTGATGTTCGCGTTCGTGGCATAGAGGTCGCCCTTGAAGAAGTCGCATGTCTTGGTCGTTGTGATGTTGACGGGGCCAAGATAGCCGTTGGCGTCGTTGTTCAGGTCGTCGAGAACAAGATGGCCCGTCATGTCATACTTGACGACTTCTTTCCCCAAAGTCGCATGACCGCCGATGGTCAAGTGCCTCGTCTTCAAGGTGATTCCATAGAAGCGAGCGGAAGAGCCATCCCCAGCATAACCGATGCAAATAAGGTCTTGGTCGTAGTCTTTGCCTGTGTTGCCGGAATTATCGAAGGTGTATTGGTTTTGCCCCTGGAAACGCCAATACCCTCTATCGGGGACATCGTAGAAACACAATCCCGTATTGGAAGTCTCCGTGACATTGGCAGAAAGATAAATGAAATCTCTCTTACTCCCTGTCAGATTACCCTTCTTGAAGTAGCGTCGGCCTGAAGTACCGTTCCAGTTCCCTGAAGTCGCCCAATTGCTGTCTTTGTTGCCCGTCCAATTTCTCGCCGCCCACGACGGCGAGGGCATCATCGCAACACACAGCGCTGCAACCGCCGCAAACATGACGCCGCGCTTCATAGCGCGACCTCCACGGAGAAAAGTGTATAACTTATCCCCTAGAATATCGTCGATGATAATTTTCATTGCTTATCTCCTTAAATTTCAATGTAGCAATTATACCACACTTTCACCATCTTGTGTGACGGCTTTTTGCAAAAATTTTTCGGTCCCCGGACCTTTCGCCAAAGGTAGCCTGACCTTTCGCCAAAGGTAGCGCTACCCCTGACAGCGCAGCATTCGTTGGGCAGCCGGGACGGACGAGACTCGGCGGAGCAGCCCCGCGCCATCGGCAAGTAAAAAATCTCAGTACATCCCGCCGTTCACGGATATGACCTGGCGCGTCAAATACGCCGCGCCGTCGGAAAGCAGGTAAGAGACAAGCGACGCCACCTCCTCGGGCCTGCCGAATCGCTGCATCGGAATCGACTTTCTCGCGCTTTCGGCGGCCTCGGCGTCCATTGCCGCAGACATCCCGGCGTCGATAAAGCCGGGGGCGATTGCGTTCACGGTTATGCCACGCGAGGCGACTTCGACCGCAAGCGACTTTACGGCGCCTACGAGCCCAGCCTTGGCAGCCGCATAGTTCACCTGCCCCCTGTTGCCGGTCACGCCCGACGCAGACGACACGACAACGATCCTACCACGGATGCGTTCCATGACCATCGGCATGAGACACGGCTTCACGACGTTGAAGAAGCCGTCAAGATCGGTGCGGACGACTTCGTCCCAGGCCTCGCCGTCCATCTCGGCGAAACTGCCGTCACGACACACCCCGGCATTCAGCACCACGGCGAAGTACGGCCCGTTTGCCGCAATGTCCGCCTCAATGGCCTTCTTCGCCGACTCGCGGTCTGCAACATCGAAGACGAGATCGGTTCCGCCGGACTTTACGGAATGCGTCACGACCGCATAGCCCTCGGCGCGAAGGACATCGGCGACGACCTTCCCGATGCCGCGTGAACTCCCGGTTACAAGCACTCGCTTCATAGAACCTTCCCCTCGTAGTCGCCCGCGATCCTGACCATTCCGGCAGACGCGGAATAGCCCGCGCCAAAGCCGGCGACGAAAACGCGCGACCCCGGAAGATGCGCAGCGTTGTGCACGAGCGCAAGCGGAACGGAGCAGGAGCCGGGGTTCTTCAGCTCTTCGGGAATCGTCAAAAGCCTCTCCTTCAACCCAAGCGAGTCAGCAAGCTGGCGCACCATGTAGGGGTTCGCCTGGTGCGGCGCGAAGAAGTCTGGCGCGGGAGAGGACGAGAGAAAGCCCTTGAGCAACTTCGACACTTCCGTCGCGACGAAGGAAAACACCTTGAAGCCGTCCATGCAGATAGGGCCACTCTCGCCGCAGGCGAGCGCATCGTCGTGGCGAGAGAGGAAGTCAAACCAGCTCGTGCCGCTGGGATTCGAGGAAACGACGGTAGCGGTGCATGCGTCGGAGAATATGCTTCCGGTGGCGTGGTCGTTCACGTCCACGAAAGGCGACTGCACGTCGCCGTCTACGACAAGCACCCTGCCGCCGAGGTCGAGAGCCATGCGCCCTGCGAGATAGAGCGCGTACGGATAGGCGCTGCACGCCATCTGGACGTCGAACGCCGCAACCGACGGAGGTAGCCCGAGGGACGCGGCGACGCGCACGGCGAGAGACGGGAACCTCTCGCGACTGGAGAAGGTCGCCGCGACGACCGCTACAACCCCGCTCGCGCCGACAGCGCGCGCCGATTTCGCCGCGAGGTCTGCGAGCGGCTCGCCGGAGCCGATTGCCGCTGCAACGCGCTCTATCACGACCTCGGGAACGGAAATCATATCAGGATGTCGTCGAGGTTCGGAATCTTCGTGTAGAGCCAGGAATGGCAGACATCGTAAATCTCATGCGCGGTTTCGCCAGGGGGGACGCCTTCGGGGACGCGCGCGTATTCGTCAAGGTCCTTGCGAGTAAGCCGCGCAAGTATCTTAGATATCAGCGGTATGTAGGTCGGCGACATCGAGAGCGTGTCAACGCCCATCGCCGCCCAGAGGACGCCGACTATCGGATCGGATGCGGACTCGCCGCATACGCCGACCGAGATGCCCGCGCGCTTGGCAGCCTCAATCGTCATGCGGACGAGCTTCAGCACTGCGGGGTTCGTCGGCTGGTAGAGGTGGGCGACGGCCTCGTTGCCGCGGTCGGCGGCCATCGTATACTGCACGAGATCGTTGGTGCCTATAGAGAAGAAGTCGACGTAGCGCGCGAGCTCGTCGGCGATTAGCGCAGCAGACGGCACCTCAATCATCGCGCCTACGCGAATGGAGCGGTCGTAGGGAACGCCTTCGCTGTCGAACTTCGCCTTTACGTCGTCGAGCACCATTGAGGACGCAATGAGTTCATCTACGCAGCTGACCATCGGATAGAGTATCGAGACGTTCCCGTAGGCGGACGCCCGCAGGATTGCCCTAAGCTGGGCGCGAAAGACGTCGCGGTGCGAAAGGAGATAGCGTATTGAGCGATTGCCGAGAAAGGGATTTGACTCCTTGGAGGATATTCCCCTGACGAGCTTGTCGCCGCCGATGTCGAGCGTACGAATCGTTATTGCGCCCCCATTGGGAAGAGTGGCGGCAAACTTCGCCGCGTCGCGGTATGCGGCAAACTGCTCTTCCTCCGTAGGCTCCATCTCACGGTTTAGCCATAGGTATTCGCTTCGATAGAGGCCAATGCCGCGTGCTCCCTGCTCGCGTATTCCAGCGAGTGGAACTCCTGGGTGGATGTTTGCATAGATAGGAACGTCGCCCCCTGACTTGAGTGTGCCGGCCGGAGCACCGCGCGTGGCCTCCTCGGCAAGCTCAAGCTGACGTTCGACAAGGTCGTTGAACTGCCGTATCGTGGCCTCGTCGGGATTGAGCGTCACGGCGCCGTTGGTGCCGTCGAGCAGGACGACTTCGCCGGGCTTTACACGCGAGGTGATGTCCACGAGCCCCGTCACGGCGGGAATCGCGAGCGCCCTTGCAAGAAGCGCGACATGACTCGTCGTAGAGCCGCCGTTTGTAGCGAAGCCAAGCACGAACTCGCGCGGAAGCTGTACCGTCTCAGACGGTGTGAGGTCGTCGGCTACAACGATAGACGGCACGCGTATCTCGGCGTGGACACCCGAGGAAAATCCCGTAAGCGACTTGAGAACCCTTCGCTCTATGTCGTCGAGATCGCGGACACGCTCCCGGAAATACGGGTCGTTCATGCGCTCGAATTGGCGGCGGGCGCCGTTGACGGTCTTTCGCACCGAAGCCTCGGCGTTGAGCCTGTCGCGGACAATGTAGCCCCTAATTTCCTCGCCCAACACCGCGTCTTCGAGTATCATCAGGTGGCACTCGAACACGCGCACGTCGCTGCGCCCCGTGCGCTGCCGGAGAACCGCTATCAGGCTCTCGAGATCGCGCTTAGTCGCAGAGATGGCGCGATCAAGGCGTTTCAGCTCTTCGTCGACGCGCCCTTCCTCTACAAGATACTCCGGAACGGGCACCTGCCCGTCGCCGCGATAGACGAAGACTGGACCGGACGCGAAACCGCGTGCGGTCGCAAGACCCGCTATCGTCGTCATTGGAGCCTTATTGCTCATCAGGTATGTCGAACTTGCGTCCGACCAGCGCCTCTAGCTCGTCAAGCACCTCGTTGGCCTGCGGCCCCGATGCCGTGACCTTAAGCACGGTTCCGCAGGTCGCCTCGAGCGTCATGAGCGCCATGATCGACTTGCCCGAGACGACGTTGCCGTCCTTCTCGACCTCGACGTTGGCGTCATAACGGCTCGCGACCTTGGCGAAAAGCCCGGCCGGCCTGACGTGCATGCCGTACCTGTTGATCAGGGTCAGCTCCCTCGTTATCTTCCCTTCTGCCATGATGCATTCCCCTTCTTTACCGCTTGGAAAGAGCGCCGTCCGCCCGCCGGCGGAGCCGCTCGGAAAGTTCGCCCACCGGGTCGTGCCCGGCGATTATGAGTTTCTGCTGCTGGGCGGCCGTCTCCACGAGGTTCACGAGGTCGCGCCCCTCGCTTACCGGTATGACCACGTGCGGCACGTCCACGCCGAGCAGGTTCTTGTACATGCGCCGCTGGCCGACGCGGTCGATCTCGCCCTCAATGTCCTTGAGGCGCTTGAACGTCACGACGAGCTGGAGCCGCTTTTCGCCGCGGACGGCGTTTATGCCGAACACGCTCGCCACGTTCATTATGCCTATGCCGCGTATCTCCATGAAACCGGCCGTGGACTCGGACGACGAGCCGTACAGCGTGTCGGTGGCGACGTCCTTGCGTATGCACGTAAGGTCGTCGGCGACAAGCGCGTGCCCACGCTTTATGAGGCCGAGAGCCGTCTCGCTCTTGCCCATGCCGGGGTCGCCCTCGAAAAGGACGCCTATGCCGCACACCTCGACCATCGTCCCGTAGAGCGACGTCTTCGGGGCGCAAAGCTGCTCGAAGACGAACGCGCTGCTGTGGGAAAGCGCCCTCGTCTTGAGCGCGGAGGTCATCACGATGGCGCCCGCCCCGTCCGCAACGCGTATTTCGTCGCGGCGCGGCTTGTGGCCGTTCGTGTATATGACGCAGGTCGCCCTGTGCTCGAACAGCGAACCGATGCGCGCAAGCCGCTCTTCGTCCGGCAGGGACCGGAGATACGCGATCTCTACGTTGCCGAAAAGCTGCAGGCGCCCCCACGCGAAATGGTCGAAGAAGCCGGTAAGCGCAAGCCCCGGCCTGTTGACCATCGGCTCCTCGATCTCGCGCGAAAGCCTGTCGCCGCCCACGACGACGGAAAGGCGAAGCCTCTCCGCGCCGGCTTTCAAGAAGTCGGCGAAGGTGAACTTCGCTGCCCTGGCGAACGTGGATGGCGACGCGCGTCTCATTTCAAGTGTGCGTCAGTTCTTTGCCGACGCCGCGCGCTGCTTGCGGACCGCGCCCTTGCGCGCCTTGACGCGCATCCTCAGTAGCTGGCGTTCGGCGCGGGCGGCGGCGGCGTCGATGACGCCCTTGCCACTCTCGGAGAACTCCTTCGCCCCGACGGCGACCTCGCCAAGCCTGTTGGCGACGACTTCGGCCATGTACATGTGCTTCTTCACATCGACATCTATGACGATGGCGACCTTCGTCACCTTCGGGAATTTCTCTTTAAGCTTCGCCATGCGTGCCTCGGCGTATTCCTTCAGCGACTCGATCTTTACGTCGCTGTGCCTCATCGTGACTTCTATGCTCATTTTCTGTCTCCTTTCCTTTGGTTTCTGTATCTGCCTAAGAAATTGTTCGGTTTTCAGCCCTTCGACTTTTCGACCCTCTTACTACATCCTGAACCCGTCCCCGAGGTACCTCGCCTTGACCTCGGGGTCGTCCACGAGCTCGGACGTGCGGCCCTCCTTGAGGAGCCTGCCGTTGTAGACCATGTACGCGCGATCGACGACCGAAAGCGTCTCGCGCACGTTGTGGTCGGTTATGATTATCCCGAGGCCCTGCTTCGCGAGCCTCCTCACTATGTCCTGTATCTCGTTGACGCTCAGGGGGTCGACGCCCGCGAACGGCTCGTCGAGCATGAGGATCGCGGGACTCCTGACGAGCGCGCGCGCAATCTCGAGCTTGCGCCGCTCGCCGCCGGAGAGCGTGTACGCCGGCTGCTTCGCGACCTTCATGAGGTCGAACGGCGCGAGCAGCTCCTCCGCCCTCGCCTTGCGTTCCTTCCGCGACAGCGGTAGCGTCTCGAGAATCGCCATCACGTTCTCCCACACCGTGAGCTTGCGGAAGATCGACGCCTCCTGCGCGAGGTAGCCGAGGCCCTTGCGCGCGCGCATGAACACCGGTAGCCTCGTTACGTCCTCGCCTCGGAAGACGACGCTCCCCGCATCCGGCTTCACCAGCCCGACGACCATGTAGAACGTAGTCGTCTTGCCCGCGCCGTTGGGGCCCAGAAGCCCGACTATCTCGCCGCACGAGCAGCAGACGTCCATGCCGTTCACCACGGTACGGTCGCCGTATGCCTTGACGAGACCGGATGCGCGCAAATCTGGCTCGGCGGCCGTCTTGACCGTCGCCTCCGCCGCCATCTCGTTCATGGCCTTTGTCACAACGTCTTCCATCATTTCACCGCCTGCTTCATTAAACTGTCCATGCCGCCCGACACGTTTCCGTCAACGGTCAGGGTCGATCCCTCTACCTCGACCTGCTCGGAGTCGAGCCAGAAGGATATCTTCCTGCCCTCCACCTCGCTCCGGCGGCTGCCGTTGTCCGCAAGCCTCGCCGGGGCGCCGCCGTCGCCGTACATCGTCACGCGGCCCAGCGCCTTGACGTAGGCGGCCCTCGGGCAGCTGCCGCTGCGCGTCCCATTCGTCACGGTGACGGAACCGTCGGCGACGACGCGCTTGAGCGAGTTGGTGCCGTCGAGAAACGCGTAGAGCCTGTCGGCGCCGAGAGTATACTCGGAATCCGTCACGCTCACCGCGCCTTCGAAGAGGACGACGCCGTCGCTGCGGTCGTAGTCGGTGCGCACCGCAGTTATCTCGGCGTCGCGCCTTGCCGCCTTGCCACCGCCGCCAATCATCATCGTCTTCGCGTCGAACTTCCGGTCCTTAACCCTAATCCGCGTGTTGGCGTATATTGTAACGAATTCTTCCGGAAAAGAAAAGTAGATCCCGTCGCCTTCCGCTTCGTTGCCGAGGTAGACGGCCTTCGCGTGACCCTGCACCCAGCCCGACTTCGTGTCCCTGTCTATGACGCAGCCGTCCGCCTCGACGCGCGCGCTCTCGACGCCGTTTGTAGAGAACTGCGACACCGTCACGTCGGCGCCCCATATCATGCCCGTCTCAAGGAACACCTGCGCCTTCTTGGCGGTAACCGACGCCTTGACCGAGCCGTCGGGATAGCGTTCGAACGGCATGACGACGTCCACGGCGGGCTCTTCCACGCGCGCGACGCACGACGTGTAGGCCACCTGAAGCCGCTCAGCCTCGCGCGACAGTATCTCGCGCTTCGCGAGCCAGTCTTCCGACCTGAACGCGAACGCGGCGAGTGGCGCCATCACGAGTGCTGTCAGCAACTTCTTCAAGACGTTTTTCTCCAATCGGCGCTCACGCGCCCTTCACTACCTTGTGGATGGCGAGTAGCGTCTTCCACAGCTTCTCGACCTCCGAGAACTTGATTGCGTTTGCGGCGTCGGACTTCGCGACCTTGGGGTTAACGTGCGTCTCCATGAAGACGCCGTCGACGCCCGTCGCGACAGCTGCGCGGGCGAGCGCAGGCGCGTACTTGCCGTCGCCGCCGGAACCGGTACCAAGGCCGCCCGGACGCTGCACCGAGTGCGTCGCGTCCATCACGACGGGATAGCCGAGCTCGCGCATCACGAGAAGCGAGCGCATGTCGGCGACGAGGTTGTGGTAGCCGAAGCTCGCGCCGCGCTCGCAGAGGACGATGCGCCTGTTGCCGGTGGACTCGATCTTGCGGATCACCTGCGCCATGTCCTCGGGAGCCATGAACTGGCCCTTCTTGACATTGACGACAGCGCCCGTCTCGCCAGCCGCGACTACGAGGTCGGTCTGCCGCGCGAGGAATGCGGGTATCTGCAGCACGTCGCAGACCTCGGCGACGACCTCGCACTGCCACGGCTCGTGGACGTCGGTCAGCACCGGGACGTCGAACTTGGCGCGTATCTCGGAAAGTATCTCAAGCCCCTTGTCTATGCCGGGGCCACGGAAGGAATCGACGCTCGTGCGGTTCGCTTTGTCGAAGCTCGCCTTGAAGACGTACCCGACCTTGAGCCTGCGCGCAAGAGACGAAAGCCTCCTTGCGAGGTCAAGCGCCATTTCGCGCGATTCAATGACGCACGGTCCCGCAATGAAAACGAGCCCGCCGTCGCCGAACGCGACACCCTTGTCGACCGCAATCTTCTTCATGCCGCATATTATACCAAAAATCGGCACCGAAAACAGAGCCAACCAGCAAGTAGCTTGCCAAAATATACTGCACAAGCGAAGCCCAAAGGCGCAAATTTTTAGTATAATCTTCGCCTACTGCCATGGACGATAATGCAAAGAGACTGCTCGGCAAATATGCGTCGAAGTACGAAAAGGCGGAATTCCTCGAGGGAGATCCGTCGCGCTTCATGCATCTCGTGACTGGCGCGGCGAACCAGGAGGCGACCGCTTTCGTCGCCTCGTGCCTCAGTTTCGGCTCGAGGAGCCAATTCCTGCCGCGCATACAGTGGCTTCTCGACTGCGCCCATGGCGACATGGACCGCTGGATAAGGACGGGCGCGTTCGAGCGCGAGATGAAGCACGGAGACTCTCGCTGCTTCTACCGCTTCTTCACCTACTCCGACATGCACTGCTTCTTCGCGCGCTACCGCGAGATAATGAAGCAACACGGCTCGCTTGGCGGCTTCGTGCGCAGCGTTGCAAACGGCGACGCCACTGCGGCGGTTGAGGCGATCTGCCGCCGTTTCAACGAAGGCGAGCCATGCGGCGTCGTGCCGAAGGACCCCCATTCCGCCTGCAAGCGCGTCTGCATGTTCCTGAGGTGGATGGTGCGCACCGACTCGCCGGTAGACCTCGGACTATGGGCCGACTTCATCGACCGCCGCACGCTCGTCATTCCACTCGACACGCACGTCGTCCAGGAGGCGCGGCGGCTCGGGCTTCTCACAAGCGCCTGCACCTCGATGTCAGTCGCGCGGCGACTCACGGCAAAGCTCGCGGAGGTCTTTCCCGATGATCCGTGCCGAGGCGACTTCGCTCTCTTCGGATATGGCGTAGACGGATCAAGCGGAGCAAAGACGGGAGCAAGTGCATGAGCGAAGCCGGGATTCTCGAAAAGGCGACCGCAAAGGCGCGCGCTCTTACGCGCGGCGAACTTGCCGCGCTCGTCGACTGGCCGGACTTAGGCGCGCTTTTCAAGGCGGCATACGCCGTGAAGCTCCGCGAGGTCGGCCCTCGCGTCTCGCTGAGGGGGCTTATCGAGTTCGGAAATGTCTGCGAAAAGGACTGCCTCTACTGCGGCATCCGCAAGTCGAACGCAAATGTGCGCCGCTACCGCATGACAGCCGACGAAATCGTCGCCGCCGCAAAGCGCGCTAAGGACGCTGGATACGGCAGCGTCGTCTTGCAGTCGGGAGAGCTGACGGGCGAGGCGAGTGTCGCATTTGCGGAAGACATCGTCCGCCGCATCCACGAGGACGCAGGCGACGAGTTTGGAATAACATTGAGTCTTGGCGAGCAGACCGAGGAAACGTACCGCCGCTGGAAAGAGGCCGGAGCACACCGCTATCTCCTTCGCATTGAGACGTCGAACCCTAAGCTATACGCAAAGCTCCATCCCGCGAACCATTCCTGGGAAGCACGGCGCGAATGCTTAGGGGCACTCAGGCGATGCGGCTACCAGGTCGGGTCAGGCATCATGTCGGGTCTTCCGGGACAGACGACGGACGACCTCGCCTCGGACATCGAGTTTTTCGCAGCTGAAGACATCGACATGATCGGCATGGGGCCCTACATCCCCCATCCCGACACGCCCCTTGGCGCAGGCCAGTCGCTCGCAGGCGACGCGGTGAAGAAGCGCCTTGAGCTGGGTCTAAGGATGATCGCTGCGACGCGGCTCTACCTACACGATGTGAACATCGCCGCGGCGACTGCGCTACAGGCCCTCGCGGACGACGGGCGTGAACGCGGCCTTCTCGCAGGTGCAAACGTCGTCATGCCGAATGTCACGGACACACGCTACCGCGCGGACTACCAGCTATACACAGGGAAGCCCTGCATTGGCGAGGCCTCCGACCTCTGCCGCGGCTGCATGGCGCGGCGCATCGAGTCGATTGGCGAAGAACCGCTGTGGAACGCGCGCGGAGATTCGCCGCACTGGAGAAAGAGATGAAGATCGCAGTCGGGCTTTCGGGCGGAGTCGATTCCGCAGTTGCCGCGCTCCTTTTGAAGCGCGAGGGACACGATGTCACCGGCATTACGATGAAGCTCTGGCGCGAACGCCGCTACATGGGCGGCGAGAGAGACGCCTGCTTCGGACCGGGAGAGGCCGAGGACATCGCGGCGGCGGAATCGTTTGCAGCGAAGCTCGGCATCGACTACCGCGTCTTCGACTGCTCTGAGGAATACGAGAAAACAGTCCTCGACTACTTCCGCCGCGAGCGCACGGCGGGGCGGACGCCTAATCCATGCATCGTCTGCAACCGCAACATGAAGTTCGGGATGCTGCCAAGGCTTGCGGAGAGGGAGATTGGCTTTGACAAGTTCGCGACTGGCCACTACGCGAGGATTGTGGAGCGCGGAGGCCGTCTTGCAATCGCCCGCGCCGCAGACGAGGGGAAGGACCAGAGCTACTTCCTCTGGGGGCTTTCGCAGGAGCAGATCGCGCGGGCGATGTTTCCGCTTGGCGCGCTCTCCAAGGGCGAAGTGCGCGACATCGCGCGCGAAGCGGGGCTTCCAATGGCAGACAAGGCCGACTCGCAGGACTTCTACTCCGGCGACAGCAACGAGCTTCTCGACACCGAGGACCGCCCAGGCGACATCGTAACGACAGACGGCAAGAAGCTTGGTCGGCATCGCGGCTACTGGCACTACACCGTGGGCCAGCGACAGGGGCTCGGCATCGGCGGAGGAACGCCCTTCTACGTCGTGCGCGTCGACGCATGCAGGAACGAGGTTGTAGTCGGCCGCCGCGAGGATGCCGTGGCAAGTTCGCTCGTCGTCCGCGACCTCAACTGGCAAGGAATAGCTGAGACGGCGAAGCCGGTGACTGGACTTGTAAAAATTCGCTCGACCGGCAGGCCAATCGGCCCGGTCACGCTCGAGAGCGGCGTCATGCGCGCATCGTGCGATCTCTTCGGCGTCGCGCCGGGGCAGTCCGCCGTCCTCTACGGCGAAGACGGCACCATCCTCTGCGGCGGCATAATCGAGAAATAGCCGCCCTTCATTCCGCGCCGCCGCCGACGGGCGCAACTGACGGGACAAACGGCACTGTCGCCGGATCCTTCCAGAGGTCGGCGAGCGAAATGCCCTGCGCGCGAGCCATCTCAACTGCGGCCCTGGCGTAGAAGTACGCCCCTTTGTCGCGTATGTGCGCGGGATCGTTCTTGCCATCGGGGTAGTTCGCGTATTCGCCGGGCTTGACGACCATGTAGAGCGACTTCGCATCCTTCATGCCCATCTTCGGAAGGTTCTCTTCGGCATATCCGTTGAGGTCGAGGAGAGGAACGCCGAGTTCTGCCGCCGTCTCGCGCATCGCCGCAACGTATGGCCCAAGTCCCGTAGCGCCGCCATCTACCCGCATGGCGCCATTCGTCTCGCCAAAGCCATCGGAGTGCACAATCGAAGTGGCAAATGCGACATTCGCGCCCTTCGCCCATGCGTCTGCGGCAAAGCCGGCGAGAAACGCCTTGTACTCTTCAAGCGTGGAGTAGTCGTTCTTCGGGAGCTTGTTGCGCCTTTTGTTCTTGTCGTTGTGCCCGAACGAGACAATCGCCCAGTCTCCCGGCTTCAGCTTTGACGCGATGCAGTTCTCCCAGCGCCCCGATTCGCGAAAGCGCCTCGCGCTCCATCCGCTGCGCGCGAAGTTATGCAGGCGAGACGGGTCCTTCATGAACGCCTTCAGCGCCTGTCCCCAGCCGTATTGCGGGAACATGTCGCTTTTGTATTCGGTCATGATCGAATCGCCGGCCATGTAGAGATGCGGCTCCGAGGCCTGCCCCTCGTCCGGGACATTCGAAGACACGCAACCGGCGGCAAGCGCCGCCAAAAACACGACTCGGGACAACTTCGCTTTCATGTAGCCTCCTTGCAGTTGTTGCGGATATTATACCAAAACCGCCCGCGACACACCTGCATTATGCACAAGGGGACGCGGCCTACGGCTGCGTCCCCTTCGTTACTTGGAAAAGCACCTGGCCGTTTCACCAGGCGTAATGCGCGAACGCCTTGTTGGCCTGCGCCATCTTGTGCACGTCGTCGCGCTTCTTGATGACGTTACCCTGGCCCTGAAACGCGTCGATGATCTCGGCTGCGACTGCGGCGGGCATGCCCATGCCGTGGCGCGCGCCGGCGAACTGCGTCGTCCAGCGGAGGGCGAGCGAGAGCTGGCGGTTGGCGGCGATCGGAACGGGAACCGGGTAGGTCGTGCCACCGACGCGGCGGGTCTTGACCTCGACCTGGGGCTTCATATTGTCAATCGCGGCGGAAACGACCTCAAGCGGGTCCTCGAACTGCTTCTCGTCCTTGACGAACTTGGAGGGATCCTCCTTCATCTTCTCGGCGACCTTCTCGATCGCGCCGTAGACGATCTTCTCGGCGACG
>CADCAK010000037.1 GCA_902799385.1 uncultured bacterium | reverse complement strand
CTTCTCGAGGTACGGGAAGCAGTGGCACGCCGTGAAGTCGGCCGAGTTGATGAAGTAGGGCGAGCGGATCATGTCGCTGCCGAAGCGGAGGTGCGAGATTGTCACGCCGCCGGACTTCTTGGAGTCGTACTCGAAGTACCCTTGAGCGAAGTTCTCGGTGTAGTTGCCGATGATCTTGATGGAGTTCTTGTTCGCGCCAACCGTGCCGTCCGCGCCGAGACCCCAGAACATGCACTCCTTGCGATCACCCTTCGGAACAACGAAGGAGTCGTCGCCGAGGATGTAGCGGCCCGTGACATCGTCGACGATGCCGACGCAGAACTTGTCCATGGGCTTGTCCTTCGCCATGTTCGCGTAGACGTTCGCGCACATCTGCGGAGTGAAGTCCTTCGAGCCGATGCCGTAGCGGCCGGCGAGGATCTTCGGATACTTGAACGAGACAACACCGTCCTGGAGGCCCTGGCCGATCGCGGCGGCGACGTCGAGGTAAAGCGGATCGCCGATGGCGCCCGGCTCTTTCACGCGGTCGAGGACCGTGACGACCTTGACGGTCGCGGGAATCGCCTTGACGAAGTCGACCATCGAGAACGGACGGTAGGAGGTGCACCTTCAAAAGGCCGACCTTCTTGCCCTCCTTGACGAGCGCGTCGACGGTCTCGTGCAGCGTGTCGCAGCCCGAGCCCATCGCGACGACGACATACTCGGCATCAGCGGCGCCGACGTAGTCGTAGAGCTTGTACGCGCGGCCGGTGAGCTTGGCGAGCTTGTCCATGTACTTCTGGACGATCGCGGGCGTCGCATCGTAGTACTTGTTGCAGACCTCGCGGAGCTGGAACGTGACGTCGGGGTTCGACGCCGTGCCGCGCATCGTCGGATGCTCAGGATCGAGCGCGCGGGCGCGGAAGTCCTCGACGAACTTGTCGTCGATCATCTCGCGGATGACTTCGGTCGGGATCTCGTCGATCTTCTGGACCTCGTGGGAGGTGCGGAAGCCGTCGAAGAAGTGGAGGAACGGAACCTTCGACTCGAGCGTCGCGGCATGCGCGACCATCGCCATGTCGTGCGACTCCTGGACGCTGTTCGAGCAGAGCATCGCAAAGCCCGTCTGACGGCAGGCCATCACATCGCCCTGGTCGCCGAAGATGCAGAGTGAGTTCGACGCGAGGGAGCGCGCGGAGACGTGGAACACGGTCGGGGCGAGCTCGCCCGCGATCTTGTACATGTTCGGGATCATGAGGAGCAAGCCCTGCGACGCCGTAAAGGTCGTCGTCAGCGAGCCCGTCGTGAGCGAGCCGTGGACCGCGCCGGCGGCGCCGCCTTCGGACTCACGATCGAGGGAATCGAGCCCCAGATGTTCGTCTTGCACATGGAGGCGAGCTCGTCGCACGTCTCGGCCATGGGCGAGGACGGGGTGATAGGATAGATCGCGGCCACTTCAGAGCACGCGAACGCGATTTGGGCCGCAGCTGTGTTGCCGTCGACCATGATCTTCTTTGCCATTTTGCTTTGTTCCTTTAGTTGTGAAATCGGAAACAGTGAAGGTTACTATACCAAATCTTGCCTCGAATGTGAAGGGTTTAGCCGTGGTTAACACGACTTGCCGGACATCTGTCACGCGTCGATCAGGCGGTCGAAGACGACGCGCTTGCTGAACACGTCGTGAACGACAAGCCGAAGTCTACCATCCTCGACCTTCCCCTCTACTACCGTCGGGAATCTTCCTTTCTTAAGATTGACGCCGCATCCACCGCCGACCACCTGCGCCCATGGACGCTCGGGGGCTGGCTCGTCGAAATGAAAGCGATGCAGGTGTCCGCACACGACGAGCTGCACGCCGGAGCGCGTTATGATCGGCCCCCACAGCTCGGCGCACTCGCGCGACCAATGTGCAAAGTCTTGCGGATCGATCTTGACACCGTCGTGCGGATACTCAGGACTGTCCTTGGCGGCGAACAGCGGAATATGGCAGAACACGACCTTAAACCTTGCGGATGCGATTTCCGGCCTGGCGAACTGCTCTTCAAGCCACTTCGCCTGTGCACGGCGATATGCCTCGAAGTTGGCGAGCCCGAACCACTTCGGGTGCGCGTCTGGCTTGTCCTCGCCGGTGTCGAGCCCGACGAGCGCCATGTCGCCGAGCCTCACGGCGAAGTTCCACTTGAGGTCCCACTGGTCGCCGCGCCTCTCTGACGGGTCGCGCGGAAGGATGACTTCCTCCTTCTTGGATATCCAGCTGCCACGGAAGTCGTGGTTGCCGCTTTCGAACATGACGGGGACGTCAGCCGACCAGTCGCGGGCTTCGATGGGCGGATTGAGGAATATCTCGACCGCCGTCGCCTTCGTCTGGGTCGTGTTCGTCGCGTCGCCGTTCCACACCACGGCGGACGGCGATATCTCCTTGAGCTTCGAAACCATCATCTGAAACGTATCCCACCTGGCATGCGTGTCGCTTATCATGCAGAAATGAGCCACGGCTCCAGTTCCCAAAGTCGTGAACGAATGGACCTTGGATACTATCGGCGCGCCGAGCTTTGCATCGTAGATGTTCTTGTAGTCGACGAACGGCGTCGTCACGGTCCTGTACCAGTATTTCGTCGCCGGCTTAAGCCCCGTCAGGCGCACCTGCAAGGCCGACACATCAATCGGCACAAGCCCGTAGCCACCGCTTTTCACCGTCTTTGCGTCGCGGAAATCGGGATTGTCGGCATACTCCACTACGCCCTTGGAGAGCCCAGACACCGCCCATGACACGCCCATAGTCGTCTCGCCCGGCACCTGCAGGCAAGGATCGCCGACCACAAGCGGCACGCCGCCAGTGCCAAGAAAAGGATCGGCAGGCGGTTTTGGCGACGGCGCTGCAACGTCCTTGTCCGCAAATGCCGTGCTCGCGGCCAATGCGCCGCCAGCCGCCATGAAACCTCTTCTCGTCAGCTTGTCTGCCATTTTCAATCCTCCTTTGCTTTAACTATGAAGACTACGCCACGGGGCGGGTGTCGAGAAGGCAGGTAATCTCGCATTCTGCGGCAATCTCGTCGCCCACATACCCCTTGACGGCAAAAGTCCTTATGCGCGAACGCGCCTTGACGTTCTTGGTCACTATCGTAAAAGTGTCTCCTGGAACAACAGGGCGGCGGAACCGCGCGGACGAAACGGCCGCTAGTACGAAGCGGTTCTTCCTGTCGCGGTCCATACCACCCATCACGTTTTGGGCGACTATCCCCGCACCGGCGCACTGGCACATCGACTCGACGAGAATGACGCCGGGGACAACCGGTGTGCCAGGGAAATGGCCCTTGAAAAAGTCGTTTTTCTCCGCCGTGAAAGTATATTCGCCAAGGCATCCTGTCTCGTCGGCCGACACGAGGCGGTCGAGAAAAAGGAACGGCTCGCGATGCGGCAAAAGCTCGCGCCCCGGCAGGTTGTATTCGTTTTTGAACTTTGGATGCATCATTCCCCCCAAGAAAATCCCAGACTCAGCGTCAAACGCCCTTTGTAATGTATATCTTCGCCATGTCCGTCTTGTAGCAAGAGCGCTCTGAGACGTCCAGTTCCTCGAAAAGCTTCTCGCCGGGGCGGACACCCGTGAACACAATCGGGATATCGACATACGGGCGGTAGCCCGCCTGCTCTATCATCCCTTCCGCAAGGTCGAGTATCCGTACCGGTTCGCCCATGTCGAGCGTATATATCGCCCGCTCGTTGCGCGACGCCGCCTGAAGGACGAGCGACACCGCCTCCTCTATAGTCATAAAGTACCGCTTCATGTCGGGATGCGTCACGGTAATCGGGAGCCGCTTTGCGATAAGCTCCTTGAAAAGCGGGACGACCGAGCCCGACGAGCCGAAGACATTACCAAAGCGGACGGCGCAGAAGGAAGTGGAGGAGTGGGGGAGTGGGGGAGTGGGGGAGTTGAGGGCCATGATCGCCTGCTCGGCGGCGAGCTTCGTCTTGCCCATAACAGAAACGGGGTTCACGGCCTTGTCGGTCGAAATGAGAACGAACCTCTTGACGCCGTGCGCGGCAGAAAGCTCCGCAAGTAGCTTCGTCGCCTCGGTATTGTTGCGCCACCCTTCCTCGGGGTTCATCTCGACCATCGGAACGTGCTTGTATGCTGCCGCATGGAGAACGACTTCCGGTTTCTCGGCGGCGAAAAGCGATTCCATCTTGCTACGGTCGTTGATGTCGTACATGAGAGGAACGCAGATAGGTGCTTGCGCGCCTTCGGCGCTGGTGCTTGGTGCCTGGTGCTTGGCGACATCGAAAAACGACCTCATTCGGCGGTCGATCTCGTAAAGGGCGTTTTCACCGCGCTCGACCATAAGTATCTTCTTTGCACCCGCCGCCGCAACCTGGCGAACGATCTCCGAGCCAATAGACCCGCCCGCGCCAGTCACCATCACGACCTTGTCAGCGAGGAACTTCCGCGCAGTTGTACCGTCAAAGTGCTTTACGTTGCGCTCAAGAAGCTCGTCTTCCCTCACGCGGCTCGTCCAGTAGACGCGCCACAGGACTCGGATGCCGATGATTCCAATCGTCCCAAGGAAAAAGGATATAACCGTGATGGAATAAGGAGGACGGATATGCGAAAGCGAGACATTTGGCAGGAAATACCGCATCAGAGTCAGGACGCCGCACGCGAACATCATTGCGCCGATGTATTGCGGCAACTCGCTCCCGCGTATCCTACGCCATGTAAGACGATAGCAGCCAAAGAAAAGCAGCGAAGCGAGATGAACGGCGCAAACCGTCACGTAGAGCCGCGCGACAGTTCCCCACCCGCCAAGCGACGTCGGCTCCTGGAAGTCGAACCTTAGCGCAAACGCGCAGAGATAGGCAAAGCCGATTACTGCGGCATCTACCGCGAGACCGACGACACGCGTCGCCAGGAAGAGAATCCATGCCTCTCGGGAACGCGTCATTTCAGAACTCGAGCCCCATGAGGAAATAGAGTACCGCTGGCGCGAAGAGAAGCGAGTCAACCATGTCGAGGAACCCGCCCATGCCGTTCGTGATCTTCATTGCCGAAGAGTCCTTGACGCCGACCCAGCGCTTGAATTTCGACTCCACAAGGTCGCCCGCCGTTCCCACGAGCGCAGCAGTTACGCCACACGCAAGCGACTTGACGACGCCAAAACCGGTCGCACCCATAAAGCAGCACGAAACCAGACACGATGCGAAGACGGAGCCGAAAAGCCCTTCCCAGCTCTTGTTCGGCGAAATCGTGGGGCAAAGCTTGTGGTTGCCACCCTTCATCAACTTAGCAGAGGTGAGCCCGAACGCGAAACCACCGACATCCGAGAACTTGACGATGGCAATGACGTAGAGGAGCATAACATTCCCGAGTTTAAATGGTCCGCACGGCGTATCGCCGTATAGATCCGCAATTTCGGCAAGCATGCCAACCCCAATTAGAATGACTAACATTCCAAGAATCAGAAATGGCACCGAGGCGGTCCTCTTGCCCTGCGCGCGATACTTGAGCGTAATAAGCGAGACAAACTCCCAGTAGGCAAGGAGCCCAAGCGCCATCACCAATGCTTCAATCGCAGTCTGCGGCGCAAGGAGTGCTGCACAAATCACCACCGCACCGACTGCCAACCCTGTCAACGTTCTCTTGAGAACCGGATTCATTTAAGTCTTCCTCCCATCCGGCGCTCGCGCTTCGAGAAGCTGACAATCGCCTTGTCGAACTCGGCCTTGTCGAAGTCCGGCCAGAGGACATCAGTAAAGTAGAACTCGGCATACGCCGCCTGCCAGAGCAGGAAATTGGAAATCCGCAGCTCGCCCGATGTTCTCACAATCAAGTCTGGATCGGGTATCCCAGCAGTGTCGAGGCAACTCGCAAACGCCTCTTCCAGATTATCTCCGTGGCCTTGCTCCGCAAACTTGGCTGCCGCGCGCACAATCTCATCTCGCCCGCCGTAGGAAAGCGCGACGACGAGCGTGAAATCCCCGCCTTTCGTCTTCTCCTCAAGCGCGGCAATCTCTTTCTGGAGCTTTGGCGAAAGATCCTCGCGCCGCCCGATGACGCGAAACGCGATGCCGTTCTTGATAAGCTCCTTCTCCTTCGCCTTGATGAAGTGGGAAAGGAGCTTCATCAGCCCCGCGACCTCGCCCTTCGAGCGCTTCCAGTTTTCGGTAGAGAACGCATAGACGGTCAGGTAGCTTATCCCAGCCTCTTTGCACCAGTGCATCGTGCGGTCAAGCGACTCGGCACCGGCTCTGTGACCTGCGAGCCGCGGCAGATGGTGCTTCTTCGCCCACCTGCCGTTCCCGTCCATGATGACGGCCAAATGCTCTATCTTGCGATTCTCCACCAAGCAATCCTCGCCATTACCCGTTCCCCATTACCCGTTTCCCTCTTACACATTAATCCTCAGCGTGGTCTCCCTTGCAGGCCCCACAGAGAGGACGCCGAGCTTGCCGCCAACGAGGTCGAGGATGCGATTCACGTACTTCTTCGCGTTTTCGGGAAGTTCGGAATAGTCGGTTATATGCGATGTCTCACACTGCCAGCCGGGAAGTTCCTCGTATACCGGCGTGCAACGCTTTAGGACCGCGAGATCTGCAGGGAATGTCTGGTAGACGAAACCGTCGTCGCGCTTGTAGCCAGTGCATATCTTCACGACAGGGAAAGTGTCGAGAACATCGAGCTTCGTCATCGCCCAGAAGTCGACGCCGTTTACGCGCTGGGCATAGCGCGCGACAACCGCGTCAAACCACCCGCAGCGCCTTGGACGACCCGTCGTCGCGCCGAATTCGCCGCCGCGCTTCCTAAGCGTCTCTCCGTCTTCGTCAAAAAGCTCGGTCGGGAACGGCCCTTCTCCAACGCGCGTCGTGTAGAGCTTGAGGACGCCGATCACACGGTCTATAGCGCGCGGGGGAACGCCCGAGCCAGTGCATGCGCCGCCGGCCGTCGGGTTGGAGGACGTGACAAAGGGATAGGTGCCGAAGTCGATGTCGAGCATCGTCGCCTGTGCGCCTTCGAAAAGAACCGACTTCTTCGCGTCGAGGTTTTCGTGGAGGAACTGGATCGTATCCGTGACATACGGCATGAGCGCCGCCACCATCGGGGTGTAGAGACGCACCATCTCCTCTGGGTCGAGCGGCTGGGCGCCGAGCGCCGCGAGCGCGCGATTCGCCTCGGCGACCTGTGCGCGGACGAGGTCGAGGAAATCGGGCTTCAGGATGTCGCCGACGCGCATACCGTAGCGCCCGACCTTCGCGGCGTAGGCGGGACCGATGCCTCGCCCAGTAGTGCCGATCTTGTGGCCCTCGGGGCGCGCGGCCTCCTCGGCCTTATCTATAGCGCGGTGCCACTGCATGACCATGTGCGCGCGCTCGGAGATATGGAAGCGGCCCTTGAGCTCAAAACCCCAGCTTTCGACCTGTTCAAGCTCTTTCATGAGGTCAAACGGGTCCATTACGACGCCGTTGCCTATCACGCAGTGCTTGCCGTCGTGCAGAACACCGGAGGGAACGAGGTGGAGAACGTACTTCTTGTCTCCGACGACTACGGTATGGCCCGCGTTAGAGCCGCCTTGGAAGCGGACCACGACGTCCGCCTCCTCCGTCAGGAAGTCGATAACCTTGCCCTTGCCTTCATCGCCCCACTGGGCGCCAACGAGTACAGTATTCATGACTGATTCATATTATACCAAAAATTGCAGCCGACCTGAAGCGAGGGAGAGACATCGGCGCGAAGGGCCGCGTCGCCCGAGACATTTCGCCGGTAGAACGCGAGCCCAGCCACCATCGCGCCGTTGTCGCCCGTGAACTTCGGCTTCGCCATCAGGAGCGGCACGCGTGCCGCAGTGCAGACCTTGGCCAAGACGGCGCGGACCCGGCTGTTGAGCGAGACTCCGCCGCCGAGGATGAACGCCCGGTAAGAGCCACGGCGCAGGGCGGCGCGAGTGCGGTCCGCGATTGCCTGGACGATCGCCTCCTGATAGGACGCGACGACATGCGCGACCTCCGGCGTGACATCGTAGCCGCCAAAGTCTTGCGCCCCTTCCTGCGACTCGACAAGCGAGGGATTGCGCTGGACATGCCTGAGAAGCGCAGTCTTGAGCCCGGAGAACGACACGCAAAGTTCCGCAGGAAGCCCCGCGAGCGCCGTCACGCCATCGCGCGGTCGCCCTTTCGGAAACGGAACAAGCGGCTCGCTCGGGAAGCGTTCCCGATAGGCCGCGGAGATGCGGTCGATCTTAAGCCCGCCTGGATAGCCGAGTCCAAGCAGCTTCGCGGCCTTGTCGAACGCCTCGCCCGCAGCGTCGTCAAGCGTCTCGCCGATGACCTCGTACTTGCCGTACTCCGGCATGTCGATCCACACGGTGTTGCCGCCTGAGACGGCGAGCCCGAGCATGGGGCCGATTTCCCGCGGGTCGGGGAGCCGCGCGGCCGCGTCGTCCGGCGAGTCGTAGATGAAAGGCGAGTGGAGATGCGCCTCGATGTGGTTGACGGCGATCAGCGGAACGCCAAGGGCTTTAGCAAGCCCCTTCGCCGCGTTGAGCCCGACGATCAGAGCTGGCGCGAGGCCAGGGCCGTAGGTTACTGCAACCGCATCGACGGTCTGCCCTTTCATCGCGTCACCCATGACCTGGGTAATCTTCTCAATGTGCGCACGTGAGGCGATTTCGGGAACGACGCCGCCGTAGGGCTGGTGCAGGGGGATCTGCGTATAGACGACATTCGAGAGGACTTCGCGCCCGTCTTTAACAATCGCGGCCGCAGTCTCGTCGCAACTCGTCTCTATTCCAATGATATTCATTCCCTCACCGCTCTCCAACTCCTTACTCGTAACCTCCGCGCCTCCGCGCCTCTGCGCCTCTGCGCGACAATCCTTCTGCATTGGTTATCTCGCGCAGAGACGCTGAGACGCAGAGTGTCTTAGAACTGGGGGCAAGCCCCCTGACCCCTAACTCCTACCAAAACTTCCACCAGGGACGGAGGACGGGCTTGACGCCGCCTGACTCCTTGTAGAGCTCCTTTACGCGCTCCGAGCCGGCGGTGGCGGGATCCATGACGAACTCGCTCTTGTTGAGCTCAAGCGCGTCCGGCAAGCTCCAGAACTCCGACCGGCAGAACCTGTCCCTGTCATAGCAGTGGATCACAATGACTTCGCCTGTCTCGAGGACGGAAATGGTCGGCTTCCTGAAACGCATAAGGGAACCAAGGTCGGTCGTGGCCCACTTGCGCGGCACAGGCCCGTCGTCACGAGCCGCAAGGAAGAGATGCTCGGTGTTCTTGCGGCTCCAGGACAGAAGCTCGAATTCGCGGCGCACCCCTTCGATGTGCTTGAACATCTGAAGCGCGCTCGCAACCTTCATGCCCGGAACGACGGAGAACGCGCGGAGCTGCCCCTCGTAGCGGACGCCGCCATGGACAAGCACCGGCTTCGCAAGATACTTTCCTATGGTCCTGAGCGGATAATGGTCACCGAGGAACGTCTCGAACTTCTGCCCCTCGTTCGAATCAAGGCTGAAGCGGGACACGAAAGGCCTATTCCCCTTGCGATCGAGCTGGGCTATGCTTCCCGCGTTGAAGACTTCGACAAAAAAGGCGTCCTGAGAACTCGGATACCCGACGCTAACATTGTCGGGCGACGAATTTGCAATGTCCACGACGGCGCGGACGCGCTCGCCGGCGACATAGTCGATGTTGTCAAGCCTCAGGTCTACCGATATTTGAACCGTTCCTGCGAAGATGCCCGTCGCACAGAGAAAGGCAAAAGCCGCAAAGACTGTATTTTTCATGGTCTATCTCCCATATTCAACTCCAACCCGTCGTATGCCGGTTCAACATTCGTACCAGCAAGCCGCGCAAGCCAGTCCTCATGCGTCAGATCGTGGCACATGTGGACGAGATACGCACTCTTTGGCGCAATCTGGTCGAGATACCCAAGCGCCCGCTCCAAGCTCAGGTGCGTCGGATGCTGGCGCTCGCGAAGGCAGTTGAGGACCATGACGTCCACGCCCTTCACGCGCTCAATTGTCTCGTCGGGCAGATCATGGCAGTCGCTCACATATGCGATGCGACGCGAACCCTCGGAGAAAAGGTATCCGCAGCAGGGAAAGCCATGCTCGACTTTAAGCCGCTCGACCGCCATGCCGCCAACCGAAAACGAAGCCGCGTCGGAAAACTCGACCATCGGGCGGTAGAGCCCGTTCTTGCCGCCTTCCGTGCCGATGTATGGGAATATCCTGTGCATCTGCTCTATTGTCTCGCCCATCGCGTGGCAGACAATGGGCTTGCCGACGATCCGGTATGGAAGCCCCCGGTAGAACGGGTCACCAGGTTCGCACGGAACCTTCTCGCCGTTTATCGTATTGAATCGGCGGATGTCATCGAACGCCGCGACATGGTCCATGTGGGCGTGGGTGAGAGCGACGGCGTCGACTTTGGATATGCCATACTCAATGCACGCGAGCCGAAGCTCTGGCGGCGTGTCGACGAGAAGCGCCGTGCCGTCCGCCGCCGTGACGTACACGCCGCAGCGCCGTCGGCGGTCGCGCGGATCCGGCGACGTGCACACGCGGCACGTGCAGCCAATCTGCGGAACGCCGACCGAAGTCCCCGTTCCTAAAAAAAGAAACTTCAAACCCGTTCCCCGTTCCCCGTTACTTCTTTTCCGGCATCTTGCCGGACTTGAAGTACTGCTCGATCTCCTCGAGCGTGCGGCCCTTGGTTTCGGGGAGGAAGAACGCCGCCGTAATGAAGTAGACGACGGTAAAGCCAGCGAGGCAGAAGAACACGCTCGCATATCCGCAGGAACCGACCCAGGGTAGAAACACGCCGGCAATAGTGGTGGATACGCCCTGGTTGATGATCATCGCAATAGCCATGCCGTTGGCGCGAATCCTAGTCGGCATCAGTTCGGAAAGGGCAAGCCACACGCAGACGCCAGGACCGACTGCGTAGAACGCGATGAAGAACATGAAGCAGAATGTAACGAGCCAGCCCGTCGTCTTGCCAGGCTTGACGCCGAGTTCAGCATTGGCAATCTCTACCTCCTTGAGCGTTCCCGCTTCCTGCGCCTTGCTCCAGAAGCAAATCTTGTCGAGGAAGGTTGGTTCGTTTGCGAAGCTGGCGTCGATGATGACACGATCGCCATTCTTCTCAAGGCGCTGCGCGGCCTCGGCAAGCGCGTCCTTCTTCTCCACCGGAACCTGGACGATGCCAGTCAGTATCTTCTCCGAGAGCTTCGCCTCGCCCTTCTCTTTCGCGACTTGGCCCTTCTTGAGGTCTGTCGCGAACTTCGCCTGCGCGGCGGCGACATCGATTGCGCCCATCGCGCCGTCTGCATACTCTAACCCAGCGTCGGCAAGAATCTTCGTCTGCGCGGCGCGGTCGAAGTACTCGGCGACGACCTGCTGGCTTTCGCCGCCCTGCTTATAGGTGACGATCAGCTGGACACCGTCAGCGACCTTGCCGTCCTTGGTGAACTCGGCCATATCTGCGACCTTGGCCTTCACGACATCCTCGACGGACGTCTTGACCCACGCTTTGCTCTGGACGATAGAGCGAACGTAGTCCGTGACGTTGACGCGTCCTGTCTCGACGCCCTTGAACAGCCCACCGACGCCACAAAGCCCGACGATGATACCAAATGTGCCGAGCTTCAACAGGAATTTGCGCCCCTTCTTGTCAACAAGTGCGCAAGCGACTATGGTCATCACCATGTTCATGACCTTGATCACGAGGTCCGCCCAGTTCGCCGTCGAACCTTCGAGACCGGCCTGCTGGAATATCTTTACGGAGTAGTTCAACACTGAGTTGATGCCCGTAGTCTGGTTGCAGGCAAGGATTACGACCGCGAGAATGAACGGGATCACGTACTTGCGCTGGAAAAGCGAATCGCCCTTCGACGCAGCGGCGATGGCGGCCTTCTCGGCTTCGGCCGCCTTGTCGGCGGCGATCATCTCCTCAAGTATATTCTTCGCTCTCTCCTCGCCGTTGTTAGCAGCGAGCGACGCAATAGCCTCGTCTTTGCGCCCTTTCTTGTAGAGCCAGCGCGGAGACTCCTTCAACTTGAATGCGCCGAAGAAGAGTATCACACCAGGAAGGGCCGAACACCAGAAGATCGCCTGCCACGCAATGGTCTTCGCCGTATCGGTGACAACCACACTGTCGGCCGCGCCGACGAGGCTCGTCACGACAAGACCTATGGCCGCCGCGAATACGAGGCCGACCGTAAGGAGAAGCTGGAACATGCCTGTCCCCTTCCCTCGTGAGTCCGAATCAAGGCACTCCGCCAAGTACATCGGCACCACGACGCCGACAAGACCCGCCGACGCGCCCTGGAGGATACGCCCACCCATCAGCATGCCGAAACTGTTGTTGGAAAAGCATATCACGGGAATCGACGCGACGAAGCAAAGCGCCGATATGAGAATAACCTTTTTACGCCCAAGTGCCTCGGCCATCGCGCCCGCGAAGAGCGACGAGAGGACAGAACCAAACAGAACCGCCGCTACCACAACCGAGAGCTGTTGTGGCGTGTAGGTCGAAGTCTCCTGTATGTATGGCAGCGCTGCGGCAATTACGCCGACATCAACGCCGTAAAGAAGCCCTCCGAGCCCTGCCATTATGAGCAGGAATTTCGCGTATCCTTTTACTGTCATGGTTTTCTCCTATTTTTTTTTGGTTAGTGAAACTCATATCTTTACCGCGAGCGCGGCTGCAATCGACTGATCCATGTCGAAGTACTTGTATCCGCCAAGCCGACCGCCGATGACGAGATTTGGGACCTTCGCCGCCTCTTCGCGGTATTTCCCAAGAAGCGTGCGCGACTCTTCGCAATCGACTGGGTAGTATGGCTCATCGCCCGGCTTCCATGCGGCGGAATATTCGCGCATCACAATCGTCTTCGGCGCGGACATGACGCCAGCAAGCTCGGGGTGGTAGTGCTTGAACTCGTGGATGCGGGTATAGGGGACTTCGGCTTCCGTATAGTTGACGACCGAAGTTCCCTGGAAGTCCTTGACGCCAATGGTCTCCGTCTCGAAACGGAGCGTCCTCCACGGCAGGTGCCCGAACTTGTAGCCGAAAAGCGCGTCTATGGGCCCGGAATAGTAGACATGCGCATCCGCCATGTCCTGCAGGGCAAAAGGCGAATTGACCTTCACCTCGATGTTCGGGTGGTCGAGCATCCTGTCAAAGACTGCGTTGTAGCCGTCGGCGGGAATCCCCTGCAAATAGTCTTTGAAATAGTTGACATCGTAGTTGTCGCGGACCGGCACGCGCTTGATTATCGAAGGGTCTATCTCCTCGGGCGCCTTGCCCCACTGCTTAGAGGTGTAGCCGCGGAAGAATGCGTCGAAGATCGCCGACGAATGGCGCTCGTCCTTCATGAATTCCGCGACATCACCGGGCTTAAGCTCCACGCCGAAGAACTTGTTGATCAGTGCGAGGCCGAGGGGAAGGTAGTATATCTTGCCACGATAGTTCGCAAGCACCTTGTGCTGGTAGCCGTTGAACTCGGTAAATCGGCGAATGAAGTTCCACACCGCCATGTCGTGCGTGTGGAAGATGTGGCTGCCGTAGAGATGGACCTCGATTCCCGTCTCGGAATCGGTCTCGCAACGGACGTTGCCGCCGACTGCGCCGCGCGATTCGAGGACGAGAACCTTCCGCCCCGCCTCCGCAAGACGACGCGCGACCGTACAGCCCCAAAAACCGGCGCCGGCTACGATTGCATCCGCTCTCATTATTCCGCTCACCTGATCGACTGCACTCCCTTCACGGTCTTGAGACTATTCACTGTGTATACCTCTCGGGCATTTGCCCAATAGTATACCAAATTTTCCTGCCTAATCACACCAGCTGACTAAGAAAATCGGAAATGTAAAGGCGCTCGCTTCCATTCCCAAAGCGACCGCAACTATGGTATAATTCTCGGCGGCAGAATGAAAGACGCGCTCGAGCTGTTCTCTTCGCGCTTCCCATCCCCCACCTTCAAGGAAGGCGGGGCGGTGGCCATTTCGTCTCTCGTCGGCTCTGCCAATGCCTTTCTCGCCCTTTCGCTTGCCAAGGGTTCGCATCTCGTCCTCGCGGCAACACCGGGGCTTCCAGACGCCGATCTTCTTGCCGACGACTTGCGCACGCTGTCTGCCACGATTCCTTCGGCACGCGACGTGCGCGTCCTCGAATTTCCCCCGCCTCTCGCCGGAGATGTCGGAGCACTCGGCACTCGTCTAAAGACGCTTGCCGCCCTTCGCGCCTGGCCCCTCTCACCATACCCTTGCGTTCTTGTCGTCTCGTCGCCAGCTCTCTCATCCCCTGTCCCCACTGGTGCGCCGCCTGTCATTTCGCTGGGGACAGACCCCGCAAAAATGGGAACATACCCCATAAAGTTTGGTAATATTTGCGAGAAACTCGCCGCTTTTGGCTACAATCGCGTTCCAATGGTCGAACAAGTCGGCGATTTCTCAGTGCGCGGCGGCATCGTCGATGCGTGGAGTCCTGGCGAGGAATTCCCGATAAGAGCCGAGTTCTTCGGCGACGATCTTGAGAGCATCCGAACCTTCGACGCAGCCACGCAGATATCGATAGAACGCGTCGAAAAGGCCGTGTTGCTACCCGCGAGCGGCAAGGATGAAGAGAAAGACAAACAGTGCTCGCTTCTCGATCTTCTCCCCGACGGCTCGACAGTCCTCGCGCTTGAACACAACGACTACGCTCTCCCCGCGACCCCGCAACCACGCGTCCTCACTTTCGTCTACACGGGCGATCCCGCACCAAGAGGCGTTCCCACCAGCAAATTCCAGACGAGCCCGCTCCCCGGCTTTGCCGAACTCGGCGCGGAAGAAGCGCACCACCCAGAACTGTTCGACGCGGCGCGCGGACGACTCGAACGCCACCTCGCCGCCGCGAAGAAGCGCGGCGACCTCGTCCTCGCAATCGACGACCTCTCCGGCGGCTTCGAACTCGCCCCAAGCACCCCCTCCCTCCTCGTTGTCGCCAAGTCCGACCGCGTGTTCGCCAAGAGGAAGACGCATCCTCGAAACGCCGCGCTCGCGCGTGGCGCGCGGCTTAACGATTTCGACGAACTCGACCCCGGCGAATACGTGGTGCACGTCGACTATGGCGTGGGCAGGTTCATCGGCTCGTCCGAAATCCTCGTGAATGGCAAGCGCTCCGAGGTGTTCACGATAGAATATGCCGATGGCGCGAAGCTTCATGTGCCGGCCGCTCACGCCCATCTTCTATCGCGCTACGTCGGCGTAAAGGGCGAGGCGGTTAGGCTACACCGGCTCGACGGCAAGCGCTGGGCGAAGGACAAGGCCGACGCGCAGAAGGCGGTCACCGACCTCGCAGCAACGCTCCTTGAGACGCAGGCGAGGCGCGAGCTCGTGCCGGGATTCGCCTACGATATCGAATGTGACGGCGTCGATGCGTTTGAAGCCGCGTTCCCCTACGAAGAGACACCCGACCAGGCTGCGGCAATAGCAGCCGTAAAGAAGGATCTCGCGGCACGGAAGCCGATGGACCGCCTCATCTGCGGTGACGCTGGCTACGGCAAGACGGAAGTCGCGATGAGAGCCGCGTTCATCGCCGCGATGAATGGCAAGCAGACGGCAGTTCTCGCGCCCACGACCGTCCTCGCGGAACAGCACTTCGAGACTTTCACCTCGCGCTTCGACGGAACGCCCATACGAATAGAATCCGTCTCGCGCTTCCAGTCCGACGCGACGCACAAGGGCACTTTCCAGCGGCTTGCCACAGGCGCTTGCGACATCGTCATCGGAACGCACGCGATACTATCGTCGAAGATCGCGTTCCGCGACCTCGGGCTCATAATAATCGACGAAGAGCAGCGCTTCGGCGTTAGGCACAAGGAATTCCTGAAGCGACTGCGCGCGACCGCCGACGTACTGACGCTCTCCGCGACGCCGATACCGAGGACGCTCTACCTCTCGATGACAGGGGCGCGCGACCTCTCGCTTATAAGGACGCCCCCGCGCGAACGCGTCGCGGTCGAGACGAAGATCGTGCGCGACTCGGCGGCGGTCGTACGCGCGGCGGTAGGCGCGGAACTCGCGCGTGGCGGGCAGGTGTTCTTCCTGCACAACAGGGTGTCGACAATCGGCAAGGCAGAAAAGCGGCTGAATGAGACATGCCCCGAGGCGCGCGTAGTCGTCGCCCACGGGCAGATGGACGCGCGGACGCTCGCGCGGAAGATGCGCGACTTCGAGCGCGGCAAGTTTGACGTCCTGCTCTCGACTACGATAGTGGAATCCGGCATAGACATTCCGAGGGCGAACACGATAATCATTGACCACGCCGAGATGTTCGGACTTGCAGACCTCTACCAGCTGCGCGGCCGCGTCGGGCGTTCGTCGCGCGAGGGGCACGCGTACTTCCTCCTTCCCGCCGAAGGGCTCGTCGATTCCGACGCGAGGGAGCGTCTTTCGGCGCTCCAGCGGCACGGCGCGCTCGGCTCCGGGTTCAACCTCGCCGTCCGCGACCTCGAGCTTCGCGGCGCGGGCAATCTCCTCGGCTCGCAGCAGTCGGGGCATATCGCGGCAGTCGGCTTCGGGCTATACTGCCAGCTACTGCAGCGCACAATCGCGATGATGAAGGGAGAGAAGGTGAAGGACATCGTCGAGGTCAAGCTGCATCTCGACTTCATCGACTACTCGCCCGCGAGCGAGGACGACGCAAGCGCGGCTGCGCTTCCATACTCGTATGTCGAAGAGGACGTCCAGCGGATGAGCTTCATGAAACGCTTTGCCGAAGCAACGGACGAGAAAGTCGTCGTCGCGCTTGCGGCGGAGCTGCGCGACAGGTTCGGCCCCCTGCCGCCTGCGGCGAAGCGGCTTGTCGCGCTTGCAAAGCTCCGCGTCGCATGTGCCGCAGCGAAGATCAGCAATATCGACGCAAAGGACTGCCGCGCGGTGTTCTACAAAGTCGGCTCGCGCGATGTCGCGTTCGTGCGCGATCTAAAGGGCAAGACGCCCGACCGCAAGATCGCCGAGCTTATCTCCGCCGCCTCGGGGAAGCGTATGGTCAAGCAGTGAGACAGCGAGGTGGTTTGGTGGTTAACTACCTAACTATTCCGTTTTGCCGTGCCACCGTCTACAATCCGGCGAAGGGATTGCAGGTGAACTCCTTCTTCTTCGCGGCGACAAGCGGCTTGACGCGGACGCGGATGTCGAGCTTCGCCTTGACCGGCGGCACAGGCGGCGCGTCCACCTTCGGCTTCGCCGCCCTCTGCCGCTCGTAGTCGTCGTATCCGCCAGGGAACTGCCTGACGGTTCCGTCGCCTTCGAGCGCGAAAGTCGAAGTCACGACATTGTTCAAGAACTCTCGGTCATGGCTCACCAAAAGCAACGTCCCTGAATACGCGAGAAGCTGCTCTTCCAAAAGCTCCAGCGTCTCCACGTCGAGGTCGTTCGTCGGCTCGTCCATCACGAGCAAATTCGCCGGCTTCAGGAAAAGCTTCGCAAGCATCAGCCGTGCGCGCTCGCCGCCGGAAAGCGCCTTGACCGGCGTGCGCACACGCTCAGGCGTGAAGAGGAAGTCGGCAAGGTATGAATATACGTGCTTCCTCACCCCGCCCACTACGACTTCGTCGCGGTCTGAGGCGATGTTCTCGCCAACGGTAAGTTCTGGACGCATCTCGCTGCGAAGCTGGTCGAAGAACGAAAGCTCCACGCTCGTGCCGCGCACAACCTCGCCCGACGTCGGCTTGAGCCGTCCCGTGAGCAAGTTCAAAAGCGTCGTCTTGCCGACGCCGTTCGCTCCGAGAATGCCAATCCTCTCGCCACGCAGCACGGTCGCAGTAAAATTGGAGATCACAGGCCGCTTCGAGCCGGGATAGGAAAAGGAAACATTCTTTATCTTGAGGACGCCCATGCCGCCAGGCGCCGCGGTGTCGAGCTTTAGCGTCGCAGAGCCAACCGCGGCCCGCCGCGCCGCAAACTCCTCGCGCAGCTTCATGAGCGCGGCGACACGACCTTCGTTGCGCGTAGTCCGCGCCTTTACGCCGCGCCTGATCCACGCTTCCTCTTGCGCGAGCTTCTTTGACTTACGCTCCCAGTAGACCGCTTCGTCTGCCAAAAGCTCGGCCTTGCGCTTGAGGAAAGTCGGATAGTCGCATTCCCAGCCGGAGAGTTCGCCGCGGTCGAGGTCGAATATCTTCGTCGCGACTCGCCGCAGAAAGCGCCTGTCGTGCGTAACGACCACAACGGCCATGTCACGCGACCGGCGCAACATCGCCTCAAGCCAGTCGATTGTCTCCATATCGAGATGGTTCGTTGGCTCGTCGAGAAGCAGGAGGTCTGGATGCGACAATAGCGCCGCCTCGAGTATGCTCCTGCGGCGCCGGCCACCGGAAAGCGCGTTGAAGCCGGGATCGTCCGGACGGTCTGCCGGAACTTCCTGCGAGACATAGACAATCTTGAGCCCTGGTGCGCGGACAATCTCGCCGGAGTCTGGCTCGAGCTTCCCTGCGATCACCTTAAGCAAAGTCGACTTGCCCTCGCCGTTGCGCCCCGTGAGCGCGGCGCGAAGCCCCTTCGCGACGGAAAGCGACACGTGGTCCAAGACGCTCGGCCCGCCGAACGCAAGCGACACATCCTTAAGCGACAGCAAAAAATCGCTCAAGCGGGGAAACCCTTCATTACGCCCGCGATCACGTCCATCGCCTCGTCAAGCTGCGCCTCCGTATGGGAAGCCATGTAGCTTGTGCGGAGCAGGGCCTCGCCTTCGGGAGTCGCAGGCGGTAGCACGGGGTTGACATACACTCCGCGGTTGTATACCTCCCTGACCGCCACAAGCGTCGCCTCGGTCGTATAGGTGTACAGCGGGATTATCGGCGTTGGCAGCCCGAGCGCGGACTCCCTTATGCGCACGCCACGCTCGGAGAACCCCTTGCGCGCGTATTCGGACAGCGAGCGCAGTCTTTCGGGGAGCTCCGGATGCGCCTCGAGGTGACGAAGCGCGGCAAGCGCGACCGCCGCGTTTGCAGGCGGGATCGACGCCGAGAAGATGAACGGGCGCGAATGGTGGCGCACGTAGTCGACCACCTTGGCGTCGCCCGCGAGGTATCCGCCGAGGGACGCGAGCGACTTCGAGAAAGTGCCCATGAAGATATCCACCTCTTTTTCGAGCCCATAGTGGAACGCCGTCCCCCGGCCGCCCTTTCCGAGCACGCCAAGTCCGTGTGCGTCGTCGACCATGACGCGGGCGCCGCGCGCTTTGGCGAGCCGAACGACCTCCGGCAGGTTGATGACGTCGCCGCCCATCGAGAACACGCCGTCGACCACAACAAGAGCCCCGCACTCGTCCGGCACACGGTCAAGACACGCCTTGAGGTCGGCCATGTTGTTGTGCTTGAACCTCAGGAGCTTGCCGTAGCTCAGTTGGCAGCCCGCGTAGATGCTCGCGTGGTTTTCGCGGTCGCATATCACGTAGTCGTGCATGCCGACGAGCGCGCTTATTATGCCTGCGTTCGACTGGAACCCCGTGCCGAAGGTAAGCGCCGCTTCCTTGCCAAGGAACTTTGCGATTCCCTCTTCAAGCTCGATGTGCAGGTCGAGCGTACCGTTCAGGAAGCGCGAGCCGGAGCATCCGGTGCCGTATTTCTCGATCGCCTTTATACCGGCCTCTACCACTTCGTCGCATATCGTAAGCCCAAGATAGTTGTTGGATCCAAGCATTATGCGCCGACGGCCCTCCATCATGACTTCCGTGTCCTGACGAGACTCCAGCCGATGGAAGTATGGGTAGAGATTTGCAGCGCGAACGTCGTCGGCTTCATTCCAATCGTAGCATTTCTTTAATATATCCATGCAGATGGGGCTCCAGGTTTCTTCGTCACGGGAACTTGCAATTAGGCATAGTATATCATATTGTTCCCTTGAACTTCATAACTGCCGCGCATTATTCCTCGAAAAGCGGAGTGGAGAAGTACCGCTCGGCCGTATCGGGGAGTATCGTCACGACGGTCTTGCCGGGGCCCAGCCGCTTCGCGAGCTTGAGCGCGGTGCCGTGGCGTGCGCTGTTATTCAGCCACAAAGAACACAAAGTTCACAAAGAAGCTGGGGTGTTACCCCAGACCCCAAAAACACTCTGTGATTCTTTGTG
>CADCAK010000036.1 GCA_902799385.1 uncultured bacterium | reverse complement strand
GCGGACCGTGCGTCCGTCGAGTTCGTGTCCGTTGAGGGCGTCGATCGCGGCCTGCGCCTGGGTGGCGTCGGGCATCGTGACGAAGCCGAATCCCTTGCTACGGCCGGTCATGCGATCGGTCACGACACGAACGGCGGTAACTTCGCCGAATTGCGCGAACGCCGCCTTGAGTCCATCGTCGGTGGTCGCGTATGCGAGGTTACCAACATAGATTTCCATCTTGATTCTTTCCTTCTTGTGTTCCGTCTCATCGGGAAAGCACGCGCCCTCGCCGCTTCGACACCGCAAATTCTATCAATTTTGCCGTCGCCGCGTCAATGGCTAACAAACAACAATTTTCACTGGCCGACGGGAACGGGCGTGCGCACGTCGCCATCCTTGGCAGGCCAGATGAGCGTTACGAAAACCGACTCGGCTGAAATAGACTTGCCGGAGAACGCCATGAGCGCGTACCTCGTAGTCATCCGCCTGCCGTCGGAAGTGACGCCGCCGCCCTTGTAGCCCTCGACAACGTCGCTGTCGAACATGACCGTGACCTTCGCCCCATCCGCAGCCTCGCACTGCAATTCAAGCTCCGCGCCACCTTCGCCGTTCAACAGCCTGCAGGCGACCTTCGGCGGCGCGTCGAGCGGCGCGACTGCGGCCGCATACCGAAACTCCCCGCCCTGCGCCGGCGCGTGAGACCGCCGTTCGCCGCCCGACAGGAACACGACTTCCATCGGCGACGAAAGCGGCGACTTGTAGCCCTCGTCGTTCAGCCGGAACTTCGCAATTCCCTCCGGCACCTTCGGCCCCTTCACATCGGCGAACTTCGGCGGACGGACGACTTCTGGCATAGAGCCGTGCCACGTAACCGAGGGCGGAGTAAAGTCGATGTCCACTTCCGCGAGCTCCGTCGGCGCCTCGCGCACCTCGTGCGCGTCTGCGAGTTCGATAACTGCGTCCTCCTGCGCAATGTCTACTGCACGGAAGCCCTCGCGCCAGCTGCGGACGATCTGCGGCCCAGACTCCGTCATGAGGACATACCACGCCGCGAGGCACAGCATGAGCGACGCCGCGATCTTTAGCGAAACCTGCATCCACGCAAAGCGCGGCAAATCCGCCGCGCGCGGCTCGGCGAACGGAATGAGCGTTCCATCTCCGACGAGGAACTCGCGCTCGTACTTCGCCTGCACTCCGTCGCCCGCAGTGACGCGCCCTGGGTTCGCCGCGGCGATTGCGCCGCGAATCTCCGCGAGGTCGGAATCGGAAATCGCGTCTACTCTCCAGCTGCGCGACGCGAAGCGGCGCGAGACTACCGTGGCGTTCCAGAGCTGAAAGACACGCTCGCCCGCCATCAGCTCGCGGCCGGAAGCCGGCGCGCAGAACGGCGAGACGGGGACGATGCGCCACCCCGAGAGACGACGATCTTCGGCGACAAGCGCGACGAGCGGGCGGTTCGTGTCGGCGAAGATCCTTATCTCCCCGACAGCGACGTCCGCGTCAAATTCGGAATCTGTCCTCGGCTCAAGGCCGACGATCGGCAGAAGCTGCGTGCCGCGCCGGTAGAGCTGCCACTCATTTAGGAAAGCGGCGTTCATTCTTCAACCCCCAGTTCTTTTTGAAGGCCGCGCGGCAGATGCGAGGCGGCGGCAGCGACGAGGACGCGCGCGAAAAGAGGCGTGTCCGCAAGCTCGACATTGCGAAGCTCGCGTCCAAGCGCGGACATTGCCTTCTCCCTCCAGGCGTAAGCCTGCGACTTCCCCGCGCCAAGCGCGGCAAGTATGCATGGTTCGGTGAGCGAGATGTCGTGCGACGTCGCGTAGACGAGAAGCGAGGCGGCATCCTGCGCGAGACGGGCACGCTGCGCGACTGCGGCGATGACGCGCTCTGCGTCGTTGCGAAGCGGCTCTTCGTCGAGGAAGTCGAGCGACTGCGGCTCTTCCGACTGTTCGACGGCTGCGAGGTCCGCGTCTCCCGCGTTCTCCCACACGAGACGGCGGCGGCCGTCCTCTCCTGCGACAGTGCGCGGCTTCCAGCCCTTGATGACCGATATCCAGTCGAGGGCGATGTCGCGGACGCGGCCCGAGCCGGAGCCGAAAAGAGTGCCGCAGACGAAATCGGCCATTGCAAGCCCTTCGTCCTTGATGCGATGGGCGAAATAAAGCTTGAGAGGCTTTTTCTTGTCGCGCGACCCCTTGAGCTTGAAGTACGAGTCGAAGAAGGCGACAGGGTCTTCCCCGCCAGTATCCTCGCGCGGAATCCCAGCGCGGAAGAGCCGAGAGTACATGGCGGAGGAAACCTGCTCGCGTAGCCGAGCGGCGAACTCGGGGCGGCAGAGATCGACCGAACAGATTTCAAACCATTCGGTCCAGGCCTCGTCGCCAGCATACCGGTCGTTCCATGTGAACTCATCGCCCATCGCCCTAATTATACCATTTTTACAAATTGGAGACGACGACCTGAACGTCCTTGGAGCTGTCGAGGCCCTTGATGCCATCAGCGTTTTCGCCCGCGTCGTCCTCGCCCGCCTTTGTGGACGTCGTCGGGAGATAGCGGTAGTAGACCATAAGCTGAAGCGCCGCGAGGCACGTGTCCATGTAGGGGCGCGACGAATGCGCGTCGGTGTTCTTGTAATAGCCCTGCGCATGGGCCTTCCCGTTGACGTCCGCGACCTTCTCGGGGAGGTCGATGATCGACGACGGGTATAGCTTCCTCATCGCAAGGTTCCACTTCACCCACGAATCGAAATCTGCCTTCGTCGCGCCAGGCTTCATGCCGGCCTGGTACTTGCACTGCGTCGCGTAGTAGCAGTAGTACTGCGGGCTTCCACCGGGCTTCTTCGCGGAAACCTTGTCCGCCTCGAACGCGGGCATCCAGTCGCGCATCACGTCTAGCGCGTTCAGCGCCTCCGCTTCGGTGCCGCGCCCAAGGAACTGCAATGCGAGCGTGCCAACGCCGGCGAGGCCGGTGTTTCCACCGTTGTTGTTCGCCGTCGGCGTGTAGGTGAAGCCGCCGGACTTCGAGTAGCCGCGCTTTTTAAGGCAGTTCACCGCCTTGTTGATCGCCGTCTGCATGCCCTCGTGGTGAAGACCGGCCATCTTGCCTGCCTTGAGCGCCTGGATCGCCCACCCTGCGAAGGAGAGGTCGTCACGCGTCGAGTTCTTGTTGAGCTTGTAGTCCCAGCCGCCGGTCGAGGACTGGTTCTCGATGATGCGATAAAGGCACTGCTGCGCAGCTTCCTTGCAATTCGGGTTCTTCGTCATGGCGAACGCCTCGCAGAGCGCATAGGTGCCGATGAGGAAACTGTATTCGTTGCCGTCCGTCCCCTGGAAGTGAGGAAGGTTGTCTTTGCCGACGTAGATGCTGCCGATGAGATAGTCAAGCGCAGATTGCACAGTCGGGCCGAAATCACGCGTGTAGGGCGAAAGCGGATTGCCCGGATATTCGCCGTGGGCCAAGTAGGTCAGCACGGCAAGGGCGGTGTTCGCAACCTTGTTTGCGCTGCCCCAGCTACCATCGGTGTTCTGGTGCGCCTTGAGCCACCAAAGGACCTTCATCACCGTCGCCTCCGTACGCGGATCGCCGCCGCCCTTGTCGCCGCCGCTTGTCCTTCTGCCGATTGTGCCTGGATCCCGCCCCCCGGTTATCTTTTTCATCGTCACGGGAGACTTGATGTTCATTACGGCGTCAATAGACGCGGGCTTCACGGTAACATCCGTCGAAGGTGTATTGATAGGCGTAGGCGGCAATGGCGTAAACGGCGCAGGAGGAGTCGGAGTGTCGACAGTGATTTCGATCTCTTCGGGTGGAACGACGTCGTCTGGCGTGTCTGGCTCGTCGGGCGGAGTCAGATCCACGGGATCGTCATCGATTGGCGGAATGTCAATGGGAAACGACTCCCTCGGCTTAGACGAAACAGCCGTCACAACGCAGAGAACTACGCCAAACAAAGTCGGCACGACAATCGCCGTAAGAGGCGCCGAGAGGCGCTGAAGCTCGATTCGCGCAAGTTTGTATTCGCGCGTGTCTCGGGGCATTCCGAGGCCCTTGAACATTTCAAAAAGCCTGCGGAAGAATCCTTTTTCAGTATATTTGTCGTCGTTCATGCTGCACCTTCCCTTCTGGCGGTTCTTTCCCGCCACAAGGTAAAGGTGCAATCCCCGGGATTTTTCCGGGAAAAATTTCCTGTCTACCGCGAAATCACTTCGCCGCGCCCTCGACGAGGTCTGCAACCCTCGACGCAGCGTCAGGCGTCGCGAGGGCGTGCATCTTCGCCGCCATCTCCGCGAGACGCTCGGGGCGGTCGTAGCGCCCCATGAGGTAGATGTAGAGCTGCTTTGCCGAGAGCTGAGACTGGATACCCTCGTCCGCCGCGCCCTTCGACGCAAACGCATCGGCGTTGAAATGCTGGTGGTTGCGCATTGCCGACGGCAATGGTATGAGCAGCGCCGCCTTGCCGCAGGCGGCAAGCTCGAAACACGTCGACGCGCCCGCGCGGGCTATTACGATGTCGGCCGAGGCGAACGCATTGGCCATCTCGCGCTCAAACGCCGAGACGCGCGACTTAAGCGCCACGCTCGCGTATGTCGCCATGACGGCACCTTCGTCCGCGACGCCAGTCTGGTGGATGACGTAAAGCGGGCGAATCGCCCTCCCCGACGCCGCGCGGCGGTCAAGCTCGCCCTTCATCATCGCAAGCGCCTCGGTTGCGATGCAGTTGACCATGTGAGCACCTTGCGAGCCGCCAGTAACGAACACGACGAACGAGTCCCTCGGAATGAAGTCGAAGCGCGTTCCTGACGCGATGTCGGCGCGGACTGGAAGCCCCGTCGCCGTCGTGTCGCACCCGGGCAGGTGTTTCGCCGTCACGTCGAAGCTAGTGGCGACCTTCTTTGCGAAGCGGGAGAGGAACTCCACGGCGCGCCCGGGGACCGTGTTCGCCTCGTGCAGCACGACCGGCACGCCGCAGCCCTTCGCCGCAAGCACGGGCGGGAGCGACGAATAGCTCCCCATCGCAAGCAGGACGTCTGGCTTTGCGCGACGCATTTCCCTGCGGCAGCGCAGGATGGAGCGCAATATGGAAAATGCGTTGCGGGCGGAGAGCTGCTTTGCGCCGGTCGAGAACACGGGCCCGTGCCAGAAGCGCATGACGCTCGACTCGATGTCGCGCCCAGAGTCCCATACGGTTACATCGTGGCCACGGCGCTTTAGTTCTTCCGCAACCGCTAGCCCCGGAAACGCATGTCCGCCGGTCCCGCCACAGGCAACGACTATCTTCATTCTACCAGTCCCTTTCGTTTGGCGGGAGCGGCGCCTTTCTCATGCGCGCCTTCTTCTCCGCCTCGTGTTCGTCACTGCGCTCCTGCGCCTTTTTCAAAACGGCTTCGACCTCCTGGTTCTCGGTGTCCTGCTGCTCACCCTCATCGGGCTCGTCCTTGTCCTGGTCGCCTTGCTGCTCCTGATTCTGCTGCTGCTCTTGGCTCTGCTGCTGGTTCTGGTCGTTCTTCTGCTGTTGGTCGTTCTTCTGTTGTTGCTGCTGGCCGCCGCCACCCTTGTCCTTCGGCATGAGCTCGCGTATCTCGTTTATGATCCTAAGCGCATCTTCCTGGCTCGGCGGAAGCGACTTCTCGACGCACTCCATCTGAAGCTTCTCAAGCTCCGTCGCGAGGCCCGATATCTTCGCCTGGTCCTCGGCCGTGAACGGCGGCTTGTTGGTGTCGCTCTGCGCCTGCTGCTCGTAGGCCCGCGCCCACGCGGGAAACTTCGCGCGGAAGGCGCGCGTGTAGTCGAGCGCGTCCTGCTGCCAGCTACGCCCGTTGAACACCTCAACGTCAAGCCAGGCGTTCGACTGCGCGGCGAGGTCCTCGTCCATAGCTGCCGGCGGCATGACGGTGAGCTTGGCAAACCGCGTGAAGTCGTGCTCCACGTCCGAAAGCAGCGGATACGCCTCCGCGTCGAGGTCCGACAGGCACTTCGCCGCTTCCTTCGCCTTCTTCCGCGCCGCGTCTATCTGCGCGGAGATCGTCGCCGCCTGCTCCTCGTTCGTGACCGACTGCGCGATAAGCTCGCGAACTGGAATCCACGAATCCGAAAGCCGCTCCGCGCGTTTCGAAAGCGCGTCTGCGAGTGCGACCGCCCTTTCCGCGCGGTTTGTACGGTAGGCGCCCGACTCGGTCATCAGCGCACGGCAGTCCTTCGTCGCGGCGAGAAGCATCGACCCCGGATCCTTCCCCTCCGCGGCCTTGAGGACGGACTTAAGGTGCTCCTCTTCGCGGACCGCCGGCAGTCGGTCGGTCGCGCGCGTGAAGTTGCGGTTCGCCTTCGCGTCCTCGGGCGCGGCCCTAAGCGCGATCTGTGCCGCGTTCGCCGCCTCTTCGAGATTCCCCTTCTCGTATTCGAGCTTGGCGACAACTTCGGCGGCGCGCGCGCCGTGCGTCTTCGAGAGAAGCAGGGGGCGCAGCATCTTGAGGGCGTTCGTGGCGTCGCCGTCGCGGTAGAACGACACGCCCTCGTTCCAGACCTCTCCGTCTGTCATCGCGGGCTCGGCCACCGCAAGCAAGAATGCAAGCGCAAGAATCACCGCGCCATCTCCGCGAGAATCGCCGCAGCCGCCGCCACGGGATCTTCCGCAGCGAGAATCGGACGTCCGACGACGAGATGTGTCGCGCCGTCGCGCACTGCGTCAGCAGGCGTCGCGACGCGCTTCTGGTCGCCGACCGCCGCACCGGCAGGCCTTACCCCGGGCGTCACGAAGAGAGTCCCTGCGGCGAGGGACTTCGAAAGCGCTCCGACTTCCTTCGGGCTGCACACGAGCCCGTTCGCGCCGTTGCCGACGGCGAACTTTGCCATGGCGGCGACCTGCTCGGCGGGGGTGCGGCCGACGATTCCGACGTCAGCGAGGTCGGAACCGTCCATCGAGGTGAGCACGGTGACGGCGAGTATCTTGGGCGCAGCCGCGCCAAACTCGGCTGCGGCGTCAGCTGCGGCGCGAATCATCGCCTTGCCGCCGACGGAGTGAATCGTCATGAGGTCCACGCCGAGCTTCCCGCCCGAACGGACGGCTCGCTCCACCGTGCGCGGTATGTCGTGGAACTTGAGGTCAAGGAACACCCTCTTGTCGAGGTCCTTCACGGCCTTGACGACGTCGGGGCCTACCGCAGTGTAGAGCTCTAGCCCAATCTTGTAAAAGCCGACGCCGTCGCCAATGGCCTTCACCTTGGCGACCGCCTCCTCCCTCGTCTGCACGTCGAGTGCGACAATCAACTCTGCCATATTTCAAGCCTTTCCTTCATGCCGTTGATCCATCACCGGAAATTATACCATAAACGGCGTCATTGCGAAAACGGGACGGCAAGAGGGGCGCTCCTCCCAGGACGCCGCGAACATTCAGGTACGCGTTAGGCAAGCACCTTGACGATGGCCTTGCGAACGCGCGTGCCGGGGACGTCGGTGTGGCACGGAGCGTGGGCGACAAAGGGCTCAAAGATGATGCACTCGCCGGGCTTTACTGGCTGCATCGGGCACTTTGCGTCGAAAAGCGCGCCGTCGCCCTTCTCGTCGAAAGGACCGTTCGCGACTTCCTCGGGGAGATCGGGAACACCGAAGAGCTCCGTGCCAGTGATCGGCGCCTGGACGTCGACATAGCGCTTGTGGAACTCCGGGCGCTGCACTTCGCCGATGGGCTTCAAGTCGTTCTCGCAGATTATCGCGTAGACGCGGTCGCCGTCGATCTCCTGTCTCCCGAGCGGCAGATCCTTGAGATCGGGCCGACGCAAAAACTCGAACGCCTTTGCGAATTTCTCCCCGAGCGCCGAGACTGCGGCATTGTCGTCTATCCTGATGAGCTTAGCGTTGTTCATGTCTTGTCCTCCTTTTTTTATGTTACGAAGCGAATATGCGCTTCACTTCCTTTTTGAAGTCCTTGTCGTCCGTACGCACTTCGATGCGCCGAATATCGCCACGGAAGCGAGCCATCTTGAGAAAGTCGCAGATGAACTTGTCGGCGCGATGCGCGCCTACGCCGCCGGTGTAAGATACGCGCACCCTTCCGTCGACGGACGACGACGCTCTTGGCCCGTCGAGGACGATCCATACGAAGTCCGACGGATGCTCCGCGACATGCGCCTTCGCCTGCGCGACGAGCTCGGCGCGATCCTTCGCAACCTTGTTCGCACCAAGGATCATGTTCCAGCCGTCGACGATGACGAGCCGTCCGTCAGGCGGCAACGTGGCGAGGTCGTTCGCCGCGAGAATGGCAAGGTCGAAATGCGCGAAGAGCATTTCGTTCTCCGTTTTGAGGCGCAGGTTTTCTGCGGACGCCTTAGTGAGCGCCGTCTGGAGTTCTCGCACGCGCACTAGCCGCGCCGCCTCGATCATGTCCTGCGCATTCACCAAAGCACCCCCGATGCATAGCGGTCGTGGCCAGCTAAGTCCTTCTCGATCTTCACATCGCCAAAGCCGTAGTCGGCCATGAGTTTCGCAAGCGCCTCGCCCTGGCCATCGCCTATCTCGAAGAAGACCGCCCCGCCCGGCGTAAGTACGTTGAGCGCGTCGCCAAGATAGCGGTCGTAGAAGTCGAGCCCCGTAACGCCGCCGTCGAGCGCGATGCGCGGCTCGTAGTCGCGGACGCGCGGATCGAGCGTGTCGCAGACGGCGCTTTCTATATACGGCGGGTTGGAAACTATGACGTCAACGCACTCCGGCTCGTCGAAGTCGTCAAGCCCGTCGGCGACCGCGAACTTCACCCTGTCCGCAAGTCCGCACTTCCCGGCATTCTCCTGCGCGAGCGCAATGGCGTCCTCCGATACGTCCGTCCCGAGAAAGGCCGCGTCGCCCTTGAACTCCTGCGCAATCGAGAGAATTATCGCGCCAGTGCCGGTACCAATGTCAACGATAAATGGGGGATTGGGAGCGGGGAATGGGGAACGGTTAAGATGCTCGAGAACGCGAGTAACGAGCTCTTCCGTCTCGGGGCGGGGAATGAGCGCACGGCGATCGCACTTCAGCGTGAGGTGGCGAAAATCCCATTCGCCTATGACATACTGGACCGGCTCGCCGTTCGCAAGCCGCGCCATGCCGCGCCGCATTGCCTCAAGCCATTTCTCGGGAACCTCCTTCTCGAGATGTGCGGCAAGTGTGCCGCGCCCCGTCTTGAGAAGACGCGCGGCGAGAAGCTCGGCCGCCACCTGCGCATCAGGAACGGCCTTGGCCTTAAGATAGGCACCCGCCTTTATAATGGTGTCGCGCCAGGTCATCAAAAGAGATTCGAGAACCAGTTGCCGTCGTGTGTCGACTTGTAGCCAGTCCACGGTTTGCCGCCGGCAAGGACCTGGCGAGTCTTCTCGTCGAACGTGGCGCGCATTCCGGTGCGGAGCGCGGCGTTCGCCATGATGAGCGCGATGGCGTGGCTGTAGCCCGCCTCGACGGGAGCGTTCGGGTCCTTGCGGGCGCGAACGCACTCCATCCAGTTGCGCATATGCGCCGACGCAAGGGAGTCACCGCCAGTGTTGGCGGACGTCACGACCTGCTCCCTCGGCGCCGGTAGCGGCGCGCTCGTCGGCTTCACTTTTTCGACGCCCTCGTTCGTGACGCACCCCGAACCGAGGTCAATGCAACCGTTCGGACCAAAATACTTCTCGGTCGGCGACTCGTTGTTCGGCATGGAACCGCCGGCGCAGTTCGTCTGGTGCGACTGGAACATCACCTGGAAACCCTTGCCCTTCGCGCCCGATTCGCCATACTCGAAAAGAGTAGTGAATGTGTCATAACTCTGGCGTCCGTCGGCCCACTGGTAGAGGCCTCCCGACGACACCGCCGTCTTTGGATACGGCTGTCCGAGGAACCAGGCAACGGTGTCGATCTGGTGGCACATCCACTGTCCTGGAATGCCCGACGAGAACGGCCAGAAGAGACGGAACTCGAGGTACTTGCGCGGATCGAACGGATACTCCGCCGGATCGCGGTCTAGAAGCCATAGGTTCCAGTCGATGTCCTCCTTCTTGAGCGAGGCGATGAGCTTCTCGTCGCGGCGCCAGCGCCTGGGCTGGTTGACGTTCCACGTGAGATGAACGTAGCTGATGTCGCCGAACTTGCCGGAGTTGATGAATTCCCGGGCGGCCATGTATGTCTTGCCGGAACGGCGCTGGGAGCCGACCTGCAGGACCGCGCCCGGCTTCATCGCACCCATCGCACATTTCGCGTTCACGGCATCCAAGAGCATGTTTGCCGAATACATGTCCTCGGCGATCGGCTTCTCGCAATAGGCGTCGCAACCAGCCTCAATCGCATGGACGGCATGCTGGGCGTGCTGGAAGTCTGCAGTTGAGATGACTACCGCGTCGAGTCCAAGACGGTCCTTCGCCTCGTAGAGAGCGAGATCGCTTCCGAACGTCTCGACCTCGTGGCCAATGGCTTTCTCAATCCCCGGCTTCGCCTTCTCGAAGAGGCGCTTCTTCCAGAGGTCTGCGACGGCGACCATGTCGAAGTTCAGCTCCTTGTTGTGGTGCAGGAAGCACGGCAGAAGTGTCTGGCGGAAGCGGTCTGAGTAGCCGACGCATGCGACGCGTACCTTGTCGTTTGCCCCTGCGGCGTAGAGCGAGGGGCCGTATCCAGCTGCGATTATGCCAGCAAGACCGGCGGCACCCTTGCAGAATTCGCGGCGATCAATCGTTTCCATCAGACTAGTCCTTTCATTGTTTCAATTGCGGTTTTAGCGTTTTTCGCGAAATCCTTCGAGTCTCCCCAGCCGCACTCGCAACTGACGCCGCCCGTGTAGCCGACGGCCTTGAGCGCGTCGAAGAACGGCACAAACTTCGAGACGAGCGCGGGGTCGTGCCCAGGAAACTGGCGCGAGCCATATTCCGCAATATGTACATGGCGCAGCATGTCGCCAGCCGCGACAATCGCATTCGGATCGTCGCCGCCCATCATCATGTGGAAGATGTCCGCGAGCTGCTTGAGGCGAGGCGAATTGACGTCGCGGCAGATTGCGAGCCCCTGAAACACATAGTTTATGATGTTCGACTCGTTGGGCCTAAGCGGCTCGATCACGACCTGCACGGTCTTCAGGTCCGCGACACGCTTCACAAGCTTGCGGCAGAAGTCTGCGTACTGGCGCGTCCCCTTCTCGAGATCGGGACGGTCCTTCCCCGTGAAGTCTCCTGGCACGTTCCTCGCACCGCCCGAACCGAAGACAATCGTCTTCACGCCCATCTCGTCGGCACGGCGCAGCACCTTCTCGGCATAGTCGAGCGCAGGGCCGTGGTCGGCGTTCGGCCCCGTCAGCCGGAACTTGCCGGGGATGAAGCCGTTGCAGCTCCTCAAGGGGAGCGGACGCTTCGAGATTTCCTCCTTCTGCGTCTGCCACCAGGCGTCGTCCTTGTTGGGATCAAACGCCGCGCCCGCGCTCCATTCCCAGAAATCGTAGCCGAGATCGCGCATGATCTTGACATCCTCGATGGACGAGCGGCACGCGCCGAAGAGGATGCCCTTCCCGCTACCCGTAATCGGCGCCCCCGGGAGAGGGGCATGCCGCGAATGGCACGGCAGGTCGTCGCCGGGAGCGCCGGCACACCCGGCGAGTCCAACCGCCGCAAGCGATCCAATCAGAAAATCCCGTCTTCCTGTCACTTCGTTTCTCCTTCCATTTCTTGCTTGGGAAATGGCATGACGCATTTGTCTCGATAGACAACATGCCTTCTGCGGACACTATTATACCAAAAATGCCCTTGTGGTAAGGGCATAAAAACAGGACACCACGGCATCCACGCAAAGCAGGCTACGTGCGACACGAGCGCAAGGGAGAAAAGAAGTAGCGGATTGCGTCGTGTATCTCGGCAAGCGTGCGAACGGAATTGAGGCGGGCGCGAAGAGCCGCAGCGCCCGGACGGCCGCTGAAATAGCGGAAGAGATGGACATGCATCTTCACCGACGCAAACGCGTCCTCGGAAGGAATGTGGTCGCGCGGGAAACGCCCGGCAAGCTGCCGGCGGAACTCCAGAAGATAGCCAAGATGTCTCCGCAACACGTCGTTCTGCTCATCGCAAGTCACACGGCGCGCATCTCCGCCCGCCTTAAGCGCGGAGAAAATCGCCGGAGCGGCAAGAGCTGCGCGTCCCACCATGACTGCATCGACTCCAGTAGCTGCCATCGCCGCCGCGCTCTTCGCATCTACGATACTGCCATTGCCAATTACCGGGATCTTCGCGCGGCTGACGACCTCGGCAAGCTCGTCAAGACGAACCTCGCCGCCGTGCATCTGCGAAGTGTAGCGGGCGTGGAGAATGAAACCCTTCGCACCAGCTCGCTCCGCCGCGTCAAGAAGCTCGAACACCGTCCTGCGACGCGGATTCGGCCCAAGCCGAGTCTTGAGCGTCACGGGGAGATCAGTATTCTCAACCATCGCCTTGAGAAGCCGATAGACCTTCTTCGGGTCTTCCGCAAGCTTCGCGCCCGCCCCTTCGCGAGTCACCTTCGCCATCGGACAGCCTGCGTTCAGGTTCAGTTCAACGAAGCGCGGCGAGCCGCCGTCCGCCCTGCATGCCGTAGCCTCGCGCGCGGCAAAGGCAAGGTCGGTCTCGCGTGAACCGAAGAGCTGGCAAGCGACAGGCCCTTCGCCAGGCATCGTCTCCATGAGATGGCGCGTCGGAGACGAGTCATGCGCGAGACCTGCGGCGGAAACCATCTCGGTGTAGGAGAGATCGGCGCCGCCCTCGTGGCAAAGCCTCCGAAACGGTGCGTCGGTGAATCCCGCGAGCGGCGCGAGGACGAATCTCATTTCTCCTCCGTACGCGGCACAAGCGCCGGATCGTGGTATGGCGCATCCATGTCTACGACGGAAAAGGACACGTATGTCGGCGCACCCCAGCCGGTGCCGGGATTGCGGCCGAACACGGCGAGGTCGATGCGCGCCGTCCCGGAAAGCCTCGTGCGGTCTATCTCCACGAGCGCGGCGGCGCCCTTCTGCTCCTTGACCGTCGCCGCACAGGCGGGATCGTGCACGATGCGGTAGGCGACTTCGGACGCACCATCTACCACCAAGGCGAACGAGCGCTTCTCGTCGGGCAGGCGCAGTACGAACGCGGCGGCGAAGGGAGTGAAATAGGTGAGCTCAGGGATTTCAGGTTTCCTGTCCAGGTGTGCGCCAAAGCGCGTTATGCGCACGACCGGCGGGATTTCCGCCGCCCGCATGTCAGCCGCAAGCCTCTTTAGCCGCGCGAGATCGAGGCCGTCCGGCGGGAGACACGTCGGATGCGCCTTTTCAGTGAGATAGTCGTCCTCGTCCCTCACGCCCTTCAGCGACTTCCTGACGAGCGCCATGACCGTCGGGGCGAGAAGTCTTCTCTCAACGATCTCGCGCTTTACAGCGCCGTCGAACGAGCGGCTCGCATCGAGCGCGGCGCGAAGGTAGTACAGGTCGCTCCAACTTCGCCCCTGCGTGACGAGCCAGTACGGCGCAACCGAGGCGAACACGTCGCCGTTGGTGCCGACAGGCGGGAAGTCGGCGTTCGCGGGGAACACCCATATCTGGTTTTCCATGTAGAGCGAAGCCATCGTACGCAGTTGGCGCGGGGCGGTAGTCATCATCGCGCGCGGGATCGAGCGCCAGAACTCGTCTCCGAGATAGGCGCGACTGCAGTTGCCGAACACGGGACATGGAAAGCGTATGTTCGGGAAGTCGAGGTCCATCTTCCTCTCGCGGCCGACCTTGTCGAGCTTCACTTCGGTGAGGCCCGGATAGTTGGTGACGACGAGGCGGGAATGCCCGCCGTCGCGGTTCATGTACAGGTCGCCGGAATTGCCGCCGGCGACGCCTGGAGCAAGCTTCATCTTCGCGACAAAGCAGCCGGCATCGAAATCCCAGAGCATGTTCTGCTCGCCGAGGGCAAGCGACCCGCCGACAGTCCCCGTCGCATCGGCGACTGCAAGCGGCCCGAGCATTATCGGACGGCCCGCGCTTTCCTTCGCGTATTCGACAAGCTCCTTGAACCTGCGCTTCGGCGCGACGAGCCGGAAGTCGTCGTCGGCCTCGATTGCGTCGGCGTTGCGGAACCCGAGGTCTATGGCCCGCTCAAGCTGGTCGAGCGCGTCGTCGTTTTTTCCGCCGCGAGCGAGCGAGCACGCGAGGTTGTAGGCCCAAGTCGGGTCATCGGGAAGAAGCTCCGTGCCGTTTCTGGACGACTCTTCCATCTTCTTGGTGTCGCCTGCGCGGACGGCATGTATGAACTCGGCGCGCAGCATCTCATGCCTGGGCTGGCGCGCAGGATAGTCCCAGACCGAAAGCACGGCAAGCAGTGCCAGGAAATGCATTGTCATTTCCCTATCCGCATCCAGGACGGAAGCTTCACGAGCTTCGCCTCCCTGCTCTGGTTCGTCGCAAGCGTGGATGACGTCCCTATCGATGGAGACTCGAGAGCCGCAAGGCGCGCCATGAGCGCCTGCTGGCTTGCGGCCTGGTGCTGGCGCAGCGACTCGTTCGCCTGTCTCGCCTCAAGAAGTTCTTTCTCCCGCTGCTGAAGATGCGCGCGGAGTTCCTCGATCTCGCCGCGCAGCTGCGTTATGTCGCGCATCCCCTCGGCTGCGCGCGACGTCTCGGCCCTGCTTGTCCTGAGCTGCTCGGTTAGCTCGCGTATCTTGCGCTCCGACTCCAGCGCCGTCTTCTCGGCATGCTGGCGGAACGCGTCGTACTCCTTGCGCATGCGGGCCATGCGCGGATCCTCAGGGCGCTCGACGAGAGCGCGGCGGGTCATGTCCTCAATGTTGGAGCCGGCGCGCTTCATCAGCATGCGGCGGCGCTCAAGGAGCCTGTCGGCCCGCTCCTCGTGGCGGCGTCTGAACTCGTCGGCCTCCTTCTTCTCGGCCTCGATCACCGCCGCGAGCTCGTCGGCCTCCGCCGTCATGATCGAATACACCGCCGCCTGGATGTCGGCGACTTCGCTCGCCGTCTGCGGCAGGCGGCGAAGCTCGTCCTCAAGCGAATGCACCTGCTCGCGAAGCTTCTCCTCGGCGGCCTTCCCGTCCTTGATCGCCTTCTCGTTTTCGCCGGCAATGCGCTTCGCGGCGGCAAGCATCTCCTCAAGCTCCTTCACGCGAGTCTCGTCAACGACAATCTTCTCGACGAATTTCTCTACCTCGACAGGCACCTCGACGACCTTCTCGATAATCTTCTCGACAGGCACCTCGACAATCTTCTCGACGATCTTCTCGACGGGGACTTCGACGATTTTCTCGATAACCGTTGGCTCGGGGGTGGGCTCGACTTGCGGCGCAGTCTCGGGCGCGGGTACGACTTGCGGCGCAAGCTCGGCTTGCAACTCGGCGACTTGCGGCGCAGGCTCGGGCTCGGTCAACGGCGCAGGCGCGTTGAACGGCTCGCGCGACTCGACCACCGTTGCCGCCGGCGGAAGCCTTCCGCTCGCGACAAGCGCCTCTGCGGCGGCACGGTTGAAAGGCCCGCGCGGATTGCCGTCGCCAATGTCTATTGAAAACCGCATGTCGAGAAACGGGACGTCCTCGACGCGTCGCCACACTTCGTTGTCCTCGGATATTTCCTGCCCTGGCTGGATTCTCCCAAGGCGGGCCCACTCAACGAGCTTCTCCTCACTTTCAGGCCCGAAGGTCTCGTCCTGCGTCCTAAGATACCACTGACTCATTGCTTCCTCCTCCCGAAAAACCCGAACCTTGCATTGCCGACTGCAGCAAGCTCGCGGCGCGCGGCCTGCTCAAGGGCCTCCAGCCCGGACATGTCCGCGTCGCCGAACGTCCCCGCGCCAGATGCGCGGCGCGGCGGCTCGTTGCCCGCAGGCTCGACGACCTCGGGGACAACGACGGTCGTGCGCGGCGGCTTCTCGACCTCGACCACCTTCTCGACGATCCTCTCGACTACCTTCTCCACGATCTTCGGCGGCGGGTCCTCGTCGATAGGAAATTCATGCAGGCGGTACAACTTTGCATTCGACGACAGAGAACCGTCTGCGCTCGACGAGACGAGGAACTTCCTGTTGTACGGGCCAAGCACCTTGCCCGGCTCGATCTCTACGAGCCACTTCATCTCAAGCTCGCCCGTCAGCTGCGCCGGGATCCACTCCATCCTGTCCCTTGACAGCGACGACGACGGATCAATCCTGCCGTCCTCCGCCCAGGACACGAGCGACGCCATGTCCGCTGGGCCGTAGACGTTGCCGTCGGCCAGTCTCACGTACCACTCTTTCTTGCCGTTCATTTCCATGTATTATACCAAAACGCCGTGCGAAAATAAAAGGCGCCTGAGGCATTTCGAACCCCAAGCGCCGCATGCGGTCTGCAGAACCGCCTCTCTTACTTCTTGGCCTTCTTGGCAGGAGCCTTCTTGGCGGGAGCCTTCTTCGCGGGCGCCTTCTTAGCAGGAGCCTTCTTCGCGCAGCACTTGGTCGCGCAGCACTTCTTGGCGGGAGCCTTCTTCGCGGGCGCCTTCTTAGCAGGAGCCTTCTTAACCGCCTTCTTGGCAGGAGCCTTCTTGGTAGTAGCCATGTCTTGATCCTTTTGTTATTTAGAAACCGTCGGCGCGGTCTGACGATCGCGACTACCGCGGCTTCTGTTTGAATGATACATTTTTTTTTCTTCGAGCGCAAGTGAAAACGGCAAAAATTTTTCGCCGACTCACCTACGCCGCGGCCCGTTCATCGTGCGCATGTCGTTGTTGGAGCCTTTCAAGCCAGGGCGCTTCTTTTCGCTCTGCTTCTTGGAATCGTCCTTCTGCACAGGCTCTGCGGGCGGCGAAGTCACGTCAAGCCGTATCGAGCGCGCGAACTCGGGAAGCTCCTTCTCAAGCCTCTCCGCGACGAACTGCTCCTTGTTGTCGAGCTTCGCCGCGTCGTTGCGCACCTTGCGGCGGAACTTGGACCACTCGCGCGAAAGGCGCTCGGCCGTAGTCCGCTTGAGGAGGAAGAACGGAGTCTCGTCGCCGTACGCGAACGGAACCGTCCAGCCCGAAACCTTGCCGCCCTGCTTGAGGACGCGCAGTCCCTCTGGCGCGGCAAGCCCCCTCTCCGCATTGACGGACACGAGCACGAGCCCGCGGTCGCGCGCAGCCTCGTCGACTCGCACGACGAGCGTGAATCGCTCTGCGTCGAGGTTCGCCAAAAGGCGCCTGAACGTCTCGCGGTCAGGGTAGCAAATGTCGGAGATGTCGTTGGTGACGGTGCTGCCGCGGATCATCTCAAGGAAGTCCGTCGTACGGCGCCTCTGCACATGCGAGGCGAGAGTGGCCCACCGGCTTTCGTCGACGGACACTTCGGCAGCCTTCTCAAGCCCGTACTCGAAGCACACGTACGACTCGGGGCCGAAGTTGAGCGACGCGACCTGGGCGTCCTCGAACTTCTTGAGCTCCTGCTGCTCAAGGCGGAACTCCGCCTCGGCGCGGCGCTGCTCCTCGGCGCGGATCCTCGCCTCCTCGCGCTCCTGCCTCTCGCGCTCGCGCGCTTCCTCGCGTGCGCGCTTCTCGGCCTCGCGCGCCAAGCGCTCCTCCTCGCGTGCGCGCTTCTCGGCCTCGCGCTTCGCGGCGAGCGCCTTGGCCTTCTCCGCTGCGGCGCGCTTCGCCTCGGCGGCGCGCCTCGCCTCGGCGGCCTGCTCGGCCTCGGCGGCGGCGCGGTCGGCCTCGAGTTTCGCCTGCCACTTGTCCCAGCCGATCTTTCCGCCGATAGCTACAGCGAGAAGGACGGCTACGAGAGTGGCGTTTGACACAATGGAACGGATTCGCGCGGCGCGCTTCGCCTCCTGCGCCTCGCGCCGCGCCTCTTCAAGATCGAACCTGCCGACGACAGCCATTGGCAACCTCCGTCAGTTCCTATAGGTGACGATTCCGCTACCCTTGCGTATCACGCCGATGACATTGTACGGCTGGTGCTGGGCCTTGAGGATGTTTGTCGCCTTCTCCATCTGGTTCTTGGGGATGATCACGACGAAGCCGATGCCCATATTGAAGACGCGGTACATCTCGTCGCGGTCGACCTTGCCCTGGTTCTGGATGAACTTGAAAATCGTAGGCACCGTCCACGACGCGCGGTCTATCTCGGCGTTGACCGCCTTGGGGAGGACGCGCGGGATGTTGTCCGGAAAACCGCCGCCGGTGATGTGCGCCATCCCGGTTATCCTGACCTTGCGGTCAAGGAGCTTGGCGACCGGCCTCAGGAAGCTCTTGTGGACGGCGAGCAGCGCGTCGCCGAACGTCTGGTTCGTGCCGGGGAGCTTGTCCTGCCAGGAATACTGGCAGAGGTCAAAGATGACGCGGCGGGCGAGCGAAAATCCGTTCGTCTGGAGCCCGCCGGACGGGAAGCCGATAATCATGTCGCCGGCGCGGATTGACTTGCCGGTGATGAGCCTTGACTTTCTCACGTGCCCAACAATCGTCCCGACGAGGTCGTACTCGCCTGCGGGATAGAGCCCCGGCATCTCGGCGGTCTCGCCGCCAAGGAGCGCCATGTGGTTCTCCTTGCACGCCTTGCACAGGCCCGACACCACCGACTTGAACACGACGGGGTCGACCTTGGCCGTACCGATGTAGTCCATGAAGAAAAGCGGGAGTGCGCCCTGCACGAGGATGTCGTTCACGCAGTGGTTGACGATGTCCTGCCCGACGGTGTCGTGCTTGTTCATCATCGCGGCGACCTTCAGCTTCGTTCCGACGCCGTCGGACGACGCGACCAGTATCTCGTCCTTGCCCGTCGGCACCTTGTGGAGGCCGCCGAACGCGCCGATGTTGCCTATGACCGACTGCGTCCTTGTCGCTGCCACCATTTCCTTGATCGAACGCACCGCGCCCATCTTGACGTCGATGTTAACGCCTGCCTGCGCGTACGCCGACTTCTTCTCTGACTGAATACCCTTCGACACGACTGAATCTTCCTTTCGGGAGTGAACGGGAATGAACACTAAGGGGCGCGTGACATGCACGCGCCCCTCATGGCGACGGCTCTTAGAGCTTGTTGTTCGAGCCGAGGACCTTGACGATCTTGTGGATGT
>CADCAK010000035.1 GCA_902799385.1 uncultured bacterium | reverse complement strand
CGCCAGTCGGCGACTTCGCCCAGCCCATGAAGACGTAGTTGAACCCGTCCTCGTCCTTGTACTCCCAGCCGAGGCGCGAGTTCATGTAGTAGAGCCGCTTCTCCTCGCCGACCTTGAAGTTCTGCGTGTCGAGGTCGCCTTTGCCGTTGTTGCTGTGGTACTTGAGCGTCCATGGTATGGGCCGTATCGTGCGCGTCGGATTGCTGTGGTCGTCAACGAGCCCTGCGTCCACGATGGGTTCCTCCGGGCTGCTGGAGCTGCCCATCGCAATCGGCGTTCCGCCTTCGCCGCAGGTGGCCACCGCCAATTCAAGCCCGTTGGCGAACCCAACCTGTCCGCAGAGGCCATATACGCCGAAGCCGATGCCGCACGCACCCTCTCCGCCGACCGCGACGACGTTACCGCCGCCGATGAGAATCTGACCGCATTTGCCTTCGCAGCCGCTGCCGATGCCGGCACCGTTTTTGCCGCCGTATGCGACGACGTTTCCGCCCATTATCCCGATTTCACATGCGAAATCGCCCATGTATCTGCCGCCGATGCCGGCCGCGTTCTTGCCGCCGTACGCAGTGACGTCCCCGCCCTCGACGACGACGCCGGTACACGGGTCGCCGCCAATGCCGGGATGCCCGGTCCCGCCGCTGGCCGTGACTGTACCCCCGAAGACGTAGATGGCGTCACAGGCATAGCCGCCGATGCCGGGCGCACTGCTGCCGGTGGCATCTATGACACCTGACAGAATGGCAACAACGCCGCAGGGCAGCCCGATGCCGCCGCCGATGCCGGCGGCGCCGCCGTTGCTGGACGCGGCAAGCGAGCCCTCGCCGAGGATGTAGAGAGCGGCGTTCGTCTGAATGTGGATGCCAGGATAGCCGTAGTCGAAGCCCCTGACGACGTTGTCACCCGCAAGAAGAAGCTGCGTCTCGCCGAGGCAGTTGAGTCCGGCCCATTGGTGTTCCCTGAGGTTGGTGCTCTCGCCGTTGATGACGGCGTTCGAAAGCACAACCACGGATCCGGGCGCAATCGACAGCTTGCGCTTTGCGGCGAGTTCGCCCGTCAGCGTGTAGCCATTGTATATCGTCATGTCCTCTTCGACCGTAGAGAGGTCTATAATGTTCGACCTGATCGTGCGTGTCCTGTCCTTGGTCGTGGAGTGAAGGCGCTTGTCCACCGTGACGGTCCCGCACTCGCCGGAAGACGCCCTGCCGATCGGCTGAGCGTTTTTGCCGGCCGTCGCCTTGACCATGATGATTCCGGAGCCGATGTTGATGTAGCCGCACACGGACGCCCTGCCGTTGCCGATGCCGGGCGCGTTTATGCCGCCCGTCGCCGTGACGATGCCGCCGTTTATGACGATGTTCCCGCATCTGTTGCCGAGACGGAAGGAGCCGTCGTCGCCGCTGCCGATGCCCGGTGCGCAGCTGGATCCGTTGGCGACGACTTTGCCGCCGTTGATCTTGATGCCGCCGCACGTGCCGCCCGCGCCTCCGCCGATGGCAGCGCCTGTGGTGCCGCCCGTGGCAGTCACCGTGCCGCCGTTGATCGTGATGTCGCCGCACCCGCCTCTCGCACCTGTGCCGATTCCGGCGGCCATATGGCCGCCAGTCGCCTCGATCTTGCCGCTTTCGATGACGATGTTGCCGCATGGCGCGTTGGTGCCGCTGCCGATTCCAGCGGCGTAGTCCTTGCCGATTGCCGTCAGAAAACCGTCGCCCTTGATCGTCAACGTCTTGTCTTCGGGAACGAATATGCCAGGGCAGCCGGCGCGGATCGACTTTACCGTGTTCGTGCCCTTCAGGATCAGCGTGGCGTTGCCCTTGCAGGTCAGGCCTGGAAGACGCTGGTTGTCCGTGTCAAGATTGACGACCATGTTCGAGATCGTAACCGTCGCGCCGTCCTGGATGGTGATACTGTACGGGCTTTTGAGCGTACCGGTGATGACCCAGCCGCTGGTAACGATATACCCACATTGTATGTCCCCGATGTCAAGCGTGCTGGCAAATGCGCCTGCGGCGAGGCCGACCGCCGCCGCCGCCACTGCAAGGGATTTGACTATCGACTTCATTTCCATGTCCTCCCTTTGTCAATGTGCCGCGCTAGTTAGACTTCTTCCCCCACGCGCCGTAGATGTGCAGGACCTCTCCGGGGCCGGCGAGGTCTTTCACCGTCTGGCCGTTCTGGTACACGGCACCGCCCGTCCGCGATTTCGCCCAGCCCTTGAACCAGTACCCGTCGCGCGTCCAACCGAGCTGCGAGTCGAGCCAGAACAGCTTCACCGACGCGCCGACCGGTATCTTCTGGTCCTCGTATTCGTCGTCGTCTGAAGAGTAGTTCCGGTGGTAGCGGATCGTCCAGCGGCGGTCGCGCCACACCGCGTAGAGGTGCAGCGTCTGACCCTGCGCGACCAAGTTGTTCACCGTCTGCCCGTTCGCGTAGACGACAGCCGTGCTCGTCGGCGACTTTGCCCAGCCCATGAAGTCGTACCCCGAGCGCGTCCAGCCGAGGCCCGAGTCGAGCCACAGCAGGGTCTTCGCGATGTTCGGGCGGAACTCCTGGTATTCGACAAGGTCGCGCCCGCCAGTCGGCGACTTCGCCCAGCCCATGAAGACGTAGTTGAACCCGTCCTCGTCCTTGTACTCCCAGCCGAGGCGCGAGTTCATGTAGTAGAGCCGCTGCTCCTTGCCCTGAACGAAGTTCTGCGACGTGAGGTCGCCCTTGCCGTTGTTGCTGTGGTACTTCAGCGTCCAGATCGACGTGGGCGTCGGGGGCGCGGGCTTAGTCGCCGCGTACTGCACAAGGGAGCAGAAGCATACGAGGGGGACAATATGCCTGACCAGCTGCCGACACGACAGCAAAGACGACATCGCCAAAAGCGGACGAACGCAATACTGCCTCAGGTAGGGCAGCGCGGCAATGCCCAGCAGCATTGCCACAGCGATGAATCCTATCAACTTAACGGCAGTCATACGTCATGCTCCCGATATTACTTCGACTTCTTTCCCCACGCTCCGTAGAGGTGCAGAGTCTTGCCGGTTCCGACCAGATCCTTGACGATTTCGCCGTTGCCGTAAACCGGGTCTGCCGTGGGCGACTTCGCCCAGCCCTTGAACCAGTACCCGTCGCGGCTCCAGCCCAGCTGCGAATCGACCCAGTACAGCCTTTCCGACGCCCCGACGGCAATCGCCTGGTCTGCCGTCGCGTTGGCGCCGTAGTTCCTGTGGAAGCACACAAACCACTTGCGCTCGCGCCACACCGCGTAAAGATGCATCGTCTTGCCCTCGGCGACGAGGTTCTTCACGGCGGCCCCGTTCGCATAGACAACACCGCCGGAAGGCGACTTGGCCCAGCCGAGGAAGTCGTAGCCGGAGCGCGTCCACCCAAGCCCGGAGTCGAGCCAGAGGAGATTCCACGAAAGACCCAGCCGGAGTGTCTGGACCTTGCCGAGGTTTCTCCAGTCGTTGCTGTGGAAGCTCACGTTGTAGGTGCGCTCCCTCCAGACGCCGTACAAATGCAACGTCTGACCCTGCTGCACGAGATCCTTCACTGTCGCCCCGTTAGCGTATGCCACGCCGGCGGTCGGAGACTTCGCCCAGCCGAGGAACTCGTAGCCGACACGCGTCCAGCCAAGGCCAGAGTCGATCCACAGGAGGTTCTTGGCGATCCCCGGACGAAACTCCTGGGTGGTGCTCTTGTCGCGCCCGTCGTTGCTGTGGAAACACACCCAGTAGGCCCTCTTCTGCCAGACGGCATATAGATGCATGACCTTGCCGGGCTCGGCGAGATTGTTCACGGACTGTCCGTTCGCATACGCGACCGCGCCCGTCGAAGACTTCGCCCAGCCGAGGAACACGTAGTTGAAGCCGTTCTCGTCCTTGTACTCCCATCCAATCTGCGAATCCATGTAGTAGAGCCTCTGCGACTGATCCTTCACGAATCGCTGGCTCGTCTCCTGGTTCTTGCCGTTGTTGCTGTGGTACTTCACCGTCCAAAGCTTTGCCTGCGACGTAATCACCACCCCGTCAAGACAGCCGCAGTCGTCGCCAGATTTCTGGCTTCCGTCCTTGGCGTACGACCATTTGAGCGTATGCGACCCGGAGGAAATCGAAACCGTCTTCTGTTCCCAGTCGACATCTCCGCTTATGCTGTCCTGCAACGTCGAATCGATGTAGAAGTTCAATGTGTCCCAGTTGTATTCGCTGGACACCTTCCACCAGAACGACACGGTACACGGACCGGACAGCGTCGTCTGGATGTAGCTCTCCTGTCCGTCGCCGATCGCACCGCTCTGGGCGTAGGATACACCGCTTTTCGTGACCTTGCTCCAATTGGCGTCGCCGCCGGTGGTGAAGGTCTGCGTCGTGTCGAGCCCGAAGGGATCGGTGGACGGCTGCGGCGTGGAACTCTGCTTCAGAACGTAGAACTTGTTCCCCAGCCCGGAAGTAGATTCGCCGTACTGCGGATGCTCAACCTTGCCGCAGCTCGCCGAGTGGGTCGTGAGCGTACACCGCTTAGGATCGTTGGCGCAGGCGTAAGTCCACGCCTCCTTGAAACTCACCAGACCGTTCGCGTCGGCGTCGGCGTTAGCTGCCTGGCTGGAGTCCTCCCAGGGATGGCCCCAGCCGTAATAGCCCATTGGCTGGCATCCGCGGAAAGCGGAAATGAACGGTGCGGCGAATCTGTTGAAGGAATGCGTTCGGCCTATGCCATCCCACTCGTCCTTCATTCCGCTGCCCTGGGCGCCGTACGAAAGCTCGTGGTCGTTGCACGCCGTCGCAATCACGCGATTCGCCGTCTTGCAGATGTCGTCCACGAAGCCGCCGGAGTAGCACGTTTCGACAAGAAACGCGACGGGGCACTTCATGTTCTTCGTCCAGTCGGAAAGCTCGTAGTCCTCGATCCAGTCGTAGCCGGCTTCATCGCTCATGTCGGGGTTGAACATGCAGGCGCACACGCCGTCGTCCCATGACGGGCCGCCGTGGCTCGTAACGAAGACGAAGAGCTGGTCGTCCGACTTCAGCTGGCTCGTGAGACTTGTGAACGCCGCAGTTATCGTCGATCTGTTCGCAGCGCCGTCGATGTCGGAAACGCCGTCGCCGTCAAGGTCGTGCGGGGAATCGACGAGCATGGGCGTGTTGTCGTCGCTGACGTTCGCGTCTTTGCCGGAGGACGTTCCGTCGGACACGTACACGAATATTTTGTCCTTGCTGACGCCGTATTTCTTGGTGAGGGTGGAGTACAGCATTGCCGTGTCAAACCAGAACCTGATGCCGTTGCCTTCGGCGTCCTCGCCGCCGCTGATCAGCACGAAATACGACTTGCTCTTGTCGCCCGTGGAGTAGGACAGGGCATTCGACTCGAAGCTTTTGGCGTACGAATACACAGTGTTTTTCAACGTCTCCAGCGACTGGGACGCCGCAGGCTTGGCCGCCTCCTTCAACACGACCGAAAGATTGATGCGGACATTCGCGGCCCTGTCCACGAGACGCGGAGGCATCATCTTGTACATGACGGCGAACGATGAGAGATCCTCCGAAATGAAGACGTACTTGCACGGATGCGCCCAGTTGGCCCCCGGCTGATCGTCGATGAAGACGAAATGGAACCTCTCGAACGGAATCGGCGTCTGCGCGCCCCTGTCGAACACCGCCACGTCGTCGGACGACAGCACCCCGTCGGCCATGCACGCGGACGATTCCTCTCCGACAAGACCGCGCCCGTCCAGCAGATCGGCGACACTGCTTCCGCCCGTGACGCCGTCCGCCGTCCAGTAATATGCCCCGACGCGGTCATTCCGCACATAGACGGCGAAGCTGTTCCGCGACCCGTCTGACGCCACGAACGCGCCCACGTCCATGCGCGCCCCGTCCGCCAAGTCCTGTGTTTGCCACTCGCACATCCGCGCCACGGCACCTCCAAGCGTCCGTGCGGCGACATCCGCCGTGGAAGCCCTCTCGCTCTGCAGAATGTGCGGACGGGCACTCTGCGCCGCCGCCGCCCATGCGCCAAGGTCGGCGTCCGCGCAAAGCGCGGACGCCGAACAAAGGGCTGAAACCGCCATCATCAGTTTCTTCATGGTCTTTCTCTCCTTGTTGTCTTTTTCAAGTAAATGCAATGTGCTGCGCTAGTTCGTCTTCTGGCCCCAGGCGCCGTAGATGTGGAGAACCTGGCCGCCGGGCACGAGGTCCTCCCAGGCGCCGTAGATGTGGAGAACCTGGCCGCCGGGCACGAGGTCCTTCACGACCTGGCCGTTCTGGTACGCGGCTCCAGCAGTACGGGACTTCGCCCAGCCCTTGAACGAGTACCCGTTGCGCGTCCAGCCGAGCTGCGAGTCGAGCCAGTAGAGCTTCACCGACGCCCCGACGGGTATCTTGTGGTCCACGTATTCGCCGTCGGTGGAAGAGTAGTTCCTGTGGTAGCGGATCGTCCAGCGGCGGTCGCGCCACACCGCGTACAGGTGCAGCTTCTGCCCTTGGGCGACCAAGTTGTTGACGCTCTGGCCGTTCGTGTAGACGACCGCCGTGCTCGTCGGCGCCTTCGACCAGCCGAGGAAGTCGTACCCCGAGCGCGTCCAGCCGAGGCCCGAGTCGAGCCACAGCAGGTTCTTCGCGATGTTCGGGCGGAACTCCTGGGTGGTGCTCTTGCCGCGACCGTCGTTGCTGTGGAAGCACACGTTGTACGCCCTCTTCTGCCAAACCGCGTAGATGTGCATCACCTTGCCCTTGTCGGCGAGGTCCTTGACGAGCGCGCCGTTCTCGAAGGCGACGCCGCCCGTCGGCGACTTCGCCCAGCCCATGAAGACGTAGTTGAATCCGTCCTCGTCTTTGTACTCCCAGCCGAGGCGCGAGTTCATGTAGTAGAGCCGCTTCTCCTCGCCGACCTTGAAGTTCTGCGTGTCGAGGTCGTTCTTGCCGTTGTTGCTGTGGTACTTGAGCGTCCAGATTTCGGTGGCATTCCCCGCCTGCGTCACCTTGATCTGCCATTTGTAGCCTTCGCCAACCCCCGCCGGATACAAGATTGTCACGACGCCTTCCCTCGCCGAGCCGGTGTCGTTTTCATCGGTCCAGATGACTATTTTCTTGCGCTGCCAGTCGGCGGCGTCGAACCTTGGACATAACCAGTCCTCGTCAGAGTAAACGCTGACAGGGGGGCTCCAGTCCCGAATCGAACCCGTTTCCGTTTCCTTGTAGATGGCAAGTCCGACATTCTGCTCGCCCCCGTCCCTGGTGAATGCGACCTCGTTTGTCCCGACCTCCGCCGTGTACGAGAAGTAGCATCTAAAGGGCAAAGCCCCGCTTGTGAAATCCTCCGCGTTGGTGAACACGCCGGCGAATTCCGACGTAAGCGTACGGCCATCCAGGAATTTCGCCACGTCTTCCTTGCTGACCCTTACTTCGTAATTGTAGCTCCTTCCCGGAACTGCATCGTAGTCGGTGAACCAGATGCTCCCGTCCAATCCATATGCGGACACACCCGTAGCTATGGCGACGTCGTCCCGATAGATTGTATATGGGATGCCCACGCCATAGGATTTAACAGAATCATCGGCATATACTTTGACCCACTCCTTTGAGATTTCCGACCACGCCAGGCCACCAAAAGAGATTTCCGACAGCACATCAATGAAAACAAACGTGCAGCCAGGCTCGTCGGCGTGCTCTTCGGGCACGGAATCCAAGTCGTACTGCCCGTTCCATTTTATTCCATACCCTGATACATGCCACTCCGCGCCTGCAACCGGCAGCGCCGCAAGCGACGCCAAGCCTAAAGCCATCAGAAGCTTTTTGCAACGCAGCGACCAGCGATTGAAACTTGATTTCGTCCTCATGGGTTCAGTCCTCCGGATCACTGACATGCTACTTCGTCTTCTTTCCCCAGGCGCCGTAGATGTGGAGTGTCCTACCCGTGCATTATATCATATTATACCCGTAACCATGCAACTACTTTTTGCAAAAATTTTTTCACCGCCCCCTTTCCACGGTTCCCGGACCTTTCCCCTAACGGTCCCCGGACCTTTCCCCTAACGGTCCCCGGACCTTTCGCCCAACGGTCCCCGGACCTTTCGCCAAAGGTAGCGCTACCCCTGACAGCGCGGCACTCGTTGGGCAGCCGGGACGGACAGGACGGACGGGACGGATGGGACGGACGGGACTCGGCGGAGTAGCCACGCGCCCGACCTAGTCGCCGCGCCGACCAATGGCGAGGCGACTTTCAGCCTTGAGCCGAAAACACTCCCCGCCGCTTTCGCGCCAACGCACCTAAAGCATTTTCTGCTCAGGGGCTAAACAAACAATGCGCGGGATTACCCTCTGTCGTCCGTCACGTGAGCTGATATGACTTGAATGACTGGCGATCAGCGGGCGTTGTTCCGCGAACATATGCGTTCACAAGCGACTGCGCAAGCGGTAAGTCCGATTCCGCGACAAGGACGGGAATCGCCGCCGTCGGCCCTGGAATTCCGTTAGTCGGCTTCACGATCGCGGCAAAAGTACCCTTCTCAAGCCGCGCGTTCTCACCTGCATCGCGCCCGAGAATGACAGAACTTCCTCCGGGGAGACGGAATCGCCGCCCGACTGCGAGCAAGTCGAGAAGCGCGCGGTTTACGGCGCCAGTCGCCTTGTCTCGAATTCCCTCGTGCTCCATCAAATCCTTAAGCTTGCGGCCATACGCCTCTTCGGTCAGCTTGCAGCCGCCGGCGGGCGAGGGATAGTCAGTAATGCCAAACTCCTTTGCGAGCGCAATCTGGCGGTCGCGCGAGCGTCCGCTGATGTCGAGAAGCTTCTCGCGGTCGAGCTTGCCCTCGATTTCCGGAATCGTCGGCTCAAGCAACTTCGCCGACATCGGGCGGATGAGTCGCCCCTTGAGCCCGGAGGATTTCTCGACGGTGCAAAGCGACTGCTTGTTCTGCGACATAGGGCGCTGCCCCTGCACCTCTCCAGTCGCGACGAAATCATATCCAAGCGACGCCATAAGCTCGCCTGCGCGGCGTATCATAGTCGCGTGGCAGTCGATGCAGGGATTCATCGCGCCGCCAAAGCCGTGCGGAGGATTCTCGACAAGAGCGACTTCGTCTTCGGTAAAGTCGAGAACGTGGAGCTTCACGCCAAGGGCGGCGGCGGCCCTTCGCGCATTGGCCGACGAAAAGAATGGAGTCTCGAAGCAAACGCACTCGACTTCCGCGCCAGCGCGTTCAAGGACGCGCACGGCAAGCTGGCTGTCGAGCCCGCCGCTCATCAATGAAAGACCTTTGCAACTCATTTCACCCTCACTTTCACTCGGTTGCCTGTCGTTGGAACAAAGGTGAACACCGACTTTTTCCTTAGCGTCAGAGGCACTGGGTGCTCCGCAAGCCAGCGAAGCCGAAAGTCGGCCTTTGCCGAGCCGCCAGCAGTCTTAAACACGGGATTGCCGTCAACGATGTCGATCGTGAGCCCTTCGCCGAAGACCTTGATTTTCATCGTGCGCGGCGTTGCATCGAGCGCGGCGAACACCTCTGCGAAAAAGGCGCGGTATTCCTCCGGCGTCCGTTCCTCGGCCATCAGTCATTCCTCCAGCGGCGGTGCGCCCAGAGATACTGCTCGGGATACTGCCGGATGGCATCTTCAAGGCGGTCGTTCAGAAGCTGCGTCGCGGCAAGCTTGTCGTCCGACTTCGAGAAGCGCACTGGGCTTCCGCCGACAAGACGGTACTTGAACGGCGCTATGCGCACGAACGAGCCGACGACTATGGGACGCCCTGTGCGCATCGCAAGCCGCGTCGCCGAGGTAAACGTCTTTGCGGGGCGGCCGAAGAACTTAAGCATTGCGCCGCCAGACGTATGCTGGTCCATGAGAATCGTCATCGCCGCGTTTGTATCCGCCCACTGGCGCATGACCTCCGGTGTAAAGCCGTTCTTCTTGTCGATTACGGTGACGGGGCCGCGAAAATGGTGCTTCGCCATCCACTTCGCGACAAGCTTGTTGTTCATCACGCGCGCAATCGCGATCATCGGACGCGCGAACGAGAGGACGTTCGTCGCCGCCTCCCATACGCCGTGGTGGGAGCTTACGAGTATTATCGGCGTATCGGGCGTATCGAGAAGAAGCTTGACGGTCTCGGGATCGACGGCGGAGAAGTCGAGGTGATCGCGCCAGTTCTCCTTCGTCACCACGCCAGGAACGAAAAGCGCCTCGGCAATGTGCCCCGCGAGATGGCAAAACGACTTCTTCGCAATTCGCCGCGCCTCCTTCTCGTCCGACGCGATGCCGCACTTAAGAACATTCTCAACGGCAATCCTGCGGCGCTTCGGCATGAACGGCCAGACACAGGCCGCAAGGCCGGCCCCCACGTCGTAGGCATGTTTTATAAGAAAGTTCAAGAGTTGAAAAGTTGAAAGGTTACGGGCACACCCACCTACAAAAACCTGATCGTCGCCGCGCGGCCATGCGCGTCAAGCCCTTCGACGGCGGCAAACGACTCGATCGTCTCCCTCGTCTCGGCAAGATCGCCCTTCGTAAACGCGACAAAGCTGTGACGGCGGCGGAAGTCGTCAGGCGTAAGGCCGTTGAACATATTCGCGGCTCCGCCTGTCGGAAGCACATGGCTCGGCCCAGCGACGAAATCACCGGCCGACTCTGGCGTCCATGGGCCTGCAAACACCGCACCCGCGCTCCTCACGCCCTTCATCACCTTGACGGCGTCCTTCGTCATTATCTCGAAGTGCTCGGGCGCGAATCGGTTGACGACATCGAGCCCTTCGGCGACGCTCTTCGCAACGACGATGAGGATGCCGTCTCTGTCGATCACGCGCTTGATGAGCACCTTTCTCGAAAGCGTCTCTGTCTGGCGAAGAACCTCGTCACGAATCTTCTCCGCAAACTTCTCGGAAGTGCAAACGCAAAGCGACTTCTCCCATCCGCTGCCGTGCTCGGCCTGCGAAAGGAGGTCTGCCGCAATCCAGCGGACGTCTACAGAACCGTCTGTGAGGACTGCAATTTCGCTCGGGCCCGCAACCTGGTCTATCGCGACATATCCATAGACCTGGCGCTTCGCGGCTGTCACAAACGCATTTCCGGGGCCTGCAATCTTCTGGACCTTCTTGCAGGTCTTCGTGCCGAAAGCCATCATGCCGATTGCCTGTATGCCGCCGACGCGGTAGACTTCAGTCGCACCAGCGAGCTTTAGCGCGTAAAGAAGCACGGGATTCACCTCGCCCGTCGCGCCCGCAGGAGTGCAAGCGACGATTTCCTTCACGCCAGCCGCCTTGGCGAGCGTCACGGTCATAACGGAAGTCGACGCGAGAGGAGCGGTGCCGCCGGGGATATACACGCCGACGCGATCCATCGGAGAGTAGAACTCGCCCAAAGACCCTCCGCGAGGCGACTTCATCGACCATGGACCGCGCAAAGACGCCTTGGAGAACTTAAGGACGCGGCGATGCGCGTCTTTCACGGCGCGGACGATTTTCGCGTCGATGCCCTTCTCAGAGACTTTCGCGAGATCGACCTTCAGCGCCTTTGCGTTCTTCGCCTTGAAGCCCTCGAACTTCGCAACGAGATCGAGAACCGCCGCGTCGCCGCGCGCCTTGATTTCGGCAAGCGCCGATGCCGCAGCCTTCTCGGCCTCTTCGGGAAACGCCGGACGCGCGTTGAATTTCTCGATGCGCCTATCGCCTGTCTTGACAATCCTGATCATTTGCGCCCGTTCATCAGCATGCACTTGACCTTGGCGCTCGCTGCAAGCTCGTCGCCCACGTAGCCTGTCACGTCGTAGACGCCGAGCGGAACGCGCTCGCGCACGATCTTGACTACAGTTACGAGCTTATCGCCGGGACGGACTGGCCGCTTGAAACGCGCTTCCTCGATTGCGGCAAACGCAAACGCCGCCTGATTGCCAAGGACTCCGCGCGCGACGACGGACGCACCTGCGACCTGGCTCATCGCCTCAACGAGCACGACGCCGGGAACAACGGGATAGTCGGGGAAATGGCCCTTGAAGAAGTCGTTCTTCTCGGCAGTGAACGTGTATTCGCCAAGAGCCCCCGTCTCGTCGGCGGACAGGAGCGTGTCGACGAAGAGGAACGGCGGGCGATGCGGCAGCAGCCCGATGCCGGGGCGGTTGAATTCTTGTTTGAACTTTGGAAACTCCATCTCGAAACCCTCAACTTTACACTTTCTTAAGAACAAGGACGCCATTGTGCCCGCCGAAGCCAAGCGAGGTGGAGAGCGCAACGTCTATGTCGCGCTTCACGCCGACGTTCGGCGTATAGTTGAGGTCAAGCGGCGTCTCGCCCTTCTCGGCATCGACCTCGAGATCGGGCTTTTCATAGTTGATCGTCGGTGGAACGAACCCTTCCTTGATCGCGAGAGCCGTGACAGCCGCCTCGATTGCGCCGGTCGCGCCAAGGCAGTGGCCGTGGCACGGCTTGGTGGACGAGATGTTTATCTTCTTGGCCTCTTCGACGCCGAAGACGCGCTTAAACGCATTTGTCTCCATCTGGTCGTTGAGATGGGTGGAAGTGCCGTGGGCGTTGATGTATCCGACGGTTGACTTGTCCTCGACGCCAGCATCCTTGAGCGCAATCTCAATCGCCTTTACCGCGCCGTCGGCGGAAGGGTCGGGTGCCGTGATGTGGTAGGAGTCGCAAGTCGCGCCGTAGCCAGCGAGCTCGGCGTAGACCTTCGCGCCGCGCGCCTTGGCGTATTCCTCGGACTCGAGCACGAGAATCGCCGCGCCCTCGCCCATTACGAAGCCGTCGCGGTCCTGGTTGAACGGACGGCAGGCCTTCTCGGGCGTGTCGTTGAAGTGGGTGGAAAGCGCCTTCTCCTTCATGAAGCCGCCTACGGTGAACTCCATGATGACCGCCTCGCTGCCGCCTGCGACGACGACGTCGGCGCGGCCCGCGCGGATCAAGTCCATCGCGAAGCCAAGCGCGTCGGTGGAGGATGCGCACGCAGTCGTGACGACTTGGCACGGACCCTTCGCGCCGAGCGCGATTGCGATGTTGCCCGCGCCCTCGTTTGCGATGAGCTCTGGGATGGCGAGCGGGGAAAGACGCTCTGGGCCCTTCTCGAAAAGCGTCTTGAAAGACTCGCCAGTCACCTCAAGGCCGCCGATTCCCACGCCGAGGATTGTCGCAACGCGATCCATGTCGGGCTTGTTCTCCGCAGTGAAGCCAGCATCTGCCCACGCCTCGTTCGCAGTAGCGACGGCGTACTGCGAGAAAAGGGCCATGTGGCGCGCTTCGCGCTTGTCGAGAAGTCCGCCGCCAATCGCCCAGTCCTCGAAGCCCTTGACTTCGGCCGCGACCTGGCACGTGCAGCGCGACGCGTCGAACTTGGTGATCTTGCCAATGCCGGGCTTGCCGGCCTTGATGTTCGCCCACGACGCCTCGCGGCCGTTCCCGACGGCGGTCAGCATGCCGATACCAGTAATCATCACTTTCTTCATGTCGTAATCCCCTTTTAAATCCTACAGTTCCGGCCAGACGCAGTACGTGCCCGCGAAGGTGAGCCCTGCGCCAAAGCCCACCATCACGATCTTCATTCCGGCCTTGAGCTCGCCTGCGCGCACCGCCTGGTCGAGCGAAATCGGCACAGACGCGGCAGACGTGTTCGCCGTCGTCTCGAGGTTGAGCCAGAACTTGTCAAGCGGCAGCTTCATGCGCCTTGCCGTCGCCTCGATGATGCGCCCGTTCGCCTGATGCGCGAAGACGCGGTCGAGGTCGCCGGGAGTGGTGCCGAGCCGCTCGCAGAGATCGCCGACGACCTTGGAAAGCTTGCGGACTGCAAACGCGAAGACGTCGTGCCCCTGGAGCGTCAGCTGGGGAAGTACCGGCTCCGGCTTGAGCGGGATGCCTGTCTTGCGGTCAAGCGGCAGCGCCTCGCGCGTGCCGCCAGTGCGCTTGATGAAGTCCTGGCCCTTGCCGTCCGCGCCGAGAATCGTGTGAGCGACGGTCTTTGTGGACGCGACGCCCGGAGCCTCGTCGTTGCCGAGCACGACCGCGCCCGCGCCATCGCCGAAAAGGATGCACGACGAGCGGTCGGACCAGTCGAGAATGCGCGTCAGGCACTCCGCGCCTATGACGAGCGCCTTCTTGTCGGGATAGAAGTTCACGAACCCGCGCGCCTGCTCAAGCGCGTAGATGAAGCCGGCGCAGGCCGCCTGCAAGTCGAACGCGCCTGCGTTCACGCAACCGAGCATGTCCTGGACGATGCAGGCCGTGGAAGGAAACGTGGCGTAGTCCGGCGTAGATGTCGCGAGGACTATGAGGCCGATTTCCTCCGGCGCGACACCGGCCATTTCGAGCGCGGCCTTGGCTGCCTTTGCGGCCATCGTCGATGTCGTCTCGCCTTCCTCGGCGACATGCCGAGCGTGTATGCCAGTATGCGAGTATATCCACTCGTCGGACGTGTCGAGAGCTGCCGCAATGTCGTCGTTGGTGACGACCTTCGGCGGCAAGTAACTGCCCGTTCCAAGTATGCGTATGCCCATCTTTCCCCTTATGCGACTGTTTGGCGGGTATTATAGCAAAAATACCACGCGTATGCCATGGGGTCGAGAGCCGAAGTAGTGCCGCCCCATCCGCCGAGCCGCCGTCGTCTAAATATGGTATACTATCCGCAATGCAACGCCTCGACAGGAAAATCCTCGAAATCTACCCCGACTTCTCGCGGTCGCGGATAGAGGGGCTCGTAAAGTCAGGCCACGTCACGGTAAACGGGGCAATCGCAGGCAAGGCGGGGATGAAGGTCTCCGACTCCGACGAGATAGAGGTGGAAATTCCGCCTCCCGTGCCTGCGATCCCCGAGCCGGAGGACATTCCGCTCGATGTCGTTTTCGAGGACGACGACATGATAGTCATCAACAAGGCGCCGGGAATGGTCGTGCACCCGGCGCCGGGGCATTTCTCGGGGACTCTCGTCAACGCCCTTCTGCACCACTGCCCTGCGCTCGCAGGGATAGGCGGCGTCGCGCGCCCCGGCATCGTGCACCGGCTCGACCAAGACACGTCGGGGCTCATTGTCGTCGCGAAGTCGCAAAAGGCGATGGAAGGACTCGCCAAGGCGTTCGCATCGCACACAAACGTCGAAAAGACGTATCTCGCGATAGTCCACGGCCGTCCGCCACTCGACTCCGGACGGATTGAAAACCTCATCGGGCGGCATCCCGTGGACCGCAAGCGAATGGCAATCGTCGAAAGGAACGGAAAGGTCGCCATAACAAACTGGCAGGTCATCGCCAAAAGCGCACAAGCACCAAGCACCAGGCACCAAGCACCAAGCACCCCCATTGTCTGCCGCATCGAGACGGGGCGCACGCACCAGATTCGCGTCCACATGGCGTCGCTCGGCTGCCCCGTCGCCGGGGATCGCACCTACGGAAAGCCGGCTCTCGACAAGCGCCTCGAACCGCCGCCGGCGAGGCAGATGCTTCATGCGTGGAAACTTGCGCTGTGGCATCCTACAAAGGGCGAGAAGCTTTCCTTCGAGGCGCCGATTCCAGGTGACATGAAACCATATCTCGAGCCGACTCCGTGACTTTTGCGCCCTTCGCGGCGGTCACTTCACGACAGTGAGAAGGTTGCAGTCGTGCACTCGCTCGTATTCCATGTGGCGGGACATCTTGCGGACCATCATGATCCCAAGGCCGCCAATTTGACGCTGCGACACGGAGATAGTCGTGTCGGGGTCTTCGTGGGAGAGCGGGTTGTAGGCAACTCCGTCGTCGATGAACTCCATCCTGACGCCCGCCGCCTCGCAAAGCCGGGAAAGGCCGAGCTCAAAATACGAAGCGCCGGAGTGTCTCACGATGTTAGAGCAGATTTCGTCGAGAATGACGTGCAGGGCCGCCGACTGCCCGGCGAGATCGGCCTTGGCAATCCACTCGTCGAGCCATGCCGACGCCTCGGCAATGCCGGACTGCGCCACCGTGAACCTGCGCTTTTCGCCCGCGCCGTTGTAGCGTATGACTAGCTGCGTGCAGTCGTCGGCCTGGTCTGCGCCAGCGCCATGCGAAATGACAGCGTCGAAGATCGCCGCGAGAAGAGGCGACTTCCCCCCGTCAATGGCTTCGACGCCCGCTGAGAGCATCGTCCCTATCGCGAACAGCAGACGATCCTCGCCGAAGAGCTCGCCCTTGCCGTCCGGCTGCTCTGTTATGCCGTCGGTGTAGAGGTAGATCATGCCCCCTGGCGAGAGGTGCATGGTGTGCAGACGGTACTTGAGCCCGGGCATCGCGCCAAGCACCATCCCCGAGCGCTCGCGCATGAACTTGCGCCCGCCCTCTTCCGGGCGCTCAAGGAGAATCGGAGGATTGTGCCCCGCGTTCACGAACGCCACCTCGCCCGTCTCGAGGTCGAGGATTCCAATCCACGCCGTCACGAACATGTTGGCGTCGTTGTCCCCGCTGAGCGCGTCGTTTACGCGGGCCATGACTTCGTCGAGCGGAAGGCCGGACAGCACCTCGCCCTTGATGGTGGCCTTGGCGCGCATCATGAAAAGCGCCGCAGGCACGCCCTTTCCGCTGACGTCCGCAACGAGGAACGCGATTTTCGATGGAGACGTGAAGAAGAAGTCGTAGAAGTCGCCGCCAACGTCACGGGCGGTATGCATGGCGGCGAAGATGTCCATCCTCCGCTCGTCCGCAAAGGGCGGGAACACCTGGGGGATCGCGTTTTCCTGTATGCTGGCGGCCATGGCCATGTCCTTGGCCACGCGCTCGCGCATGCGCTCCTTTGCAAAACCCGCGAAGACTATCCCCGCGAGCACAGATGCAAACACGAGGGCTATGCCGTTGATGATTGCCGATATCGAAACCAGGAGCCTGCGCTCGACGACCGACGTATGCCGAGGGAAGACGATATACACGGGGAATCCCTCGATCATCCTCTTCTCCCAGTAGAAGTCTCTCGACGGCTCCGTCCAGACCCCGCCCTCGCCCCCCTCTTTGGGATGGGAGATCACCGTGCCGCCGCCGGTCGTTATGTATATGCCGCCGTCTTCGCCGCTCACATGCCAGTCGTTCGTAATGCCGGTGACCGACGTGCGCGCAAGGTTGCGCACGCTCTTCTCGCTGGCCCCCACCTGGATGAAGCCGCCGTCAGGCAGCCAGACGCCGACGTACTTGATCATCTCGCCGCGCAGCGAATTCGGCATTAGGGACTGGGCAAACTCCGTCGCGCCGTCGAGAAGTACGACGAATTCGTGCGCCTGGCCCTTGTCCGTGCGAAAGTTAAGCGCCCCGACCTCTTCGCGCCGCGCGCTGTGGGTGAGGTTGCCCTCGGCGTCGGCCACGCATATCTCGTCTACGCCCAGTTCGCCCGCCAGCGCCCGCAGCCGGCGGCTGGACTCGTCGGGGTCGTTCCACCACCCCTCTTCGCGCATTTCATAGTACCTGTCGCGCGCAAGCATCGCCTGGCGGACCATGCGGACGTCCACGCGCCAGCGAATGTCGGAGCCGACGTCGTTGAACACTTTTTCAAAAAGCCTCCGCCGTTCGCGTTCGGCGACCTGGCCGTGGAGGATCCAGTTGAGCGCCATCGACGCGGCAAACGCCGTCACGACTGCCGCCAGGAGCCGTACAACGAGGAATTTCTGCTGCCTTGTCATTTCGCGGGCGTCCTTTCGGCAATCGCCGCGTTTATCGCGGCCATGAGCTCGGGCATCCCCTTGCGTACCGCCAAGGCGAAATGCTCGCGTGTCTCAAGGCGCGATGCGGCAAGCTTGCCGCCAGAAGTCTCGGCGGTGTGGCGCACCACCCCGTCGTCGAAAAAGACCGTGTCCACGCGCCCTTCATTCAACGCCGCCACCGCATCTTGGTACACCCCGAAGCGGATTGGGTCTATCCCGTGGACCGAAAGGTAGAAGTCGTGCGTCATCGACTCAACCGCCGCCACCCGGAGCGTCTCGGCGCGGATCATCGTCGGCATTGGATCACCAACGCGGTAGAGGAACGAGGCGCCACCAGTCTCGTAGGGATCGGAGAAATCGACGTCTTCCCTCCGCGCATCGGTAATGGTTATCACGGACGCGGCGATGTCGGCGTCGCCCGACTTGACCCGCCCGAGGAGCTCGTCGAACGGACAGCGCCGCACCTCTACCTTCCGCCCGAGCCTCTTGGCGGCCGTGCGCACGAAGTCGATCTCGACGCCCTTGAACTCCCGCGCCCCCTCGTCGTAGTAGGAATACGGCGGCATGTCGGCAGGCGTGACCACCACTATCGTGTCGTCGGCACGCCGGGCCTTGCCCTTGGCGGAATCGCCCTCGCCGCAGCCGGGAGCCAGCACGACGAGCGCGACGGCGGCAGCGGCCGCCGTCAGGAGATTGTGAATATCCCCGTGCATCCCGTAATCTCGAAAACGCTGCGGACAGAATCGTTCGACCCCACGATCTCCATCGAACCGCCGCTTGCCGATATGGTCTTCTGGGCGGCGATCAGTATGCGAAGCCCGGCCGACGAAATGTACTCAAGGCTGGAGAAATCGAACACAAGCCTGCTCACGCCGTCGAGCGACATCTCCTCCTCCAGCTCGGGGGAGGTATTGGTGTCAAGCCTCCCCTCCACCTTTATGAAGAGGCAGCCATCATTGAGTTTCTTGTCTATCTTCATCTATCGCTCCATTTCCGTCCCGGTGGCCGCGAACGGCCGCATAGGAACCCATGTAGTTGATAGTATACCATTTCGCGGCGCACGCAACATGACTCTTCGAGAAATTTTTTGGGGCGACAAAGGCCGGCGCGTCCCGCAGTGCACGTGCAAATATGGTATAATAGCGGACACCAACCGAGGTAAATCAATGTTCAACAACAAAGTCTACCATAAGATCGACGCGCTGTCGGGCTCCGTTGCGACGCTCCGGGCGGAAGGCGTGAAGTACAACGAAATTGCGGAAATAGAGTCGCGCGCGGGAATTTCGCTCGCGCAGGTAATCAAGCTCGACGGCCCGAACGTTACTCTGCAGATCTTCGCGGGCGCGAGGGGCGTAGACACCGCCGCGCGGGTACGCTTCCTCGGCGAGACCATGAAGGTGCCCTTCTCCGGCGCGCTCCTCGGGCGCGCGTTCACGGGCGCAGGCGTGCCGCGCGACGGCGGCCCCGCGATCAACGAGAACCCGTCCCCCATCGGGCAGCCGTCGGTCAACCCGGCGAAGCGCATCATGCCGAACCGCATGGTGAAGACGAACATCCCGATGATCGACCTCTTCAACTCCCTCGTCATCTCGCAGAAGCTACCAATCTTCGCGAAGGCGGGCGAGCCGTACAACGAGCTTCTCGCCCGCATCGCGCTTCAGGCGGACTCCGACGTTATCGTCATCGGCGGCATGGGGCTCAAGTACGACGAGTACCTCAAGTTCCGCTCGACGCTCGACGAGTCTGGCGCGCTCGCGAAGACCGTCATGTTCGTCCACACGGCGGCGGACCCGACGGTCGAGTGCGTACTCGTCCCCGACGTCACGCTCGCGGTCGCCGAGAAGTTCGCGCTCCAGGGCAAGGACGTCCTCGTCCTGCTCACCGACATGACGTCGTTCGCCGACGCAATGAAGGAGATCGCGATCACGATGGAGCAGATTCCCTCGAACCGCGGCTATCCGGGCGACCTCTACTCCCAGCTCGCCGCTCGCTACGAGAAGGCGGTGGACTTCGACGGCGCGGGCTCGATCACGATCCTCGCAGTCACGACGATGCCCGGCGGCGATGTGACGCACCCCGTCCCGGACAACACGGGCTACATCACCGAAGGCCAGTTCTACCTCAGCAACGGGCGCATCGAGCCGTTCGGCTCGCTTTCGCGCCTTAAGCAGCAGGTGAACAAGGGCGTGGACAAGTTCGTGGATGTAGACGGCAAGAAGATTAACATCAACAAGACGCGCGAGGACCATCGCACGATCATGGACGCGATGATCAAGCTCTACGCGCAGTATAAGGAAACGCTCGAAAAGCAGTCCATGGGCTTCAGGATGTCCGACTGGGACCGCAAGCTCCTCAAGTACGGCGCGATGTTCGAGGAGAAGATGATGGACCTCTCGGTAAACATCGACCTCATCGACGCTCTGGACCTCGGCTGGAGGATTCTCGCCGACTGCTTCGAAAAGGGCGAAGTCGGCATCCCGTCTAAGATGTCCGACAAGTACTGGCCCAAGGGATAGGTGCGGCGCGGCGCCTCACTTCATCCAAACGCCCATGCCGTTCTCGATGCGCGCGGGGTCGATGGCGTTCCCCGGTATGACCTTGTCGCGTATCGTGTAGTAAGTGTCCTTCGAGTTCCAGCGGGGGCCCGCTATCTTGCTCGCCGTCGTGCCCTTCGTCACCGACCCCTTCAACGTGTAGCCGCGCGACTTCAGCTCGGCTATTGACTTGGGCGGCGAGGCTGCCGGTGCCGGTTTATTCGCTCCGCCGCCGCGAAGCCATGCGAGCAGCCCGCTTTCCCGCCCCTCCGCCCGCGAAGGCGTCTTCGGGTAGGAAGACTTCATCGTGTCAACGTCCCCGTACAGGACGCGCCGCAGGTAGTCGTCGCCCACCACAAGCCTCTTCGCCCGCACGTCCGCGTCGGACGCAGGACGCCTCGCAAGCCCGAGCTGCCTGCGCACCGACGGCATCGCGAACAGCATCCCGCAGCGCTTCCGTCCCCGGTGGTTCTTCTTCTGCCACTTGTTGGGCGCTCCGTAAGCGACGTGGCTATGGCAGAGTACCCGCTCGTCCGGAATCCCGTACATCCGCTGGAGCTCCGCGACAAGATCGCGGATAGCGCGTATCTGAACGATGCCCATCGCCTTGTCGTGGTGGCCGACGCACTCTATGCCGATGGCGAACTCGTCTACGTCCTCCTTGCCGTTCCACATCGAGCGCCCCGCATGGAACGCGACGCGGTCGCGGTCTACGATGCGGTATATCGTTCCGTCCTCGGTGACGCAGTAGTGCGCCTCACCGCGCTCGCACAGCTTGTTCAGGGAACTCCTGGCCGGGGCCTCGGTCGTGTGCAGGACTATGAGCTCGGTCGTCTTGCGCACCCTCCGTTCGGGGTTGCGGGGGCTGCGGTAGCGGTTGGAGACGTTGATGGCAGATGCGCCACCCGCCAAAAGCACCAGGAAGAGAAGCGCAACGACCCTCATCTACACCCGTCCGGGCCACTCTGCAGCTTCTTCTGTGCGTCGGCGATCGCCTTGCAGACGGCGCGGGAGGTTATGGTCGCAGACGTAATCGCCTCGATGTCGCCGCCGTCCTTCTTCACGCGAAGCGAGGAACCGTCCCTGCCGGCGAACTGGCTGGCGAACTCCGGCGTCTTGAGCTTCATGCCGAGGCCAGGGGTCTCAGTTGCCTGAAGCACCTTGTAGGAAATGACCGTCTTCTTGTCCTTCTTGAAACCGACCATGAGCACGATGTCGCCGCCGTACCCCTCGCCGGAGCGGCCCTCGACGGCGTATCCATCCTCGCCGCACAGGACGGCGAGCCTCGCGGCCTCCTTCGCCTTCTCGGCCGTCGCCCTGATTGGCTCTGCCGTGATCGAATTGACGTACGCGAGCACTGCGGCACATACGCCGCTGATGATCGTGAGGCTGACTGCGAGTCCTATTATCTTCTTCATGCGTTGGCTCCGTTGTGTTCCGCTAATTATACCATCTGACGCCCCGTCCCTGCAAGACGGCACAGAAGATTCTGGGCCGTTCCACGGACGAACCTCCGCTCAGGCCGTGCGCCCGACGAGCTTCTCGGCAAGGGACTTGAGAAACGAGACGTCGCCCGGCAGCGACTCCAGCGCGGCAATCGCCGCAGCGGTCGTCTCGCGGACGAGCGCCTCGGTCTTCTCGCGCGAATACGGCGAGTCGCCGTCGAGAAGATCGTCCTCGTATTGGAACGCGAGCCCGAGATTTAGCGCAAACTCTCGAAGCTTCTCGACGCGCGCCTCGTCGCCGCCGCCGGCATAGCCGCCCATCGTCGCCGCCGCGACAAAGAGATCGGCGGTCTTGTGGGTGTAGATGAACGAGACATCCGGGACACCCAGGACGGACGGGACATCGGAGCCGGGCGCGCAGGCTCTGGCTATATCCTCCACTTGTCCCCGCACGACGCCGACACCCGCCGCGCCGAGCGCCGCAACGATTTCGACGACGTTGCGCGGCGCCTTTGCCGCGACTGCGAAGGCTAGCGCCTGCAGTGCGTCACCAGCAAGAATCGCGTTCGCCTCGCCGAACTTGGCCCAGACGGTAGGCTTGCCGCGACGCTCAGTGTCGTTGTCCATCGCGGGGAGATCGTCGTGGACAAGCGTGTAGTTGTGGAGCAGTTCTATCGCCGCAGCGGGATAGCGCGCGTCCTCAGCGCGGCCGCCGACCGCGACTGCGCTTGCAAGGCAAATGAGAGGGCGAATCCTCTTCCCGCCCGTGCCGACGGCATAGCGCATCGCCTCGCTCAACTCCGCAGGGCGCTCCCCCGCCTTCGGCAGGACCTCGTCAATGGCATGCTCCACAATATCCCTGTAGACGTCCATGTCCTCAGCCCCCAATCCTTACCCTTCTGCCCTCTATGCGGTATTTGCCCGACGCAAGGATGTTGAGCGCCTCTGGGAAAGCGATATGCTCCTGCACTTGGATTCGCGCATGGAGCGACTCGGGCGTGTCGTCTTCGAGAACCGGCACTGCCTTCTGGACGATGATGGGACCGGAGTCCGTTCCTGCGTCGACGAAATGCACCGTCACGCCCGCAACCTTGCAGCCGTAGTCGAGCGCCTGCGTCCAGCTGTGGACGCCGGGAAAAGCGGGGAGAAGCGCGGGGTGGATGTTGAGGACGCGGTTCGGGAACGCCGCGAGAAGCTTGGGCTTGACGATGCGCATGAAGCCCGCGAGGACGACTGTATCAACGCCCGCGCCCTTCAAGAGCTCTATGCAGCGGTCTTCCGCAGGGCCTTCCAGCTTAGTCTTCCACGGCGCGCAGTCGAGGTACTGGCACGGGATGTTGTGCTTCTTCGCGCGCTCCAAGATCTTCGCGTCTGGGACGTCCGCGAGGACAAGCCTGATGTCTGCGTCAAGCGTACCCGCTTCGATCGCTTCGACGATTGACTGCATGTTTGAGCCCGCACCGGACCCAAGGACGCCAAGATGTAGTTTGCTCATGCGCAAATTATACCAAATTCAGCGGCTCTTGCGCGAGCGCCACCCCCTACTCCGCCATAACCGTTGCGCCGCCTCCTCGCAGCTAAACCGCTCCGCCCGATGGCTCTGCGTCGCGTCCACTTCGGGCTGTGTTTTGGCTTAGGGCTTGCTCGCGTTCGCTTCGGGTTGGCTCGTGCACTGCACGAGCCACCGACAAGCGGCGGTTACGTCGCTTCGCATGCCGCCAAAACACACCCTCCGCGTCCGCGACTTATGAGATTCACCTCCCAGGCCTAATGATGTAGCGCCTGCTATTTCCCGCCCTTTCGCCTGTTGCAGTCAGCGCAGAGCATCTGGAGGTTTTCGGGAACGGTCTTGCCGCCCTTCGACCACGGCACGATGTGGTCGCCTTCCATCTCCTCGTACTCGAAGTGCCCGCCGCAGACCGGGCAGACCCCCTTCTGCGCCTCATATGCCGCGCGCTTCTCGTCGTCGTCGAACTGCCTCAGGTTCAACTTCTCACGCCGCGACTCGCCGGAAAGCAGGAATTCGTAGACCCCCTTGTTGTTCTGCACTTCCTTGTCCGTCATCAGCTCGACGACACGGCGCTCCAATTCCCTCGGGTTGTAGCTCTTCTCGGAGAACTCCCTGTAGAGCCGACCCCACTCAAGCCCCTTCATCTCTCGGCGATATTTCGGAAACAGCGTCTCGATCCAGTTCACGACCTTCTGGAAGTGGAGCCAAAGCTCCGTCGCCTCGCCGTCGCCCTGGTGGATTGCCATGTACTCCTCGATGGCCTTGTCCTTTGGCGAGTTGATAATCCACTCTATCGCTGTCTCAAGGTACTCCTGCCTGTCCGCGTTTCCGCTTAGGTAGGGCGAGCCGATCTTCTGCGCGACGCAGCCAGACTTCGAGAAGTAGCGCTTCGCGTCCGCGACCCACGGGCCCGAGTAGACGGCGTTGCGCATCTCCTGCGCTGTGAGCTTAAGACCCGCGATGTTGATGACCTTGAACCAGTCTATCTTCTCGGACGGCTCGCCTTCGCAGAAGTAGACCATCAGCTCGTAGTCGAGGAACTTCCGCTGGATGTCCTCCGGCTGGCGGTGGAAGTACTTTGCCGCGAGGTCGAGCTCGCCCCACGCGAAGTCGCCGTTGAAGTACTGGCAAAGCGAAATCGTCCGCTGCTGACCATCCATCACCTCGAATGTTCCGTCCTGGTTCTTGGCCCAGTACATGACATTGAGCGGAAAGCCCTTCATCACGGTGGAGATCACGGCGTTTCGTTCCTTCTCTTTGTAGACGAACTCGCGCTGGTAGGCGGGCCTGATGTCCAGAAGTCCGAGGAGCCCTCTGACACCGGACTCCGCGTCATCGACATATCCATCCACAAGATCGCGTATCTTGATTCGATGAAGTTCAATCTTCATGGCGATTCGGCCTTTCTCTTTTTTTGACAGGATTTACAGGATTGACACGATTAGGTTTCAGGTAGACACTTATGGCTCTACCGTATTCTTATCAAGAGCGGAATGTTGTCGATCGAACCAGAAATCGACGGGCTTGGCGAATCCATCCCACGACAGACCACTCGCATCATGTCCCAGTCCGTCGAATAAAGGAAGCGCGGCGGATTTGCCGCGAGCGCGGCGAATGCGGGGTTACCGCTCGCCGTGGCCGAAAGCGAGCGCGGCACATCTGCCGCGTTGAACACGAGCCGCCATTCAAGCGACACGCGCCCTTCTGTTCCTTGCTCTACCATCTCATCGCCCGTGGCGCAGTCTACAACCTTCCACTCTCCGCAGTCCCAGCCGACGAGCAGTCCTGCCTCACCCCGCGAAAGAACGCCGTCGTGATCCGCGTCGTGCCCGAACGCAACCTCGACGTTGTTGCTCGCCGTCGCGTCGAGTTCGAGCGAGAAGGCGAACACGCGCGAATCGGCGCGCGCCGCCGGAAGCGCGGCGTTCGCGACGACCTCAGTGTCGTCCCACTCCGCCTCCGGCATCTCCGGCACGGCGAAGACCGCGGCAAGACAAAGTGACGACAATAGCACTGATGCCACCATGCTCAATCCCCCTTCCTCTCTGCTTGAATTCTGGCGTCGATCCTCTTCAGTGCATTTGTCGCGTAATCAATCTGGTAGTCGTTG
>CADCAK010000034.1 GCA_902799385.1 uncultured bacterium | reverse complement strand
TGCAGACCTTGTTCCACTTGTCAACCCACGCGAACACCTTGTCGTTCGCGAACTTCGGCGTCTTGACCATCTTTGTTTACTCCTTAAGAAATGCCCTTTCGGGCGTTTTGAAAGTATCGGGGGATATTATACCCTATTCCGGGCCCAAAATCAATCGCGCGATTTTCCCACGGGGCGCGCGCGACCCGGCAGGGCCGGATTACAGCTTGTTGCGCTGGATCTTGCCGGAAACGGTCTTTGGGAGCTCGTCGCGGAAGACGACGATGCGAGGGTACTTGTAGGGCGCGGTGTGCGTCTTGACGTACTCCTGTATCTCCTTCTTGAGCTCCTCCGTGCCCTCCTTGCCCTTCACGAGCTTGATCGTCGCCTTGACGACCTGCCCGCGCACGGGGTCTGGCGCGGCGGAAACGCCGCACTCGACGACATAGGGGAGCTCCATGATGACGTTCTCGATCTCAAACGGCCCGATGCGGTAGCCCGACGACTTGATGACGTCGTCTGCGCGGCCGACGTAGTGGTAATAGCCGTCCTCGTCCTTCCACGCGAGGTCGCCCGTGTGGTAGCAGCCGTGACGCCAGACCTCGGCCGTCTTCTCCTCGTCCTTGTAGTAGCCGATGAAGATGCCGGGATGCGGGTTCGAGCGAGGCGTCCTGACGACGATCTCGCCATGCTCGCCCGCCGGGACGGAGTGTCCCTCGGAATCGACGAGGTCGATGCCGTAGTCGGGGATGGGCTTGCCCATCGCGCCCGGCTTGATTTCGTCGCCAAAGAGCGTGCCGAGCGCGCAAGTCGTCTCGGTCTGGCCGAAGCCCTCGTAGATCGAAAGACCCGTCGCCCTCTTGAACTGTGTGAATACCTCGGGGTTCAGCGCCTCGCCTGCCGTCGTCGCGTGATGCACCGACGAGAAGTCGTACTTCGAGATATCCTCTTTAATGAGCATGCGGTACATCGTCGGCGGCGCGCAGAAAGTCGTGATGCCGTATTTCGCGAACATCGGGAGTATCTGCTCGGCGTGGAAGCGAGAGAAGTCGTAGACGAAGAGCGCCCCTTCGCACATCCACTGGCCGTAGAGCTTGCCCCAGCTCGCCTTTGCCCAGCCAGTCTCGGAAATCGTGAGGTGCAGCCCGTCGCGCTCGACCTGGTGCCAGTATTTCGCCGTCACGTAGTGGCCGAGGCCGTAGAGGTGGCTGTGAAGCGCCATCTTGGGGTAACCGGTCGTGCCGCTCGTGAAGAACATGAGCATCGGATCCTTGCCGCCGGGAGCGTCCGGCCCGCGACCAAATACGCGCGAGAAGCCAACGTATTCGCGGTCGAAGCTCTTCCAGCCATCGCGATCACCGTTGACGATCATCTTGACGAGCGCGTAGCCGGGATTCTCCTTCGCAATCTCCGCCTCGGCGAGCTCGGCCTCGTGCGCGACATCGCCGTCGGCGGTGCAGACGAGGGCCTTAACGTCTGCCGCCTTGAAGCGATAGACGAGATCGTGATCCTTGAGCTGGCTCACGGCGGGAATCACTATCGCGCCGACCTTGTGGAGCGCGAGAACCGCCGGCCAATACTGCCAGTGGCGCTTCAAGATGAAGAGAACCTTGTCGCCCTTCCCGATGCCGATCGAACTGAAGTAGTTCGCCATCTGGTTCGAGATGTCGCTGATCTCGCGGAAGGTGAAGCGGCGCTCGACGAAATCGTCGCCGACGTGCAGGAGCGCGAGCTTTTCTGGATAGCGATTGGCAATCTCGTCAATCACGTCGAAGGCGAAGTTGAAGCGCTCGGTGTTCTTGAACTTCACGTGCTCAAGGTGCCCCGACGCGTTTTCCTCGCACTCGACGAACCTGTCGACGACAAGCGGAACCTTCTCGTGGCGCGGACGCACGGTCTCAAGGCCAAGGTGCGTATCACCGCCTTCGCCCGCCATCACCATCGCGAGGAAAGTGACGCCGTTCGGGTCGGTCGCGACCATGCCGTGCGGCGTGGACGAGCGGTAGTAGATCGAATCGCCTTCCTTCAGCTCCTCGACGTGCTCGCCGACGCGGATCTTCATCGAGCCCTTGAGGACGATGTCGAACTCCTGGCCGGCGTGGGTAGTCGTGGGAATGGGCTTGCCAAGAAGCGAGGGGTCGTACTTGTAGGTGACCCAGTAGGGCGTGCCGAGGCGGTTCTGGAACATTGCCGCCTGGTTGCGGATGTCCATGTGCGACTCATGCGCCGTCAAGGGGCCCTGCCCCGCGCGCGTCACTTCGTAGCCCGAAAGGTGGGCGCTATGGCCCTTCAAAAGCGCGTTGATGTCGACGCCAAAGGTAATCGCGCACTGGTGGACGCGCACTGGTGGAGAAAGTTGAACGTCGGGTCGAGCTTGCCCGCCTCGACCGCCTTGTAGTCCTCGACGGAGACTTCCGTCTTCTCCGCCATCTGCTCGACAGAATACCCGATGATCTCGCGCATTTCGCGTATGCGCGCGGCCATCTCAATCAGATTCTTCTCCGCCTCTTCGCTCATCTTCTTTGCCCTGAATTCGACAGTGGTCGCGTATTATACCATAATTTCCGCCCCAGACGCGTGCCGGGCGCGGGAAGGCGCTATCTGCTCAATATATCCTCCCTAACGTTCTTAGGCGCAAGCTCAAACTGGTCCGTCTCCATCGAGTATGAAGCGCGGCCCTTCGTGAGAGAGCGTATGGCAGTGGCGTAGCCGAACATCGACGCAAGCGGGACGCGGGCGTTGACGACCTGGAGATCGCCCTTCATGTCCATGCTGAGCACCGTCCCGCGACGTCCGTTGAGATCGCCGAGGACTTCACCCACCGACTCCGGCGGAGTCGTGATCTCCAGCTTCATGATCGGTTCGAGGAACTCGGGCGATGCGGCCTCGGCAGCTTCGCGGAAGCCCATCATCGCCGCCGAGCGGAACGCCACTTCGTCGGAAACCTCGGGGTCGAAAAGCACCGCCGAAAGGCACGTCACCTCGATGTCCGTCATGGGATAGCGCGCAAGAACGCCAGTGACGACGCCGTCCTCGAGCCCCTGCTTCACGCAATCCTGTAGGCGCTTTTCGGTGACGAGATTCACGAAGTCGCGCGAAAGATCGACCTTTACGCCCTTGCCGCGCTCAAGCGGCTTCACTTCGATCTTGAGCGTCACCGCATGGCGCTTGCCGCCAAGCTCACGGTCGAAGGTGAACTCCTTCACCGCGCCCTTCGTCACCGTCTCGCAGTAGCTCACCATCGGCCGTCCGACATTCGCCGCGCACTTGAACTCGCGCCTCAGGCGGTCGACGAGAATCTCGAGGTGTAGCTCGCCCATGCCGGAGAGAATCGTCTGCCCCGTCTCCTCGTCCTCACGGAACTGGCACGTCGGATCCTCCGCGGCGAGCGACTTCATCGACTCGACGAGTTTGTCCTTGTCGGCCGAGCTCTTGGGCTCGATCGCCATGAACATCACGGGCTGGGGCGCGACGATGCGCTCGAGGTGGCACGGCTTCATCTCCGAGCAGAGCGTGTCGCCCGTCGTGACTTCCTTAAGACCCACAATTGCGCCGATGTCGCCGGCGCGAAGCTCGTCGACCTCGGTGCGGTCGTCTGCGAAAAGGCGCACGATCTTCATTATGCGCTCGCGCTTCTTCGTGCGCGGATTGTAGGCGTTGGCGCCCTTCTTTAGGACGCCGCCGTAGACGCGGACGAAGAAGAGACGCCCGACGAAAGGATCGGTCGCGATCTTGAAGACGAGCGAGGTGAGAAGCTCCGAGTCCTCCTGCTTGCGCGTCACCTTCTCGCCGCTCTTGAGATCGGTCGCCTCGACAGGCGGGCGGTCCGTCGGCGCGGGAAGGTAGGCGCAGACCGCGTCGAGAAGCGGCTGCACGCCCTTGTTCTTGAAGGAGCTGCCGCAGAGGACGGGAACAAACGCGCCGGCGACTGTCGCGCGGCGGATCGCGGGCACGAGTTCCTCGGGCGTAAGATCGCCCTTCTCGAGAAACGCCTCCATCACGCCTTCGTCAACGTCTGCGACCTTCTCGACGAGTTCCGCGCGCGCGAGCTCGGCCTCGTCCTTCATCTCGGCGGGAATCTCGCCTACCGTGAAAGTCTGGCCCTGGTCGGCATCATCGCCCGCCCAGGTCACCGACTTCATGTTGACGAGGTCGACGACGCCCTTGAAGCCGTCCTCGCGGCCAATCGGAAGCTCTATCGGGCAGGCGTTCGCCTTCAGCTTGTCCCTGAGTTCGCCCACGACGCGCGCGAAGTCGGCGCCCATGCGATCCATCTTGTTGACGAAAGCGATTCGCGGCACATTATATCGGTTCGCCTGACGCCAGACGGTCTCGGACTGCGGCTGCACGCCGCCGACCGCGCAGAAGACACACACCGCGCCGTCGAGGACGCGGAGCGAGCGCTCGACTTCCATCGTGAAGTCGACGTGGCCGGGGGTGTCGATGATGTTGATGTCGTGTCCGTTCCACTGGCAGGAAATCGCGGCGGACTGGATCGTTATGCCGTGTTCCTTCTCCTGCACCATGAAGTCCGTCGTCGTGTTTGCGTCGTGGACGTCGCCGGCGTGGTGTATCTTGCCGGTGTAGAGGAGGATGCGCTCGGTAGTCGTCGTCTTGCCCGCGTCGATGTGGGCGACGATGCCGATGTTGCGTACATTCGATAGCTCGGAACTCATAGGTGGGGTATTATACCATATTCGGCGGACGCCGCCCCGCGACTGGCGCAAAAGCGTCAGACGGCGCGGCGGCCTGCGATGGCGCGCTTTAGGGTGAGAGGATCGGAATAGGCAATACCGGAATCGGCCGGGAGCCCGAAGGCAATGCGTGTGACCTTGACGCCAGCAGGATGCCGGCTTTCCCAGTCAGAGTCGCCGCGACTGGGGGAGCCGCCGTCTCGGCGGCTTGTGACACCTTTAAGAACTTCAGCAATGTAGCCGGCCGTGGCGTCGCCGTCCATGTCGGTCGAAAGCGCGAGCAGGACCTCGGAGACGCCCTCTTTGCGGACGCGCGAGACGAGCTCGGAAATCCTGAGCCGCTCCGGGCCCATGCGGTGCGCGGGCGAGAGCTTGCCGCCAAGCGCATGGTACCTGCCGCGGAACGCGCCCGACGCCTCGATCGACACGATGTCCGCCGGTTCCTCGACGACGCAGACGACAGTTCCGTCGCGCGTAGCGTCGGTGCACATGTCGCAGGGGTCGCGGTCCGTCGTCGTGAACGCGCCGCAGCGCGAACAGCAGCGCACGGAATCGTGGGCCGCCCTTAGCGCAGCGACGAGCGGTTCCGCAAGGCGCGCCGGCTCGCGAACGAGCGCAAGCGCGGCGCGGGAAGCCGAGCGCCGACCGAACCCCGGAAGCTTCGCGAGGCACTTCTCCAGCTCGGCGACGGGGGCTATCATTTTCCGAAGAGGCCGCCGCCCGCCTGCATCATCTTCTGCATCTCAGCCTGCGTCGCGTCCTTCGCCTTCTTGAGCGCACCGTTGACGACATTGAAGAGCATCGTCTCAAAGCGCTGGGGCTTGCCCGCCTTGACCTCGTCGTAGGCCTCGGGCGTGATCGCAATCTTGTCGATCGTCATGTCGCCCTTCGCGATGACGGTAATTCCGCCGTTCGAGTACTCGGCCTTGATCTTCTGGATTTCGTTCTGGATGCGCTTTGCTTCGCTGCGCATCTGCATAGCCTCTTTTATCTGGTCGAACATTCCCATGGTGTGGTTCCTGCTAAAGTAGTTAGGTAGTTGGGTGGTTAGGTAGTTGGGTGGTTAGGCGGTTCAGACCTCAAGTTTACGATTGGACAAGTCCTCATATGCCTTCAAGTAGATTTCGCGCGTGCGCGAGATGACGTCGTCGGGAAGGACCGGCCCCGGCGGCTGGTGGTTGAAGTTGATGGAGTCGAGCCAGTCGCGCACATACTGCTTGTCCAAGGACGGCGGGTTCTTGCCGACGGCGTAGCTAGATACGGGCCAGAAGCGCGACGAATCGGGCGTAAGCACCTCGTCCGCGAGGATGAGCGAGCCGTCCGCGTCAAGGCCGAACTCGAACTTCGTGTCGGCAATGATGATGCCGCGCTCGCGCGCGTAGTCCGCCGCCTTCGAGTAGAGCGAGACAGTCGTGTCGCGGAGAAGCGCCGCAGTCTTTTCGCCGACGAGCCGGACGGTCGCGGCGAAGTCGATCGCCTCGTCGTGGTCGCCGATCGCGGCCTTCGTCGTCGGGGTGAAGAGGACTTCGTCGAGCTTCGAGGCGTTCTCGTAGCCCTCGCGCAGCTTCATGCCGTTGACGGTGCCGGACTTCTGGTATTCCTTCCAGCCCGAGCCCGTGAGATAGCCGCGGGCGATGCACTCGACCTCGACCATCTTGACCTTTTTGACGAGCATGGAGCGGCCGCGAAGGTCTTCCTTGTAGGGCTGGAGCTCGGCCGGGTACTCGTCGACGTTCGCCGTCACGAGGTGGTTCTTCATGCCGAAGAACTCCATCCAGAAGAGCGAGAGCTGGTTGAGGACCTTGCCCTTGTCGGGAACACCGCAGGGAAGGATTACGTCGAAAGCGCTGATGCGGTCCGTCACGACCATCAGGAGCTTGTCGCCGAGGTCGAAGACATCGCGGACCTTGCCGCTCTTCTGCGGCAGTCCCGGTATCGCGCACTCGAGAAGCGCGTGGTTCTTGTCGTATTTCATGGTGTGCATATTATAGCAAAATCACCGCACGCAGCGGCCCGGGCGCTGCGCCGTCAGCCCGCAATCGGCTTGACTATCGACGTGCAGGCCTTGATCACCCCCGCGACATTCGCGAGGTCGGACGGGATGATCATGGTGTTGTTCGTCTTTGCGAGGTTGCCGAACTGCTGGAGATACTGCTGGGCGAGCTGCATGTTCACGGACTCGACGCCGCCCTTGCCGCTGAGCGCGTCGGCGACCTTGCGGATGCCCTCCGCCTGCGCCTCCGCGACGAGAAGGATCTCCTGGGCGCGGCCCTCGGCCTCGTTGATCTTGCGCTGCCTCTCGCCTTCGGAGAGATTGATCGCCTCCTGCTTCTCGCCCTCGGCGCGGTTGATCTTGGCCTGGCGCTCGCCCTCGGACTCGGCGATCATCGCGCGCTTCTCGCGCTCGGCGCGCATCTGCTTCTCCATCGCGTCGCGGATCGTGCGGGGCGGGGTTATGTTCTTGATCTCGTAGCGCGTAACCTTGATTCCCCACGGATCGCTCGCCTTGTCCACCGCCGCGACGATCGCCGCGTTGATGGACGTCCTTTCCTCAAACGAGCGGTCGAGGTCGAGCTTGCCCATCTCGGAGCGCATCGTGGTCTGAGCAAGCTGGGTCGTGGCGAAGAGGTAGTTGCCGATGCCGTACGACGCCTTCGCGGGATCCATTACCTGCATGTAGAGGATGCCGTCCACCGACACCGCGATGTTGTCCTTCGTGATGCACTCCTGCGGCGGCACGTCTATCGCCTGCTCCTTCAGGGTGTGGCGGTACGCGACGCGGTCGAAGAACGGGACGAGGATGTGGAAGCCGGCGTCAAGCGTGCAGCGGTACTTGCCGAGCCTCTCGACGATGTACGCGGTCTTCTGCGGCACGATTACCGCCGTCTTGACGATGGCGATGAAAACGATGAGCGCCAGAATGGCGAAAAACACGATGCCGAACATTTTGCTGTTTCCTTTCCTTTGGGGTTGTTGCGGATATTGTACCAAAAATATCGCCGTTGCGGGTGCGCGGCAGGTTCACCCGAAGTCCGGCCGCCAGCGCCCCTTCGGCGGCACGGGATCGTAGCCGTGCGCGCCGAACGGATGGCAGCGGAGTATCCGCCAGAGGCCGAGCAGGATTCCCTTGGCGGCTCCGTGGACCTTGAGCGCCTCAATCATGTAGTTCGAGCAGCTCGGCTCGAACCGGCACGCGCCGCCCATGACGGGCGACAGCACGACCTGGTACGCGCGCACGAGCGCGATCAGCGGGAAGGTCGCGACGCGAGAGAGGCGAGACGCGACATCTCCTCCATCACTTCCTGGCATTTGCATTTCCTCAACGCCGCACGGCCGATGAAAACCCATTCGGTCCGCTCGGGCATCGCGCCGCTCTTCACGAGCAGGCGGTATGCCTCGCGCATCAGGCGCTTGGCGCGGTTGCGGTCCACCGCGTCGTGAAAGCTCTTCTTCGAAACGACGACGCCGGCCTGCTGGTCGGCGTCGGGTGACGAAAGACACCACGCGACGAGGAGACGCCCCTTTACGGAACGCCCCCGGTCGAAGACACGCTTGTACTTCGCGCCGGGGAGCCGCGTGGACATTTCGCCTGGCCTTTAGACCTGCGTCAGGCGCTTGCGCCCCTTCGCACGACGGGACGCGAGAACCTTGCGTCCGCCCTTCGTCGCCTTGCGGGCGCGATAGCCGATTTTCCTTTTCCTCTTTATCTTCGAGGGCTGCCATGTCATCTTCATGATTGATACTTCCTTTCAACTGAAATGAGCGGGTATTTTACCATATTTACTCCTCGGCTTTCAAGTGGCGCAGCAATTCCTCGAAACGGCTGACCTTGACCGTGAAGCGGGAATCGTTCAGCCGCCCGAAGCCAAAAGTGCAGAAAGCGCCCTTTATGCCTGCGCTTGCCGCCGCCTGCATGTCCGTCCAGCTGTCGCCCACCATCCAGTCGTGCGACGAGAGGCGATGCCCGCCGAGCCGCGACGCGCACACCCGCAGCGACTGCGGGTCTGGCTTCAGCGGCACGCCGTCGCCGCCGGCGACAACCGCAGCGCCGAAGTACCGCGCCATGCCGAACTTCTCGAGAATGAGCTTCACGGCGAAGTTGGGCTTGTTCGTGTTGACGCCGAGAAGCCACCCGCGCGCCTTAAGCTCGTCGAGGGTCCTTCGCACATTCGGATAGGGAACGACCGTCTCGCAGCAGTGCTCGGCGTAGTGGCTGCGGAATATCTCCCACAGCTCCTCGTACGGAACCTTCGCCTCGGGGATCGAATGTTCGAGAAGATAGCGCGCACCCTGCCCGACGTGCGTGATGACTGTCTCAATCGGAAGCTCTGCGAGCGAGAGGTCGCGCCGCGTGTGGTTCACCGTCGCCGCGAGGTCGGCGCGCGTGTCGAAGAGTGTTCCGTCGATGTCGAAGAAAACTGCTGGCATGGTAGTGATTAGTGGTTAGGTGAGGCCTTTTGGGGGTGGGGCGGTGAACTCCAGCCATTCGCCGGTGCGCGGATGGCGAAAGCGAAGCGACAGCGCATGAAGGTAGAGCCGCGACGCACGCTCGCCGCCATACTTCTCGTCTCCTATCACTGGATGGCCCGCCTCGGAAAAGTGGACGCGTATCTGGTTCTTGCGGCCGGTCTTGAGCTTCACCTCGACGAGCGTGGTGCCGTCGGCCGTGGAGAGCCGCCGCCATTCGGTGCGGGCGAACTTTGGGGCCTTCGCGCCGCGCTGCGAGCGACGCGCATCAGGCGACGCGACTGAGCGCACCCTGTAGCCGTCGGCATCTTCGATGAGATACGACTCGAACGCCCCGCGCTCGTCTTCAAGCAATCCACCGACGCGGGCGAGATACGTCTTCTCGGTGAGGCTCGCCCAGTCGGCGCGGAACTTCTCGGCAACCTCCTCGGACTTCGCGAACATCATGACTCCGCTCGTCTCGCGGTCGAGACGATGTACAAGCCATACGCGCTTCTTCGACTTCGCCTGTCCCTTGCGGACGTAGTCGTTCAGGAGATTTTCCGCCGTAAGCTGGCTTTCGCGCGCAAGGCGGCCGACCAGCTTCGTGTGGGTCGCAAGAAGCCCGGCGGGCTTTTCGACCACGATTACGTCGTCATCCTCAAAGAGGATCGGCAACGGCAGGCGGTGCTTCTTCTTCATTTCGCGTCCACCGGCTGTAGCAGCCACCGCTTGTTGTACCAGTACCAGTGCTCAGGATGCGCCTTGATGCGCTCGTCGAGCATCTTCATCGCCTCTCGCGTGAGACGCGCCGCCTCGGCCTTCTTGTCCCCCGCCGCAGGATCGGGGCGGAGAGTTCCCACGTGATCGAAGACGTGCTTCCCGTTCTCGCGGCGCATGACCGCGACGACAATCGGCGAGCCGCACCTGACGGCAAACATCGCGCCCGCGTGGCTCACGTTCGCCTTGCCGCCGAGGAAGTCGACTTCGACGTCGGGCTGTGGAACGCGCAAGTCGGGGAGAATCGCAAACGCTCGGCCAGACTCAAGCTTCTCCTTTATCTCTACGAGCGTCTTCGCGCTGCCGCGCTCGAGGACTTCTATCGCGCCGTACTGCCGTTTCATCCACGCGTCGATCTTCGGATTGCGCTGCTTCGCCGCGATTGCAAAGAGCGGAAGCCCGTAGGCGGCCATAGCCCATGCGGCCATATACCAATTGCCCGAGTGCGGCACCATTATAACGACGCCCTTGCCCTCGTCGACGTATGCCTGAAGACGGTCTTTGTACATCTGTCCGTCTACGACATGGCGATCCATCCACTTGCGCGTGAGGCGCGGCGCACGTATCATCTCGACGGCGGTCTGCAACACGTTCGCGAGCGAGCGAACGGCGATGCGAAGCCGCTCGGGCTTGGTCTTCTCTGGGAACACGGACGCGATTCGCTCCATCGTCCGCGCGCGCTTGAAGCGCAGGATGCGCACGGCGAAGGCGGCCGCAAACGACGCAAGATGCATCGCCACCGGATACGGAATGGCGTTGACGAGCCCGCATGCGAGCCGCAGCGCCCCGTATTCGGCATTGACCGCAAATCCGCTTTTCTTCGCCACTTGGAAATCCTGTTGGTTGTCCTTTACAGCTCCACCTCGCCGACGAGGTGCTTGTCCTTCGGCTTGTCGAGACGCAAGGTCAGCACCTGGCGCTTCTCTTGCGCCGTGCCCCAGTCCGTGTACACCGTCGCAGTGACAGTGGTCGCGCCGGTAAGCGCCGTCTGGTGCGAGGCGTAGTAGTTGGAGAGGATTTTGTACTTGCCGCTCTCAAGCTCCTTCTTGAGATACTCCTCCGGGCCGTAGCCGGTCGTCACGTCTTCGGAAACAAAGCCGCCCTCCGCAGTGCGGCGGTTCTGGTAGAACGCCTCTTCGCCGTTCGGCTCAAGGACGTGGATGTCGATATCCGTCTCGTCCGCGTCCCAGCTCATCACGATCCTGAGCTTCATCGGCAGGTCGCGCCTGTACGCCGCGTCGAACTCGGGAATCGCGGGCTTCTTGCCATCGGGCCATTCCACGGCGTTCACCCACGAGACAAGCCCGTTCAGCTCCTCAAGCGCAATTACCGACACCTGGAAGTCGTTGCCGCGCCTTCCGCTCCGCCGCGCACTCGTCTTGAACGCAGCCTCTGCAAAGAGCTTCATCGCCTCCTCAAGCATAGCCGCGTCCTTCCTCGCCTTCCCGCTCTCCATCAAGACGAGCGCAAGATCGCGACGGGACTGCGCCTCTTCGCCCCTCAACGCAAGCGCCTTGCGGAAGGCGAGGATAGCAAGCTCGTAGCTCCCCGCCTCGCGCGCCCTCCATCCCATGGAACGCCAGAGCGCCGCGTCCTCCAGCTTGAACTCTGCAAGGTTGGTAAGGATGCGCTCCGCGTACATCGCCTCCCCGGCCTTAAAGAACCATCCCGCGCAGTCGAGGTAGAACGCCGGCGAGTCGGCATACTTCTCGCGCTCCTTGAGATAGACCTTGTACGCCTCGTCCTTCGACGCCGCCTTGAGCGCGTCGATGTACGGCGTCTTCGGGTCCCACGCCTTCAGGGTCACTGTCGGAGCCGTGCCGGAACCAGCCGCACCACGAGGCGCGCCGGATTTCGCGGCGCTGGCAGAACGGGCAAGGTAGCGCTCACCGCGCACCGCACCCTGCGCCATGACCGACTCAGGTGCCGCTGCTTCTCGGGCCGCAGACATTCTCATCATCTCCGTGCCATCTTCAGGTGCGGCGGCTGCACTATGCATTGCCATAGCCCGGTTGCGCCTGGCCACCTGCGCATTCGCCACGCCATCGAAAAGTCCGCTTCTCGGCGTATTCTTCGGCGGCTTCGGGGAGTTCCACCACATGACGCGCTCCTCCCAGTACCTGAGAAGATTCTGCTCGTGCTCGGCCTTCGCCTTCTTCTCGGCAATCGGGTCGTCGTCCGCCGCGCGGCGGCGCACCCACTCGTCGTGGATTGCGAGGTTTGCGGGCGGCTCGATCTTGTGTTCAAGCCACAGCTCAAGCCGCTCAAGAACGATGAGCGAAAGCCCGGGGCCAGCGACTCCATACTTGCGCCCGAGGACAAGGAACTCGTCTTTTCTGGAGTCCCCCTGCGACGCAAGGTCCTCCATCCTGCGCGACGCCCATACCGTCGCGAGGAGCTTTCCTTCGACAGGAGCGATGCCGATCACCTTTTCCTCGCCGGGATTGAGCTTGCGCACTTCAACTGTCCGCACAGGCGCGTCGTCGCGCGAGGCGACGGTCAATCCGGCGATGTTCTCGTACTTCGGGCTATCTAGACCCAACGTGTCCACTTCATCCGAGAAGAAAAGCGCGGGCAGCGGGTGATCCGCGCCTCCTATCCCCTTCAGCGCCTCGCCGATCTCCGTCCCGCCGTCGTATTCAATGGCGTCGATTCTCTCAAGTAGCGACTTCTTGGTGAAGCCGAAGGTCGCGGCATAGGACTCGCAATGGTTGCGGAAGATGACAAGCGCCCATTCGCCCTTCTCGGGCAGCGCCTCAAGCTTCTTTCGCCACGCGGCGGCATGTGCCTTTGCGCTCAGGCTCGCGTCCCAGATGATCGTGCCCTTGGTGAACCCTGCGATCTTGTCGCTGATGGTCTGCGAGCCCTTGCCGTCCTTCCCGGGCACGCTCGCCATAAAAAAGTCGTCGCCGTCGCGCTCGAACACGACGCTGGCGCAGTCGTCGCCGAACGACTTAGGCGCGATGTACTCGACCTCCGCCTTGCGCGGGGTATTCGGGGCGAGCGGGAATATGCGCGTCTTCCAGACGTTGCCCTTCACCTGCTCGACGATGCTGGGATCGACGCCTTTCCTGACCTCGTTCTCGAACGCGACGCGCGCCTTCTCCTTCTCGCAGACGACGCCCGGCACCATCTCGCCGTTCACCTCAAGCGCGTATCCGCAGACGAACGCCCCGTCAGGAATCGGGAACTCGAACTCACCGGCCATTGTGCGCTGGTTGGGGTTCAGAAAGGTGAACGTCGCCTTCACGCGCTTGAAGAACACGTTCTCCGAGACTACGGTCTCGGACTTCTCGACGGCCACCGGCTTTTCGGATGATCGGAGGTCGACGACGCGGATTCCCGGCGGAGGAATCGGCGGCACAGGCGCAGGGATGACCGTTTTGCTCTGTGCATTCAGGGCGAGTGGAATGGCTATCGAGACTACGAGTACGTTTTTCATACCGCAGATTATACCCTAATTACCCATGCCTGTGCAACCTTAAGGTTCCCCAAAATTTTTGATTGTACCGACGGAGTAACCGGCCTGGACGGCAAGATGCCTGTCGTCGTCGAAATCGGCGCCGGGTGTTGTGAGAAGCGGGCCCGCTATGCCCGCAGACATTCCGACGTAGATGCACTTCGCCGCCGTCTCGTCCGACATGTCACGGCGTCCGCCCGCGAAGCGAAGAGGCGTCGAGGGATTGACGAGCCGAAGAAGCGCAACGGAATCGACCACGCGCTCCGGGTCGAGGATGCTGCGGTCCGCGAGCGGAGTTCCCTCAATTGGATGCAGCACGTTGACAGGAATAGAATCGGGCGCAATCTCCTTCAGCGCAAAGGCAAACTCGACAAGCTGCTCGTCGGTCTCGCCCATGCCGATGATACCTCCGCAGCAGATCTGGAAGCCAAGCTTCTTCGCGGTGCGCAAGGTCTCGAGCTTGTCTGCAGCCGTGTGCGTCGTGCAGAGCGACGGGAAGAGAGACGGCGCGGTTTCGAGGTTGCAGTGGACGCGCTGTAGCCCAGCGTCCTTGAGCCGCTTAAGATCGTCCTCCGAAAGAAGCCCAAGCGAGGCGCAGAGCCCTATCCTTGACGCCTTGCGCATTTCGTGAAGCGCCGCACAGACATTGTCCACATCCTCATGCGAGAGGGTGCGTCCCGAAGTCACGATGCCGATCCTGTCCGCGCCGTTGGCCTCGGCCTCCTTCGCCGCCTTGACGCACGCCTCAGTTCCGACCCAGCCGTATGTCTCGCAGCCGGTCTTCCAATGCGCCGACTGAGCGCACCATTTGCAGTTCTCGGAACATCGCCCCGAACGCGCATTGATTATTGAACAGAAATCAAACCGCTTCTCGACGCAGTTAAGCGTCGTCTCGTGCGCGCGCTCGCGCAGTTCTTCCCGACGCTCCGGCTTCAGGAGCGCCAGCGCCTCGTTTCTCTCTATTCCGTCGAGCATGGCGCACACCATCAAAGGCCGAGCAGTTTTGCCGCGTTGTCGTGGTAGATGCGGCGAAGCGCATCTTCCGGAAGATGCGTTGCGCGAATCTTCTCGATTTCGACGCTCGGCTCGTGGAACGGGGAGTCGATGCCGAAGAGGACGCGGTCAGAACCTACGGTGTCGTATGCCTCGCGTATCTTCACGCTCATCGGGGAGCCCGACGTATCGAGATAGACGTTTGGATAGCGCCGAGCCGTTTTGAGCGCCGCGTCTACGTAGACACCGTGGGCATGGCCCATGTGCAGCATCACGACCTTGACATTCGGATGGCGTTCGACAAGCCAGCCGATCTGCCACGGCAGCGAGAACGGAGGATGGCCGCTATGGATGAATACAGGGATCTTGAGCTCCTCCGCGAGGTCCAGCACAGGGTCGACGAAAGCGTCATCCGCGCAGTAGGCGTCGAAAAGCGGGTGCAGCTTGATCGCGCGGAATCCCTCGCGCTCGACAAGACGGCGTATCTCGGCAAGTTCCGCCGCGCCGCCGGGCTTCACCCAGGCGACGGGCACGATGAGGTCAGGTTCCTTCTGGAAGGCGTCGATGACCGACTTGTTGTCGTGGAAGCCAGCGCCCGTAAGAAGCGTCTTCTCGATGTCGAACTCGGCCATCTGCTCCTTGAGACGAACGAGGTCGAAGTCAAACCGCGCCCACGATCCGAAGTTTCCGATATGCGAATGTGCGTCAATTATCTTCATGGCTACCCTTTCACCGGATATTATACCACGGTTCCCCGCGCCGACGCCAATAGGAAGTCACTCCATCCGTCAATAAGCCGTGGCTATGGCTTGCAGACAATTTGCCGTTGATGCAAGACTTCGTTCATGCTGCCGGTGCGGTAGCCGAGAAGATCGAGCGTGACATACGAAAAGCCAAGGTCCTTGAATGCGGCGGCTATTTCCGCCGCCCGCGCGGCGAGGCGTGAGATGTCAGCGGGCGGCACCTCGATCCGCGCGAGGTCGCCATGCGAGCGCACGCGCAGCTGCGTGAGCCCCAACCCCGCGTCAAGAAGCCACTGTTCGGCTTTCTCCACGCGCTCCAGGCCTGCGGCGGTGATTCGCTCGCCGTAGGGGAAGCGCGAGGCGAGGCAGGCGAACGAGGGCTTGTCGGACGTGGAAAGCCCCATCTCTCGCGACAGCGCACGAATCTCGGATTTCGTCAATCCGGCCTCGTGTAGCGGGCTTAAGATGCCGAGTTCCCTAATGGCGCGACGCCCCGGACGGTAATCGCCGTCGTCGTCGATGTTTGACCCTTCGAGCACAGCCGCCAAGCCATTCTCGTGCGCAAAGGCGAGAAGCTTGCTGAATAGTTCCCTCTTGCAGTGGTAGCACCTATCGGGTGGGTTTTCCGCAAATCCTGGGATGTCCAGCTCTTCGGAATCGATGACCACATGGCGAATGCCATCTGCATTGCAGAACGCCGTCGCCTCGTCCAGTTCGCGTTTGGGGAAGGAATGCGATCGAGCTGTTACGGCGACAACCCTGTCACCAAGTTCCTCGTGTGCCACACGCAGGAGAAAAGTCGAGTCCACGCCCGAAGAGAACGCCACGACAGCGCCCCCGAGGCCGCGCAGCCGTTCGCGAAGCAACTTCAATTTTGCAAAAGACATTATTGCACGTCGAGAACGGTCTTTGCCTAGCAGATCCTATCGCCCCAAAGCGGCACCACAGCCTTGAACCCCGCATCTTCGAGCGACTGCCGCGCGGATTCGCCATGCGCCCATGTCCAGCGGGCGCGGCCCTTCGCATGTCCGAGTTCGTTAAGGTGCGCGACAACCGCAAGCTTCGGGTTCACGGCCTTTGCGCCGTCAACAGGAAGCATGCTACACCTCGGATGGAACATCCAGAGGTCTGGATTCGGGCACTCCGGCCTGAGCTTGCCTGCATTCGAACAGTCCCCGGAATGGTAGATGACGAAATCGCCGATCGTGATTTCAAAAGCCGTCGTGTAGTCAATCAGGTAGTCGTTATGGTCCGTCAGAGTCGTTCTCACCTTCACGTCGTCGAACTCGAACGTCTTGACCGCCCTAGTATATCCGCCCTTATGCCTCTTGCCGAAGTGGGCACCGTAGTTGTCCTTGAAGTTCGAGACGACGGTCTTTCGCTCCTTGGCGTCCATTGCACTGTAGAACGAGTCGGTATAGTGGTCGCCGTGGTTGTGCGTTATGAGCGCGAAGTCGAGCTTGGGCGCAAGGACCTCGGCACGACGATGATGCAGGTCCACGGCGAAGAGCGACTTCGACGTCTTCACGACAAAGCCCATGTTGTAGACAAACCACACCGCTGGGCGCGTAGCCACTTCCGTACGATCGATTTCCGAAAGCACCTTGTCAAATGCGTCCTCGTACCGCTGAAGTGCCGGAAGCCGCTCGCGGATTTCCGCGCCCTCGGCATCGTCCAACGTCAAGCCGCTTTTGTAATAGCCGACCCAGTCGGCAGGCGTAACGCAGTCTATCTCCCGCTGAAACGCCGCGCGCGCGTCCTCGGTCTCGCCGCCGCGCAACGGCGGGACAATCCCCGCCGCCAGCATGCCGACCATAAACTCCATTCTAGTCGCTTTCATAAAGTCGCACGGATTATATCAAATCTCCTCCACGTTGAAAAGCGACCCGTCACTCGAAGAGCCAGGTCGAGAGGTAGCGCTCGCCAGTGTCGGGGAGGAGCGCTACGATCGTCTTGCCGGCAAACTCAGGACGCTTCGAAAGCTCAAGAGCCGCCCAGAGCGACGCGCCGGACGAAATGCCGACGAGCAGCCCTTCCTGCGCCGCAGCTGCGCGAGCAGTCGCACCGGCGTTGTCGGCGGAGGCCTTGATGACTTCCGTAAGAAGCGACGTATCGAGCACTTTCGGAACAAAGCCAGCACCGATTCCCTGGATCTTGTGGGGACCGGGCTGTCCGCCGGAGAGGACGGGCGAGGTGTCAGGTTCTACAGCGAAGAGCTTCACGTCGGGATTCTTCTCCTTGAGGTACTTGCCAGTGCCAGTGATCGTGCCGCCCGTGCCGACGCCTGCGACGAACGCGGCGACTTCGCCGTTCGTGTCCGCCCAGACCTCGGGGCCGGTGGTGCGGTAGTGGTATTCGGGATTCGCGGGGTTCTCGAACTGCTGCAGGATCACGGCGCCAGGCGTGGAGTCGCGAAGCTCGTTCGCCTTGGCGATTGCGCCCTTCATTCCGGCCGCGCCGGGCGTGAGGACGATTTCCGCGCCGTAGGCGGCAGCGAGCTTGCGGCGCTCGATTGACATCGTCTCGGGCATTGTGAGAATAAGGTGATATCCCTTGACAGCGCTGACGAGAGCGAGGCCGACGCCGGTGTTGCCGCTCGTTGGCTCGATAATCGTCGCGCCGGGCTTGAGGGTTCCGTCCTTCTCCGCCGCTTCGACCATCGCGAGGGCAATGCGGTCCTTGACGCTACCGCCCGGGTTGAAGTACTCGACCTTGGCGAGAACCTTCGCCCCGCCCTTGTTGAGCTTGCCCGATATCTCTACGAGCGGCGTTCCGCCGACCTTCGCCAGAATGTTCTTTACTGTGTTGCTCATGACGGTTTTCCTTTCGTTATATTATATCAAAGTTTGGTGATTTTGCTGTTTAGTGTCTTTGTTGATTTTTGCCGCTCTTTGTGTTCTTTGTGGCTATAAATTTAGAACTGATACTGCACGCTGAAGACGAATCCTGAGCCGACGCCGAGGTTCTTTGCTGAGCCATGGCGATAGAACTTGTCCTTGTCTCCGGTCTGAACATACGCTGCGACAAGCGTCAGGTTGTCGTTGACGAACCATGCAACATGGCCGTCGTAGTAGTCGTGGTTGCGGATTCCGTCTCCGACGCGCGCACCCTGCTTGTACTCGAGGCCGATCGCGACGTTGGACGCCGGCAGCACGTCGATGTTGCCAAAGGCGACAAGGTCGTAGTCGTTGTGTCCGACAACGCCGTTCACCACCTCGTCGGTGTAGAGAAGGCCCGCCGAGAGAAGGATTGGCCACGGAGTATCTTTGATCAACTTCGACGCGACGATGTATGCGTCAAATCCGTCGTTGTCGAGTTTGAGCGCATCGACCGTTCGCGAGTCAGTGTACTTGTAGATGCCGCCGACGGCTATCGCCGGCACCCACGAGGTGTCGAACGCGTTCTCGTCGAGAAGGCGGAGCTTTGCGCCGAGGTTGTACTTGTTGATCGACCTGTCGCCGTACTTCCTCGCGTTGACGAGTTCGTAACCGGCCGAGAGCTCGAGACGGCTTGCGACGGTGAACGCGGCGCCGAAGGCGCCCCAGTTGATGTCAGCGTCATTGAAGTTGACGTACCACGCGCCAAACTGCGGCTTCGAGACGACGTTGTTGAGACTGTTCGACTCGCCGCCCTCCCACGGCTGGCCCGCCGTGTATGCGAGGGGGTTGAAGGCAATGCCTCCCGCGCCCTGAAGGTTGTTTAGCGGTACGCCTCCGTAGGCGGTTCCTATTGCAGCGACTGCTGCAAGAGAGAAAGCGGCTGCGATGCGGATGGACTTGCTGTTCTTGATGTTGTTGTTCATTGTGCGATTCCTTTTTTTGATTGTTGTTTTGATGCGTTTTCTTTAAATGCCCTGCCCCGTTGCCGAGGCAGGGCGGGGGGTTAAATGGTTTCCAGCGCCCTGTCGAGCTCCGAGATTATGTCGTCGACGTGCTCGATGCCAATCGAGAGCCGGATCAGCTCGGGCAGGACCCCGCCTTTCCTGAGATCCTCGTCGGAGAGCTGCGAGTGGGTCGTCGAGGCCGGATGGATGACAAGCGACTTCGCGTCTCCGACGTTGGCGAGAATCGAAAAGATCTCGCCGTTGAGCGCGTCCGCAAAACATCGGGCCTTCTCTGAGCCACCCTTGACGCCGAAGACGACCATTCCGCCTGCGCCATTTGGAAGGTACTTCTTCGCGAGTTCCGGCTGCGAAAGGGAAGGATACTTGACCCACGCGACCTTTGGGTGCTTCTCAAGGTGCTTTGCAACCGCAAGCGCATTTTCGCTGTGACGCGCGATGCGAAGCGGCAGCGACTCGACGCCCTGGAGGAAAATCCACGCGGCGTCCGGCGCGAGCGTTGGACCCTGGTTGCGGATGCCGACCGTGAGCAGGCGGATTGAAAACGCGATGCCTTTAAGCGGCTCGGGGAGATCGTGAGCGAACCTGAGGCCGTGGTAGCCCGCGTCCGGCTCGTTGTAGAGCGCGAACTTGGGGTCGCTCCAGTCGAAGCCGCCCTTCTCGACTACGACACCGCCGATGCCAGCGCCATGCCCGCCAATCCACTTCGATAGAGAGTGTATCACGAAGTCTGCGCCATGGTCGAGCGCCCTCAGGAGCGGCGGCGGCGTGAAAGTCGCGTCCACGACGAGCGGCAGATGGTGCCTGTGCGCGACCTCGGCGTACTTCTCGATGTCCGCGATGTCAAGGGCGGGGTTGCCGACCGCCTCGATAAAGAGAAGCCTAGTCTTCTCGTTTATCGCCGATTCGACGGCCCCAAAGTCGTTGACGGGAGTGAAGTTCACCTTGATACCCGCGTTTGGCAGGATCGCGTCGAATTGGCTGAACGTGCCGCCATAAAGGTTGCTAGCCGCGACAATTTCGTCGCCTGCGCGGGCGATGTTCGTAATGGTGAAGAAGATCGCCGCCGTGCCTGATGAGAGCGTCTGCGCCGCCGCACCGCCTTCGAGCGCCGCGATGCGCTTTGCGAGGACGTCGTTCGTCGGGTTCATGAGGCGAGCGTAGATGTTGCCAAGCTCCCTGAGGCCGAAGAGGTCGGCGCCGTGCTTGGAGTCGCGAAAGTTGTAGGCGGTCGTGCGGTAGACCGGAACGGCCCTTGCGTTCGTGGCGGGGTCGCCGAAGGTCGGCTGTCCTGCGTGGACGGCCAGCGTTTCAATGTGGAATTTCCTGTCGCTCATGTTGAATTCTCCTTTCTTGCGTTTGAACGTGGACATTGTAGCATTCGCCCTTGCCATTGAATAATTGGAAATAATTTCCACTATCCATAGAACATTCCTATATCAGGAATCAGGAATTTTTGCTACAATGCCCCATGCCATGACATTGCAACAGCTAAGATACGTCGACCAGGTCGCATCTGTCGGCTCGATAAGCGAAGCGGCGCGAAAGCTCTTCGTCTCGCAGCCGACGCTGACCGAGGCGGTGCGAACGCTCGAAGAGGAGCTTCGCGTCGCCATCTTCAACCGCTCAGCCAAGGGCGTAACCACCACGCGCGAGGGCGAGGAGTTCCTCGCCTCGGCTCGGCAGATACTCGACGACGCGGCGCGCATACAGGAAAAATACACCGGCAAGGCCGTGCGCAGGCCGCAGTTCGCCGTCTCGTGCCAGCACTACGCATTCGCGGTCGAGGCGTTCATGGAAGTCGTAAGGGAATGCGGCGCCGAAAGCTACGACTTCACGCTGCGCGAGACGGTGACGAGCGAGATCATCGACGACGTCGCACGCCTCAGGAGCGAAATCGGCGTCATGTACCTCTCGCGGCGCAACGAGCGCGCGCTGACGAAGATACTGAAGAAGGAAGAGCTATCCTTCGAAGAGCTTTTCGTCTCGCGGCCCCACGTCTTCCTCGGGAAGCGCCACCCCCTCGCAAAGAAGAAGCTCGGCGTCACGCCTAAGGAGCTCGACGACTATCCCTTCATATCCTTTGAGCAAGGCGTAGAGAATGCGCTTTACTTCGCCGAGGAAGTAATGCCGGCGATTGACCGCAAGAAGAACATACGCGTGCGCGACCGCGCGACGATGACAAACCTGATCCTCGGGCTAAACGGCTATACCGTCGCTTCCGGTGCGCTCTCGCGCGAACTGAACGGACCAGATGTTATAGCCATTCCCTTAAAAATGGACGACTTCATCCGCGTCGGGCTCATCCGCCGCTCGGGCATCCCCCTTTCATCCGCTGGCGCGACATTTGTCCGCACCATCAAATCTTACGCCGCCCTGCGCAAGACCAAGTAAGCCAACAAGCCATTTTCTGAGACACCATGTCCCATCATTGGGACAGTTCGTCGCATTTTCCAATGCGCCTGCCCATTTTCCGGCTTTGGCATGGGCGGTGCAATATTCCTGGTTGTCTGCGCCGGACGGTGCGGACGGAAGACATGAAAGGAGAAAGAAAAATGAACACGATAATGAACATCGATCCGTGGGGATTCATAGATGACCTGCTCGGCGTGCCGAGCCGCACGTTCCAGGCCATGAGGGCGCGTGCAGCAGGGCGCTTTCCGCCCGTGAACGTGTTCCTCGACGACAACGCGATTCTGCTCGACCTCCAGCTGCCGGGGAAGACGGCAAAGGACGTGACGCTCACGCTCGAACCGCAGGCAGTCGTGATAGCCGACAAGCCCGCCGCGGTGGAAGGCAAAGAGGTTCAGCCCGCATGGAGCCGCCGCCTCGACCTGCCACGCGAAGTTCACCGACGGCATACTCCGCATCGAGCTGCCGAAGGCCGAGAAGGAAGGCGTCAAGCACATCGCGATCCAGTAAGGACCGCACAAAAAAGGAAAGGAGATTTAAAATGAACACCGAAGAGAAATTCACCGTTCCGTCCACGCAGTTCGTGGAGAATCCAGATGGCTATGTGCTTAAGGCATCGCTGCCTGGAATCGCAAAGGAGGACACGGAGCTGCACGTAGAGGGAAGGACGCTCGTCCTGAAGGCGAAGAGCCACTACCAGAATCCGGCCGGCTTCCGCCAGGTGGCCGCCGAGTTCGAGCACGAGAGCTACGCGATGAGCGCAGACCTTCCCGAGATGGCCGATGTAGGAACGCTGACGGCGAAGCTCGAAAACGGGCTTCTCACCGTGACGATCAAGAAGCGTCCCGAGACGCAGCCGAAGAAGATCGAAATCCTCTAAGGAAGTTAGCGGTGGCCGAAGGCTCCTCCTCGGGGAGCCCTCGGCGAATACGCCGAATCCCCTCGCTCGGACCTTCGCTCCACCGCTATTTTGGCAGCACTCGCCACGCTCGTTGGCGATGTCACGGACGCGGAGGCTGTGTTTCGGCTTAGGGCTCGCTAGCTTTGCCGCCGAAACACACCCACCGCGTCCGCGACCATCGGCTCTCCGGCCTACGTGGATATGCCATCTTGGCGGCGCTATCGTCTTATTCTCAAAAACGCCTTTGACGCTGTCCCGTCGCCAGGTGTGACCACAAAAGTCATCTTGCCACTTGCGTCGGTGCCAGAGGTTGTCACCGTCGGCATCAATTTTGCCGCGCCAGTCCAGTCGCCAAGATCGCCTGTCGCCTCGAACATCGCCGCCACCTTCTCGGCATTGACCGCAACTGCCGTCTCGCCATCCTTCACCGTCACCGCGACCGTCATGGTAGGGGCGAGCGTCCCGCTCGACCGCTCTTCAACCGCCACCTCCCCGAACTCAACCGTCGGCTCGTTCTCAAACAACCGCTCCGCGCCCAGCAGATACGCCGCCGCCGCGTGTGCATTCGCTACAACCGCCGTTTCGCCCGCGAGCGCATCGCCACCCGTGCCCTTAACACTTCCGGCCCACGCCTTGAACGCATTATATTCCTCGACCTTCCCGCCGACGACGGTCCTGACTGCAGCATCCGCAAATCTAGCCGCCACAATCGCATTTGTCACCTCTTCCGGCGTGGCATCCGCCGCGACCGAGGGAATTGGCTCTCTCGGCGTCCATGCCACAGCGTCCACCCATGCGCAGTCCTCGCCTTCAGCGCCCGTACGATCCTTATAGTAGACCCACTTGACTGTGTTCGCGCCGCCGTCGAACGAAAGCGTCCGCTCCGTCCAGTCCGTTTCGCCGTCCATGCGCCATTCGACGATTTCAACGTCGTTAGTATAGACCATGAGCCTATCCCAAGTGAAAGTGTTGTCCTCGTCATGCTCACAAGACACCTTGCACCAAAACGACAGCACCCCCGCCCCCTCGACCGTCGCCGAAAGCCAAGTGTTCGTCCTGTTGCCGATTGCGCCGCTCCTCGCCGTCGCGTCGCCCACCTTGGCAGTCGAATCAGGTAGCGGGATCCATGGAACGCCCTCGCCCGTCTCGACCACCACCCCTTCTCCAATATCCAACGCCTCTTCAAGCGTAAGCGGATTTTTCTCGATTGTCACGGTCACGTATTCACTTTGGACATCTCCAATGACAGCAATCGCCTTGAAAGTCGTCGTCTCCGTGATTGTTATCGGCCCGGTGTAGAGATATTCCTCGTTCTTCTTCGGTGTCGTTCCGTCATCCGTGTAGTAGATGACAGTTCCGTCAGTGGCGCACGTAATCGTCACTTCGCATGAATCCGTTCTGAACACAGTCGCGCCTCCATCCGTGGCGATTACAGGGTTCGTCATCTCCGGCTTGTCGTAGCAATATATGTCAGTGATAGTTACGGCAGCCCAGTTAGGATCACATTCCGGGTGCTCGTATGCCGTGCGCACCTTCGACTGCGGGATGACGACGCGCAGTACGCCCTTTGCTGGCAGACGCATGCCGAGAACCAGGGTCTTCGTGCCACGCTCGCCTGCCGTGAACGTGAAGTTAGTGACCGTTACCCATTGGGAGTCATCCGCCGCGTCTTCGAGATGGCCGTACAGGTTATCGGCTGAGATGTCGAGCCGCTGGACCTCGATCTCCGCGTCCTCGCCGCAGTCCTTGTAGTCGAACATGAGCGCGCCGTAGCCCTCGAGGTACGGGGTACGGATACCCACCGGCCTGTTGGGTGAGTCGGCGCGGCGCGGCGCGAGGACGGCCACGCGCTCGGTCGTCACCTTGCCGTTGATTTTCTCTGTTCGGTTCGATATCCAAGCGCCCATGTAGTAAAAGTCCTTCCAGTAGCCGTAGCTCGACGTCGCAGGGCTCGCCGAAGTACCGCTCACGCCACACCACTGCGTGAGGTATATGTCATCGACCGCGATGTCCATGCGGGCGTCGTCGGCCGTGCCGCCGGCGGAAAGTCTTACGTGGCAAGGGCTCGTCGTCTGCAGCGAGAACGCCTGCGGCGCGAAGTTGAACGTCTGGACTACGATGTTCGTGAGGTTCGTCCAGCCGGAGCCGGAGTCGAGCGGCAGCACCGCGACGTTCACGTTCTGCGTCACGTCCGAGGCCGCCTGAAGGCCCCAACGCCGGTAGGCGCCATCAACGAAATCAAATGACTCCATGCCACCCGGGGGGAGCGACCAATCTGGGTCGTCCTTATCGTCAAAGAGGTTTTTGTATTCAGTAACGCCCGTGGTCGTCAGAAGGGGAACCACGCCCTTCCAGTACTTTCCTCCTTTGTAGGTCGTAACCAGAAGGTCGGTAGTGCCCACCGGAATCGGCACTGCGCCGTCCTTATAGAGGCGCGGGTAGTAGATGCGCGCAGGGCAGTTCCTCGCCAGCACGCCGTATGTCCCCTTCGTCGTAACGGGATCCTTGTCCTCAACGCTTATCTGGTAGAAATACTTGCCGTTGTAGTTGAAAGTGCCGCTGAGTGCCTCCTTGTTAGACTGACTGTCGGACATCGTGACGCCGCCAATAATCGTAACCGTGTTCAAAAGCTTATTGTATGCAAACGAAATGAACATGCCGGAGTACTGGCTGCTGTTCTTGCCAAGGGCAAGTTTCTGGACGCGCTGCTTTCGCGAACCGCTGCTGTAGGTCCACCCTATCTCGTCGCCGCGCAACTCGATGAGAGGTACGGCTACGAGCCTGCCGCCCTCGACCTTCCACTTGTATATCGCG
>CADCAK010000033.1 GCA_902799385.1 uncultured bacterium | reverse complement strand
CTCGGGGGATATGCGCCCGTTTCACCGTCTGCCCGGAAACAGCCGCCTCGCGAGAGGCTTCTACCCGCTTCCGAGGTCATTCAAAGGGTTGAAATCGCATAAAGCCTTGTAAAACGCGCGTTTCGCGGGGTCTGTCCCCATCCGTTCCTGGGGTTGCCTACAAGGTGCAGGGACTCCTCGTTTTCAGCCCTGTCCACTGAAACGACTTCCAGATTCTCCCGCGAAACTAATTCCATTGCCTTCCTGTGGTTGCGGGCCGTCACATAGCGGTCGCGGATTTGACCGTCAGGGGACTTGTACACGACGACATAGGTTTTCATATGGCTATACCCCCGCGAAATCCGTTACGCCTCAAGGCAGAACATCGTCAGGGGGTTCTGCTTCGCGACATCGGCATGGCTCGCGATGAACGCGCGGTTGTTCTCGACCAGCTCGTCGAACGTCACGGGCTCGAAGTCGTTGACGTCAACTCCGGCGTTGAGCATACGGGAGCGGCGGGCAATCAGCGGCCAGTAGTCGTCCCTCACGTTGTTGTGGATGTGTCCGTAGACCATGTAGCCCCGCCGCGCCTGCGGATAGGAAAGCATCGGATAGTGGCAGAGCGTCAGAACCCTTCCGTCGATCTCCACTTCCTTGAGAGTCTGTACGCTTGCGAAATAGTCGGACGCCGCCACCCTCTTCATCCATGTGTGGTCGTGGTTTCCGACTATGAGGTGCTTGCGCCCGTTGAGCGCCTTCAGGATCGGCTCGACCTTCGCCGCCCGAAAGAACAAGTCGCCGAGTATGTAGACGGTATCGTCCGCCTTGACCTTTGCGTTCCATTTGGAAAGCAACGCCTCGTCCATCTCCTCGACCGTCCCGAACGGACGGCTGCAGAGGCGGATGATGTTGAAATGCCCGAAATGCTGATCTGACGTAAAGTATGTCATAGATCACTCCAGCGACGAAATGAATGCGGTGATAGATGCAGCCGCCTCTTCTGGCGGCACATCAAGCCATGCATTGACTGGCCTTGATAGATTTCGCCTTCAACACAATGTCATGCGCTATCTTGGCGTACGCGGTGTCATCAGAATATCCGATGGCAACAAGCCTATCTCTGAAAACCGTAAAATTCATCACAACACCTCCTTCTTTATTACATCGAAAATAACATCTCTCTTTGGAAATGCGTCCAGGTAGTCCTCCATCTTTGCGGGATACAACGCGCCAGCCTCTTTGCGATAGTTGCCTATGACTTCATGATAGAGATCAAGCGGCATCTTCGTCCTCATCCTGATCGTTTCTATCAGCAGTCTCTCCTTGTCGTATATGCGAAGATTCATGCCGTGTAAATCTGCACTGACCACGCCGATGCTCCCAGTTCCCTTTGGAACGAAATATTCAACAACGTTAACGTCCTTTATCTTCGTTCCCCCGCGTTCGACCGCAAGGTGAATCCTGTCGGGGACATTGTCCGTAAGACCGTAATAGTAATAGGCGCTGAGCATTGTGACTACAGCCATCGGATACTTCATAAGCAGAAGTTCAACATCGCGGTAGCGTTTTCCATCGGAATAGACACCGTGGGCCACTTTGCGAAGCTCCCCTTTTCGGACTGCCTGGGTAATCCGGTAGAAACTGCCATACTTGGCAATGCATTCTAATGTAGTCATCAGCATTTAATTTTCAGCCCTCAAATTCTGACTTTTGTAGGTTGGTATTCAAATTATACCAAAAAGTGCCGCCGTTGTGTCAACGTGACTGATCTGTTGGCGACTTGGAATTTGTCCCAAACATTACGGCGGCATCGGGGCTGTAATAGAGTGAAACGGCGCGGGCGGCCATTGGGATCACCTTCCTGCCCAGGAGGCGCTGCTTGCCCATCGACTCCGCGCCCTTCGTCAGGAAGTCAACGCCGTCGTTCTCGATAAGCCACGCCATCACGTCGTCCGGCGGCATGCTGTTTTCCGCCGCGAGATACCTTGCTACCTCCCGGACGAGCCACGCCGCCCATGAATTGCTTTCGCGTAATCTCTTTCATGCCTTGCCGTTCTCTTTCCTTTCGTGCCGCCGGGTTTCAGCGCCCGCCCGGAAGCAGTCGCTTCGCGTGGTTTCTACCCGCTTCCGAGGTCATCCAAAGGGCTGAAATCGCGGAAAACCCTGTAAAATGCGCGTTGCGCGGGGTCTGTCCCCACCCGTTTTAACAACCACCACCGCACACGCGGCAAGATATGCTAACTTGTTTCTCATCTTGACCAACCTTTCCCAAAGCAGAGTAAGTCGCAACCACTGACGCGCTTCAGCGTCTCTTCTCGAGTTCGTGCGCGAGCACCAAAAACGCGGATGCAGTCCAGGTGTACGCCGGATCGCGCCGCGCGTCGCCAGTCTTCGCATCGAAGTTCTCGGAAAAGCCGGATTTCATCATCAGCTTGCAGTATTTGACGGAAATCTCGTCCGCGAGCGCGTCTTCTCCGCACGCGCGGAGACCCTCCACCGCGATCAGCGTCGAGGGACCCCATATCGGGCCCTTCCAGTATCCGTCGGAATGGTAGTGTCTGCTGTTTACGGACTCCGTTGCAAGCCCCCAGTCCGTGATGAAGCCTTTCGTCTTGATGTCGTCGATCATCCTCGCACGGCACTTCTCCGGGAGGCGCTTGCCGAGAATCAGCGGAAGGCGGGTGACGAGCGAAAGCGAGTCGCGGTCGAAGCCGCCGTCGCGAAGCCGCCTGACGCGCGGCGCGCCGTCTTCGTCGAAAAGGATCTTCACCGTCGCATCGAGCATCTTCGCGGCCTTCGCGTTCCACTCCGCCGCGTCGACGTCCATACCGAGCGTCTTCGCGATGTCCGCCAGGCAATCCATCTGGAGGATAAGGAACGCCTGGAGATCCGGCGTTTCGAGCGGCGGACGGTTCATGCATATCGCCGTCGAGTTGTCCCAGCCGGAGTCGCATCCGTCAAGATACTCCGCAAGGCCGTTGTGGTCGAAGTCGCGGCGCGTGAGCCACCAGTTGGTCCACTTCTCGATGAGGGCGTAGGCGATCTCCAGCTTGTCCTTCGGGAACTCCTTCATCGCGCGCAGTTTCGAGAACACCCAGCCATGCACGGGCGGCTTGACGGCGAGCCAGAATATCTGCTCGTCGGACACCATGTCGGGCATCATGCCCTCCGGCGAGAGAAAATCGAACATGCACCTGAACTGCTCCCACGCGGCGTCCTGGTCGAGATATCCGAGGCTGAGCGAGTTGATAGCGTGGTCCCAGCTCCACGTCTTGTTCATCCAGTTGTTGCTCATCAGCATCATCGGACGCTTGAACATCCCGCGCGGGCCGGCGATGGCCGTCCAGAAGAGAATCGCCGCCTCGCGCCGCGCCCGTTCGTACTCCTGCGGCACGGAAGGAAGCGACGCGTACATCCGCCCGAAGCTCGCCTTCTGCTTCGAGACCGCCTCCTCGAACGTCCCCTTCACCTCGTTGCCGTTCCAGTCGCCCGTGTGTATGTCGAGGATCGCGACTTCGATCCCGTCCTTCGACGGATGCACGCGCACCGTGCCGCCGTCGGGATCGCGGACGCCTTTGCGCGTGTCCATCAGAATGCGGTCGGCGTTGAAGTGGAGGTAGTCGATGGTGCGTCCGAACGTCGCCGGGAAGTCGTACTTCTGGCGCGGACGCTGAAATTCGAATCTCACGTCCATCGCCGGCGACTTGGTGCGCACCAGGATCGCGTCGGGGCGGAGATACGCGAACTCTATCGCGCCCGCCTCCGTCTTCGCCTCGAGCCACCCGTCGCGCATCGTGCAGGCGGAGACTTCGAGGTCCTTGCCGCCGGCGGACGGCACGAGACGGCAGACGTCCTCCCGCCATGCTGTGCTGACGTTCCTTATCCACAGCCCCGAAGCCGACCTGAACATGTACTTGCCGTTCTCGTGGCGGCCGACCGTCAGGAACGACCCGGGGACGCTGTACGGGAACCCGGGATTCCCGACCTCCACGGCCGCCCTTGCCGTCGCGGCGGCGAGCGCTATCGCCGCAATCGCGACAGACGGAAGTTTCGAGAACATTTCAACGCCTTTCTTGACTTTTTCCATTTGTCTGAATTATACCAAAAAAACGAACCACTCGCCGCGACAGACGAAATTCCACACCGTCATGTCAGACGATCCTGTCGCCCCAGCTCTTGACGTACCGAGTCACTTCAAATGGATAGCGCTCATCATTGAGCCGGACAACGACAGTCATTGAACCATCAACTCCCGACTCCTCGCGCCTCTCTTCCGACTCTTTCAGCCTCAGCGTCACCGCGCCGTCGGCGTATATCACCTGAAGCCCCGAGTGCTTCGTTATCGCCTCGTAATAGTCGCCGATAGGCTGGCCGAACGCCAGATACCCTGCCATTCGTGCCCTATGCCGAGATTGCAACCTGCCGCATAAACGGCCTTACGGAGTTTCCGTGTTCCCTCGTCGCCCGCCACGACAACTTCGTAGGCGTACACCCGCGAACCGGGATTGCCGTCGGCGAGTGGAATTTTGACACGTAAAACAGTTGGAGTCTTGAGTTCGAGCGGGAGAGTGGAATTGTCCATTTCTCCAACTCCAACTCTTTTCTCCAACTCAACCTCCAGCTTCGCCCCTTTGCGGAACTGCGGTTCTCCGATGACCTTCTTCAATTCGTCCTTCGAGAACGGATGCGGATTGCGCTTGCCGAGCGGCATCACCCAGTCCGCGCCGAGGCTGGCCTCGCCGTCGGAGAAATCGTGGCGTTCGAGAACCATCATGTCGTCGTACATGCATACGACGTATCCCTGGCGTCCCTTGCCCGTGTTCGCCGGATCCCGCCCTTCCAGCTTCGCTTTCGTTATCCAGACGTCGCCGACGAGCCCGGAGCATCCGCGCGGCTCGCACGATGCACACTCGAAGCACGGCAGACGTCCGTAGTACAAATACGCCATGTTCCAGTTGGCGATGCTACAGTAGTTGTGCCCGAAGAACTAGACGGCGTTGCGCTTCGCCGACACGCGCTTGCGGAGCGGAGCGACGGGGCGCGAATGCGTCATGAAGAAGAACGGACGCGCCGGATCGTCGAGCCGGACGGTCTTTCCCGTTTCCTCCACAAGCCGCACGAGCTCCGCGTCGTCAACGCCCCAATTCCGTCCGAAGAAATGGTAGCCCTTGACCTCCTTGTGCCACACCGGCTCGTACTTCTCACCCCAAATGCGCTCCCAGTTCGCAGCCATGTCCGTTGCAAGGACATGCTTTGCCCGTTCCGCTTCGTCGGGGTAGCGTTTCTTCACGAAATCGCCGTAATCTGCGCCCAGCAGGTCGTGGTTTCCGGCGACAAAAAGCTTCTCCGGCTCTCTCCCATCTGCAAACACCCGCCGCCACGCCTCGGCATGAAACTCCATCTCGCGCACCTGGCCGCGATGCGCGAAGTCACCGCAATGGACGACGGCATCCACGCCTTGCGCCTTGAAGTATTCGAGCGCGGCGGCAAAGTATCTGTCCGGCCAGTTCGCCCCGATGCCGTTGCCCTTGTTCGCAGTCCGAAGATGCGTGTCGCTTAGAACGCCGAAGACGAGATTCGGCTTCCCGCCGTGCTTCCAGCCCGTCGGCGCCGCGAAAATGAGACCGCCCGGCAGTGCCGAAAAACCAAGGGTTGCGAGGGTGCCGCCTATGAAATCCCTTCGATTCACATTCATGCCGAACACCTTCCTCCGTGTCACTCCGTCATGACTATCGGCTTTATCTCGCCGTTCGCGTCGAATTCCATGCGGTCGATGCAGACGACGCGGTGGTCACGCCCCTTGCTTGGAATCGGACGCCGGTGATAGCAGATGTACCATTCGTCCGTTCCCGGTTTGCAGGCGACGGAATGATGACCAGCGCCCGTCGCAAGCGGCCTCTGGACGCCCAGCACCTTCCCTTTGAACACAAACGGCCCGAACGGAGAATCGCCGACCGAATAGTTCACGCAGTAGGTATCCCGCGTCCACGATCCGCCGGAATACATGAAGTACCATCTGCCCTTGCGCTCGAACATGACCGAACCCTCGACATAGTCCTTCGGCGTCATGTCGCGCCACATTGCACCGTCTTCGAACGGAACAAGCGACTTGAAATCCCTTGCAAGCTTCACGAGGTTGCACCGCCACCATCCGCCGTAAACCATGTACCAATCGCCCTTGTATTCGAACACGTACTGGTCGATGGGCTGGGCGCAGTTCCAGAACCGGTCGATGAGCGGTTTGCCTATGAGGTCGTGGTACGGCCCCTCCGGCCTTTCGGCGACGGCGACGCCGATTCCGCCGTAGCCCTCCAGTTTCGCCTGCGCCTGCGGCTCTCCGTCTTCGCGTTTGCCGCTCGCCGGGTATGCGTCGTTCGCGCTGAAGAAGAGATAGTATTTGCCGCCGATCTCGTGCGCGTCGGGAGCCCACATCGCGCCTTTCGCCCATGTCACTTCGTTCGTCGTCAGAATGCGCGGATGCTTCGTCCATGTCTTCATGTCGCTGGACGAGAACGCGTCGAACGACGTCTGCTTTTCGAACTTCGCCGACGTCGTGGGGAACACCCAGTACGTATCGCCGTAGCGCCGTATCTGCGGATCGGCGTACCAGCCGCCGAATATCGGATTTCCGAAGCTGGACGTTGCAACCAACGCCGCCGCACCGAGCAGAAACTCCCGTCTTGATATGTTCATTTTATCCACGGGAAGAGGGTGATGCGAAGCTGCGTGAGCGCAATCGGCGCAAGCTCTATCGTCTCGGCCTTGCCTTGCACCGCCGCCGCAGGAACGGGACTTGGCGGAGGGTCTTCGGCTCGCGCTGGTGCGTCTGCTCTCATCGTTCCCCATCCCGCGTAGCCTGTGCGCACGGCCTTGACCGCAAGTCGGAGGCCAAGACCTTCACCCTTTACATGGAACTGCGGCTCTCCGGTTGCGCCGTCCGCGACAAGCGCGTAGTTCCACGGCGACTTCGGGCGCAGCTCCTTCATCGGGAAGCCAAGTTCCACGTCGCGCAAAACGTCGCTTGCGTCCTTCTTGACCGCCGGCCAGTCCGCTGCATTCCTCGCCTTTTCGTCCTCGTCAATCTTGAGGGCGTAGAGAAGCGGCCCGCGCATGACGGCAATCGAATCGTCTTTCCAATGCGTGACTGTCGGCTTCGAGGGAAACGAAAGTTCCACCACGTCGCCCTTCTTCCACTTGCGCGCAAGCCGCATGAACGAACCCGCCCGGGCGCACCCGCCGTCTGCACCGTTCACCTTGACCTTCGCGTCCTTGCACCAGCCGGGGATACGCACGAAAAGCGGCCACTCCCCGCCCGCTGCCTCGACGATCTCCAGCCTCACGCCGTCCGAGAACGGATAGCCGCCCGTCTCGGCAATCGTCGCTATCGGCGTCTTGACGATGCAGTCGCCGTAGGCAGTCGCGGCCAGCCCGTCCTCGCGCTTCATCCACATCGACTCCAGGAACTTCGGCCACGCGAAATGGAAGTTGGAGCGGCAGCACCCGAAGCCGGAGTACGGCCCCGGCACGTTCGGCACCTTGCCCTGTCCATTGTTGTAAAGCAGTTTCCCGTCGATGCAGCACGGCTGGTTCAACAGGCAGTAGTACCGCATCCCCCTTCCGTCCGGCGCAAGCGTCGCGGGCAAGGTGTTGTATGCGGCGATTTCCATGTCGTCCGCTATGTCCGCGTCGCCAAGCGTCTCAAGCGCAACCTGGGCGCTCAAGATGTGTTCCGCCGTGGCGCAGAGTTCCGTACCCTGCGAGGCGGAAAGACCCGAAAGCGGCTCCGTGCCGTTCACCGCCCTGTCGGGGCGGCCATGCTTGCGCATCGCCCAGCCGTCCTCCGCAAGCGCGGCGCGAAACGCCGTGCGGTCTGCGTCGCCGCCGCCCAGCAGCCACTTCAGCGGCGGCGTCTTGAGTCCTTGCATGAAGTTGACGATGTGGGCGCGGTATCCCTCATTCCCCCAGCCGCCCGTGCCGCCGTTGTGGTAGTAGTCAGTCCAGTCGGCTGACATCTCCGCAACTGTCCGCGCATAGTCGAGCCATTCGGTCTTGAGCGTCTTGCGCCACAGCCAAAGGAGAACATCGAGTTCATCCCCCACGCGGGCGACCGCCCACGGAGAGTCCTTTGCAAAAGAGGCGCCGTCAGTGAACGCCCCTCTCTGGAACGCAAAATACCGCTCCAGAAAAGGCACGACTCGCTCATCCTCCGTCGCCTCGCACCAGTCGCGGAGCGTCCAGAGGGCAATCATGTTCGCCCACCAGTTGCAGTCCTTCGGCCCAAAGTCTCCGTTCTCCCTCTGCGACGCAAGATAGGCATCAATCCATCGCTTGGCCCGCGCCTTTAGCGTCTCGTCGTCAAGCGCGAATGCAAGTGCAACCAGCCCCTTGGCGTAGTAAGGGCCGCGCTCCCATGCGAACTGTCCGCCGCGCTTGCAGCCCGTGAGCCAGTCGCTCTTGCCGATGTCCTCGTAAAGCTCCTCGGCGTGACCAGTCAGCCCGCCCAGCTGCAGCTCCATCTGCTTCAGGAGCCATCCCTGTGGCCTCACGCTCCCAGGCGGCAGACGCTCCATCGCAGTCGCTGCCATGCGCGCGCTACTCGCCGGCACAGGTAACGTTGCATGAGGCCAGCCGCCCTCGTCCCAGACAAGTTCCGAAACAAAAAGCGGACGGGCTGACGGATTCTTGCCGGCAATATGGCAGTGGTACGGAATATAGTCCTTGCCGTCTATGGTGACAATATCACCGTTGTGGCCGGGGCCAAAGAACCTGTCGCCCTTCTGCGATTCAATGACAGTCGTGCCAAAGCCGTCAATCATCCGGCGCCCTTCGCGGTCGAGGAACGGCCCGTCAAGCGTCCGCGCCCTGCCGACGACTACGCCGTAGGTGTAGTTTTTGTACCATCCCCTGCTCGCGAACAGATACCACCATCCGCCGCGCCTCTTCAGGTACGCGCCCTCAAAAACCTGAAGGCGATTGCTGACCGTAGACGAGTCAAGGCCCGCGACGTGTTCGTAAACAGCACCCGGCGCAACCGACTTGCCGTCGTCAGAGAGTTTCACGCGGTGCATCTTGCCGATGGAACCGAAGAAGAGCCAGAGAGTGCCGTCGCGGTCGTCGCGCACCGCCTCAGGGTCGATGGTGTCCTTGATGCCGGTGTCACTGCTTCTCGTCACAATGCGCCCGTCCGTGAACGGTCCGCGTGCGTCTTTCGAAGAAAACACGGCAATCGCGCTATCCGCCGCAGAGTTGTAGAGCGTCACATACATGAGCCATTCGTCGCCAAGACGAAACGCGTCCGGCGCCCACACCTCTTTCCAATTCTTTCGTATTTCGGCGTACTCGTCGTCGGCAAACACGCGCCGGCCGGAATCTTCCCATTGGAAGAAGTCCCGGCTCTCGAGTATCTTCTGCGGCGTTTTTTTCGCCTGCGAAGAGGCCGTCGCAAGCCACGTTCCATCAGACGACTGCCAAATAGTCGGGTCTGGAAAGTTTTCCGGCCAGACCGGATTCGCTGAAACCCCCGCCGCAGCATTGGCGGCAAGCAACAGCGCACCTGCCATCGCCGGAAGTTTTTTGCAGAGTGGATTTCCCGCAGATGTTTTTCCTTGCATGGTTTCCTATTTCGGGGCCAACAGGGTCAGACCTGATGAAGCCGCCGCCGTGTCGCAGGTTACTTTTCGCATTGACAATCGCCCATCCCCAGATCTTCCTTCCAAATTCTACTACATAACCACGATCACCAGACCTGGTGGAACAAGTCTGACCGTCTTCTTGTCGCCTGAAACGCGAAGCTTCCAGTCCCTGTAGTTGAACTCAGGAAGACCCCCCTCGAACTCGAACGTGCCCCCATCCGTCCGCTCCGCAAACGTAATCGCTTGCGAAGGGTTGTCGGTCACATTGACCGTCACATCGGTGAATGTCACCGTGCCGCCGCCAACAACGTTAAGCTTGCCGCTGTTGCTCGAAACATTGAACGTGCAGTTGGTGATGCCGAGATTGTACCCCTGCGTGTCGATGGTCAGTCCGCCCGCTCCGAGCTGGATGTTGCCGAGATTTCCCAGAAACGCCGCTTCGTCCGCCATCGCCTGAATCGTTCCGCCGTCGAACTCCACGAGCGTGGCAGTGCCGCTGCCTTTTTTGATGGACTTTGTGACGATCTTTCCGTCGCCGCCAAGTTTGAGCGTCCCCTTGGAGCCGCTATTCTTCCCGATTACTACGCTCCCGGCCGCGAGAACGCCCGTCTCGCCGACGGTCAGCGTTCCGGCGCCAGCCTCGCCTATCAACAGACCGACGGTGTTCTGGACGTTTGTGACCGTGAATGTTCCCCCGGTCACGGTGCAATAGCCGGCACCGCTGGAATATCGGCCTATGGACGTATGGTTTTTGCAATAAAACAAACCGTCTGACTGTGCATACGTTCCCGTTCCATATACGCCTATTTGCGTATAGCTTGAAACCACTATTGAACCGCCGCTTTGTTCCAGGGTGGCGTTGCAGGCTTTGTCGTTTGCCGTATTCTCCGATCCACCGATTTTCAATTCACCGCCGACAGCAAACGAACCGCCGGTCTTGATGTATTTAACCGTGCCATGATTCAATTGTGCGTTGTTCGTAACGGCGAACGTCCCTCCGCTCTGAACCACCTCGGCGTAATCAGTCTCGTAATTGCCGATGCCGGCAATGTCGCGGACATACAACGCACCGTTGTCGCTGATGTCAATGTAGCCCTTCGGCTTGGTCCCCGTTTTCGTATCCTTATTCGAGGAAAGATCAAGCTTGTAGCAATCCACAATTCCGCTCCCGCTGATGTTTAGATGGCCCTCGCCGCCCGAAGAGCCGACAAACATTTCCTTAGAACCAGAGCAGTACAGTCTTCCGCCTGATATATTATAGTAGCCCACACTTCCAGGACTCAACCCGATAAAATATGGATTGGCGTCCGTGGCTGTCACTTGCAAAGTCCCTTGCTCATGGATCAGCTTTGCGGTATGTGCCTGAGTGCCGAGATAGAACCTGTAGTATTTAGTAGTGCCATCGGGGACGACCGGCGTCTTTTCGTCAGTTGTTTCACCGATAAAGACTCTGTCCGACGAAACGTTTATCGTCGCCCCCCAGTTGCCGGAATCGCTTAATAGGGCCGAGTCGCCGCTTCCAGTCCAATACACATCGGCCGCTTTTGCCGACATCGGCAGCATCGCGCCGACGGCGACCACCGCCGCCAAGGCTTTGGCGGTCAAGTCCGCCGCCGCGCCAATCATCATGAGTAGTTTCTTGTAGAGTAGAGACCCACGCCTCGGCGTTGCCGCCAATGCGACTTCCCCCTCGTCAAACCGTACGTGCGGATTTCCCGCATACGGCTTTCCATTGAGTGCTTTTCCTGCTGTCATGGTTTCTTTCCTTTCTTCGATTGTGTTGCGTATTATACGCATTTTTTCCTGTCAAGTCCGCGTCTGCATTTTCACTTCCATTTATCGATATCGATTGCCGTTCGCTCCGTAATAAGGCACGGCGAGTCGTACACCGGCACGTTTACGAAGGTGACTCCGCCGGAATGGACTAGCTGGCGTGACCGGGGGAATTCGTATATCCAACCCGTTAGAAGATCTACCCAGACAGGATCATTAAGCGGCTTGCCATTCCAGTTGAAGACACACGGACGCGTGACGAAGCCGTCGCCCGGACGCTCGTAGACGGGCATCATTCTTCCGGATGGAAGGAGCGGGTTCTCTTTCTTGTCCACCCACCGCGTCGTATTCGCACACGTCCAGAACACGAACATGCGCACGCCGTCGGCCTTCGCGTATTCGTATGTACACACGGTGCTGTCCTTCGTGCAGAAGCCGGAGTCGGACACTCTCACAAGCGTATCGTCAAAGGCCGCCGCCACGTTCTGCACGGCGTAGTAGGCGCGTTTGACGGCGATGACCTCCTTGTTCTCGTTCGCGCGGAGAAGCCCCTTCAGGTTGATCTCGCGCCCCTTGTGGTTGAAGTCGCAGATCGTGAACACGCTCGATTCGACGTCATGCCCGAGGTCGCCGAGCATCCGGCGCATGTCCCACTTCGCCTGCGAGTACTCGCTCCACGAAATGCCGCGCAGCGCGAACTTCGTGGCCATCTCGCTGGGGCACCCGTTCTCGCCCTGGCGCATCTTCGCCTTCAGGTTGTACTTTGCGAGGACCTCCTTCTGCTTTTCGACTCTGTCGTACGACGTCTCCGGAGCGGGCGCATAGCCGTGGTAGATGATCCAGTCGAAGAGCGCGACGTCCTCGCCCATCGCCTTGAGGCACTTTTCGAGATGCCCGGGGTTGTTGCCCGCGAGGGAGAGCCCCGCGATGCGAGAGTCGGGGATGATGCGCTTGATGATCTTCGCAGTGCGGACGTTGAACCCCGCGATCATCTCCGGCGTCTTGCCGCCGCAGTCCGGCTCGTTCCACATCGCCCAGTCCCGCACGCGCCCCTTGTAGTGCTTCGCCATCGCCTCGACCCAGCGGTCCCATCCTGCCAGCCCCTCTTCGGACGACGGGAAGCCAGCGCCGAGGTCCCATCCGCCGCCGCCTTCGTAGATCGGGTTGCCGTATCCGGTCTCGAGGAGGACGTTGATCCCATGCGATCGGGCGTAGTCGATGATCTTGTCTAACCACGCGAAGTCGTACTTGCCCTTCTCCTTCTCGCACTTCGCCCATCCGGCCTGGAGGCGGATCGTCTTGATGCCGAGCGGCGCGAGGAAGCGCTTGTACTGCTCGAAGTCGGCGAAGTCGCGGTCAAGCGTCTCGCATCCGAGAGTCCAGTTCGAGCCGCTTATCTCGCCTACGCTGCGCTGGCGCAGCGTGCCGATCCGCTCCATATCTACCATGAGCGGAGTCTTGACGCGATCCGGCGAAGTATTGAGCTTCACCTCGCCCTGCGCCGAGATCGCCGCCGCGAAGGCCGCCATGACCATCGTTGCCTTCATCATTCTATTATTTCCAGTTGTGATTTTCATCATTCTATTTCAATTTGTGATTTGTGAACAGCTGTTCATTACTACAAGTCGTTACGAGGAAATTTTATCATAATCCCCCGCGCCGCATAATCCCATTGAAGAACGATTATACATCCCATTTAGGAAATGGGCGTTGAAGCGAGACATGTGGTAGCGTTTTAGGGCTTATTCCCGAAAGAGGTCGTCCAGGGTCACCTCGGACTGGACATCGTTCCAGTACGAATTGCGAGCCAATCCCCGCGAAGTGACAAACGTCAAGTGTATTGCCTTCTGCGTCTTTGAAACCGCCCTGAACGTCTCGACCTTCGCCGCAAGGTCAGCATCCAGCGCCTTGTCGATCGCAAACGGTCCCGAAGAATACTTCATCTCGCAAATATTGATCACATTGTCGGCGCGGTCAAGAAGCAAGTCTATCTGAGCCCCCGTCGGGTACACATCGTCTGCCGCATGCTGCCACGAATGGACATTCGTGAGTACGCCGGATATGCCGAGCGCGGCTTTTATCTGAGGCACGTGCTGAAGACACAGTCGCTCAAACGCCAATCCCCTCCAATTCGACTGCACCGCAGAACTCACCGACCGAGACCACCAATGTTCATCCTTTCCGTCCATGTCGCAGAGGAACTGGAAATGGAACAACGTGAAGCAGTCGATAAGCTGATAGACGAAACGCTTCTTCGTTCCCATCACCTTGTACTTCCTGATGAATCCACACTCCTCAAGCGCCTCAAGACACTGCGAAAGCGAACCGCTGCTGTCAACTCCGATCTTCGCCAGAAGTTCTTCTCGCGTCATCCCGATCTTCTTGCGTCCAAGCGCCTCCACGACCTTGAGGTGTATCTTTGTCTTCCGAAAGAGCGACGAATACAACTCCGCAAACTCCTTCTTGAGCGGTGCGTCGTCGGAAAAGAACATGCGGTCGAAATTCTGAGAAAGGCTCCCGCCCTTTTCGAGCCAACTCCAATAATACGGTATGCCGCCAAGCGCCATATAGCACTCGGCGACATCCTTGCGAGACATCGAGAGGTGTCGTTCCCTGGAATACTCCTGACATTCAGAAAGAGTGAACGGCTGGAGGTGTATACGCATTGTTACCCGGTTATGCAGACCACCCTTGTTCCTGAACAGCTTTTTCACAATCCAGCTTGCCGCAGAACCGCACACAATCAGCAGCACATCCCTGCGGGCGGATGCCCAAGAGTTCCAAAACGCCTCAAGTGCCGTTATGAAATCCGAACGAGGAGTGTCCAGCCATGGCATTTCATCGATAAAGATGACCTTCCTGTCAAGATTACTAGCCTTAATCAGTTCTTTCAGCGCATCAAATGCATCAATCCAGTCTGAAAGAGGACATTTTGCAACCCAGCCGTATTCACGTAAAGAACTCGTAAACTGCCTTAGTTGCTTTTTCATGCCACCCTTCGCAAGACCTGAATGCTGAAAGACAAATTTTCCCGAAAAGACGGAGCGAATCAAATAAGTTTTTCCAACACGCCTGCGCCCATAAACGGCAACAAATTCCGATTCGGAAGATTCATAGCAACTTTGCAATTCTTTAATCTCTTTCTTTCGTCCGACCATACACTTTCTCCTTTCACTGTTTCGCGAATAATTATAGCACATTCCGAGATTTATTGTCAACTATCAGCTAGTAGATGTATCGAAAGTTTTCCAAACATTAGATTAAATGTCTCAATTTGGAAAGTTTTCGTAACAAACAAGGCAACAAGAATCGGGCGGCTATCTTGATTTTCCCTGATAGCCGCCCGTCGCACCCGCACGGCGGATTTGCACCCCGCATAGCGCCCGCCCGTGCGTCAATCAGACCCCGTTGGCTACTTTAGCACGACTCCCCTTTCGGTAAGGACACACGGCGAGTCGTACACCGGCACGTTTACGAAGGTGACGCCGCCGGAATGGACGAGCTGGCGCGACCGGGGGAACTCGTAGACACGTCCCGTGAGAAGATCGACCCAGACAGGATCTTCAAGCGGTCTTCCTGCATACTTGAACACAGCCGGTCTCGTTGTGAAGGAGTCTCCTGGCCTATTGTAGCGTACGGCGTATTCTCCTTCGCCAAGGACGCCAGTCGACTTGTCAATCTTCCCAACCTCCTCAGCGTGCGTCCAGAAAACGAACACGGGACGTCCATCCGCCTTGCGGTACTCGTAGAAGGAAAGCGTCATGTCCTTCGTGCCGAACGACGAGTCCCTCACGCGGGAAAGCGTATCGTCAAAGACCGCCGCCACGTTCTGCACGGCATAGTAGGCGCGCTTGACGGCGATGACCTCCTTGTTTTCGTTCGCCCGGAGAAGCCCCTTCAGGTTGATTTCACGCCCCTTGTGGTTGAAGTCGCAGATGGTGAACACGCTCGACTCCACATCATGCCCGAGGTCGCCGAGCATACGGCGCATGTCCCACTTCGCCTGTGAATATTCGCTCCACGCGATGCGGCTGAGCGCGAACCTCGTGGCCATCTCGCTCGGACATCCGTTCTCGCCCTGGCGCAGTTTCGCGGTGGGGTTGTACTTCGCAAGAACGGCCTTCTGCCTTTCGACGTTGGCGTAGGACGACTCCGGAGCGGGCGCATAGCCGTGGTAGATGATCCAGTCGAAAAGCTTCACGTCCTCCCCCATTGCCTTCAGGCATTCCTCGAGAAAGGCGGGGTCGTTGCGCGCAAGAGAAAGTCCGGCGATCCGGGAATCGGGTATGTTGCGCTTGACAATCTTTGCCGTGCGAACATTGAACGCGGCAATGGCTTCTGGCGTTTTCTTCGGCTCGCCGATGTCGGGTTCGTTCCACATCGCCCAGTCGCGAACACGTCCGGCGAAATGCCGCGAAATCGCATCCACCCAGGCGTCCCACGCCGCAAGCCCCTCCGCTGATGTCGGGAAGCCGCCCGCCAGATCCCATCCGCCGCCGCCTTCGTAGATCGGGTTGCCGTAGTCGGTTTCAAGAAGAATGTTCAAGCCCTGCGAAACGGCATAGTCGATAATCTTGTCAAGCCACGCGAAGTCGTACTTTCCCTTCTCCTTCTCGCATTTCGCCCAACCGGCCTGAAGGCGGATCGTCTTGATGCCAAGCGGCGCAAGGAACCGCTTGTATTCGTCGAAGTTCGCGAAGTCTCTGTCCAGCGTTTCGCAGCCGAGCGTCCAGTTGGAGCTGCGGATATCCTTTACGCTGCGCGGCGCAAGCGTGCCCACGCACTTCATGTCCACGCGGAGCGGGGACTCCACGCGGTCGGCGGAGGCAGAGAGCTCCACCTCGCCCTGTGCCGAAATCGCAGCCGCGAAGGCCGCCGCCAAGAGCATCCATGCTTTCATCATTCTATTTCAAGTTGTGATTTGTGAACAGCTGTTCATTACTACAAGTCGTTACGAGGAAATTATATCATAACCCCCCGCATCGCATAATCCCATTGAAGAACGATTATACATCCCATTTAGGAAATGGGTATTTTCCAAGTTTGCGAGCTATCGGGAAATGCCACACAGATGCGCCGCGAGAACCTTACGGACGAAAGAGGCGCTCGGCCGGAACCAGCCGCGAGAAACCAGGGCAGACGCCTCAATTGAGGCCGAGCAAATTCTTGAACGGCACAATCGCATCAAAGTATCCGTCTGCAGCTGCAACAGGCGACAAGTGACCATCGTAAACAAGCGCTGTCTTGGCTGAGACACCGCGAGGTCGTGTAATCGCACGGACCTGGTCGTCCACCTGATCAATCACTTCACGGCCAATCTCCTCTTGCCTCTTGACCTCAACGAAGTACAACGCTCGCCGGGTTTGAATCAGCAGATCGACCTGGCACCCCCTGCGTCCGTTTTTCCCTTTTGTCCCTTTCCGGCGGTACGGACCAGCGGACATGACGAGACTCCCGTCTAGATGGATATGCGACAGAAGTTCACGGTAGTTGTTTATAACCAAGTTCTCAAACGCAAGCCCCATTACCGCATCAAGCCCCTCTAACTCCCTCAAAGACGAAAACATAAACGCTCCCTCGTCAATGACCGATTTCTGCGGTTCAATGTACTTTAGGTAGAACCTTGCGTAATTATCACGCAAACGGTATCTTCTCTCCCTGACGTCAGCACCCGTCTCCGGGTTTCTCGCACATTCAGGAGAGACAAAGCCGGACTCCTCCAGAATGGACATTGCCTTCGAAACGTCTCCGCCCTTCCCTATGCCAAGCGTCTTTTCGACTTCGGCACAGCTCTTCGGTCCGTCAACAAGCGTCCTCAGCACTCGCGCCGTGAATCTGGGCTTTGCCGTTATGACATCGTTGAACATTTCGTCAAAGTCATCACGCAGAACGCCATTCGGGAGAAAAGCCAGCCTTCTAATGTTGTCCTCGGCTGAGAGCCGTGGATTGATTTCCTCAAGATATCGGGGAATTCCACCGGTGACGGAAAGCACATCGATGATTTCCCGAACGTCAGTTCTGGAAGCCGACCTTCCCCAGAATCTGACACATTCTCGCAGCGGAAGTTCCGGCACCACCATGTCCAGAGACCTGCGTCCCACATAAGCGCGATTGCCGATAATGTTGTCACGAATCCAGGTCGAAACACTACCGCACACGACAAGTATCAATCTGTCGTGCTTCTTCAGCGCATTGTCCCATGCGATTTTGAGATAATCCGCAAATGTCTCGTCGCCATGCGCAAGCCACGATACTTCATCCAGTAGGACTACCGTGCGCTCCTTGTCCCGAATCTGCCCGTCAAGCACGCCGAACGCGGAATACCAGTCTTCCTGAGGCTCCTTCGCCGCCTCCGTCTGTCGAGCCAACTGCTTTGCGAAAGCACGAAGCTCGTCTGCAGCCGTAGTCTTGTCCCCTGGCCGCACACCTTCGATTTTGATAAACCTCGCGCCTGAACGCCTTGCAAATTCCTCAACCAGGGTGCTCTTTCCCACGCGACGTCGTCCTCGACACGTCACAAGAGAAGACACTCGCTTGTCCCAAAGTGCTTCCAGCTGCTCCATCTGATCCTCGCGGCCAAAGAACATAGATGCTCCTCTTTATTCCACTGACGTCGGTATGATATCAAAAACAGGGTTTACCAGTCAACGAGAAAAACTCCCCTATTCGGGATTTTCCCAATTAAGGGAGTGGAAACCTGCGAAGACATCCGCAGCGCGTCCGCGCCAGCCCTTCATCCCCGCCTCTTTCGCCCCGCCCGAAATCGGCCGGCAGAAACACAGATGCACCGCGAGAACCTTACGGACGAAGGAGGCGCTCGGCCGGAACCAGAAAGTCGAAATACGCATTCTCGGCGATTTCTGGCGCAAGCCGACCTTCGTACACCAGCGCAGTCCGCACCGAACGCGAACGCGGCAGGGCGAGACGACGAACCTTTTCACGGACATCATTCTCAACCGACGCCGGAATACGCGTCTGCCGCTTGATTTCCACGACGCAGACGGAACTCTTTGTCTGGACGAGAAGATCGATCTGAAACCCGTCGCCCTTTGACGAACCAGCCTTGAAATACGGTGCGATGGAGGTGACTACCGAATTCCCGAACCCGATCAGCGGCAGCAGCGCGCGCACGTTGCCGCGAACGAGATTTTCAAACTGAAGCCCCATCATGCCATCCCATCCCGACAAGTCCTCCAGAGAAGCGAACGCATACGATCCGTTCCGGATGGCGACCTTTTTCGGTTCGATGTACTTCAGATAGAAGCGGACGTAGTTGTCGCGAATCCTGTAGGCAACTTCCCGCACCTCGCGACCGTCGACCGGATTAAGCCCTTCGTCTGCGGAGACGAATCCGGCCTCGGCTAATTCCTTGACAGCCCCGGAAAGATGGCCGTTCGCGGAAACGCCCAGCTCGCCGGCGAGAGACTTGAGGCTGAGGGGGTGTCTGGCCAGCGCCCGGAGAATGGAGCCCCGCTCATCCGCCGATCGCCTGAAAATATCCGTAAAGATGCGGTCGAAGTCTCCATAGAGATAGCCCTTGTCGCTAAAGCAGAGCCTTCGGATGTTCTCTGCGGCGGAAAGCGAAGGCCGCATTTCCGCCAAATACTTAGGCACGCCCCCGGTGACGGAAAGCAGGTCGAACATCTCTCGCGTCGACACGCGATCCGCCGCCCTGCCCCAGAACAGGCGACAAACGGACAGGGGCAGTTCGTCAACCTTCAGATCAAGCGAGATTCTTCCAACGAAGGCACGGGAGTTCAGGATGTTGTCCGCAATCCACGACGAGACCGAACCGCAGATGACGAAAACGAGATTCGGACGTCTCGAAAACTGCTGGTCCCAGGCGTTCTTGAGATATGCGGGGAACGCCTTGTCGAACGCTCCCATCCACGAGATCTCGTCGAGGAGAACCACCGTCCGCCCGCGGCCCCTGAGCGCCGCGTGGAGGGCGTCAAACGCCTTCGGCCATCCGTCCGCGAGCGCCTCAGGCATGCCTGTCTGACGAGCCAGCCGCTCGCAGAAGTTCTTGAGCTGCATGTCGTTGGTCACGCCATCGTCCGGCGCGAGCCCCTCGATTTCGATGAATCGACAGCGCGATTTTCTGGCGAACTCCTCGATCAGCGTCGACTTGCCGATGCGCCGCCGTCCCGAACAGACGACGAGCGACGAATCCCCCTTGCCCCAGAGGTCGTCAAGGCATCTGATTTCTTCTTCGCGTCCGTAGAACATTCTCTTACTCCATGTCGTTTTAATGTGCATTGTACCATAAAATCGGCGAACTCAGCAATAAGAATCGGGCGGCTATCTTGATTTTTCCTGATAGCCGCCCGATTTGAGGCCCTCCATTTCGGGCGGCTATCTTGATTTTTCCTGATAGCCGCCCGACAGCTTGTGAACGCCGCGCAGCTACATGGATTTTACACTTTAGGAAATGGGCGTTGAGGCGAGATTTGCAGTAGCGCTTTTGGGGCTATCCAGCTATATTCTTTACTTCTATAAAGTGCGGGAGGGTGGTTTGGACAGCAAAAATTTGCACACAGGGACAATCCGCACGGTCAAGTCACCATGTATCTCTTCGCCCTCCTCGTCTCGCGTTATGATTGAAAGATCTCGGCATCCTGTAGCACGCGCCGCCTCCAGGATTCCGGAAAACTCCCGCGTGCGCGTTTCAACGTCCGCCATGTCCCAAGTGACTTGGACAAGTCGCTTGACGACCTCTCCCTCCGACACGACGAAATCGCATTCTCCGTCGCCATTGAAGTACGACAGTTCCTCGTTGTGGCTCTTCCGCCGGATCAGTTCTATGTAGACGGTGTTCTCCAGCCGCTTGCCATCATCATCCGACTGAAGCGGAATAACCGCCGAGCGAAGCCCGACGTCGGTCACATAATACTTGCCGGGAAGCGAAACCTCGCTTTTCACAGACCGCGAATAGACGTCTAGTTTGCGTACCAGGTAGATCGACTGCGCCCATGCAAGCCAATCATAGAGATCGTCCTTGGTAACCTTCCGTCCCGACGCCTTGATTTCCCTGTAGATCGCGTTTACCGAAAGCCTGCTGCCAATGGTCGTCATCACGCGCTTGAGGAAGTAGCGAACCATCTGGGGCTTCGATATCTGCCAATGCTCCACCAGGTCACGCAAGATCATCACGTCGAAATAGTCCTGCAGCTTTCGATATTTCTCGCTCACAACCGAGAGAAGCGCCGGCTCCGGCATGCCGCCGAGACGGTTGTATTCGTCAAAGGACACTTGAACTCGCGCCTTGTCCTGCTCAAGATGGGAGTCCGCATCAACGCCCCTGAACCTCAGATACTCCCTGAAACTAAGTGGCCAGACCTCGATTTCGCGAGGCCACCCCCTCAAAGCGCTCTTCATCTCGGCAGACAGTGTACTCGCATTGCTTCCGCAGACGTATATGTGCTTGCAGGAACCCTTGAACAGCCGCAGCACGAAATACTCCCAACCCTCGACAAGCGGCAATTCGTCAAAAAACATCCATACATCCTTCAGTTCTGTATCAGGATACATCTCCCGATAGGCTTGGATAATTATATCCAGCTCCTCCACTGTCATGTATTTGATGCGCTCGTCGTCAAAACCGATCCAAAGGATGTTCTCCTTTCTTACACCTTTCGAAAGTAGCCGATTGATTGCAATCTCCATCAGTGTTGACTTGCCACACCTGCGCACGCCTGGAATAGTGATGATTTCATCGGCATCAATCGGTAAAACGACATCTCTGTCTATTACCACGAACGGCATTTCAGACTGCTTTTGTGCAATCAATGTCTTGAAAATGTCTTTCTTACTCATGCCATCTTCCCTTTTTAACGGACACCCATCGAACTTCTTTTCCGTTTTCAAAGGAAAGTATAGCAGATTCCGATGCCCGTCGTCAAGCGAGCGACACGACAGCGAGCGACACGAACAAGGCAACAAGAATCGGGCGGTTTAAGAATGCCGCGCACTAACAAGGATTTTATATTTTAGAAATACCCGCCCTTGTCGATGATCTCGCTGATGGTGTCGCCCTGCCGCACCCACGAGAAGATGTCGACTTCGTTGCGCTCGATGCCCTCGGCACGGAGCAGGACTTCGTATGCGATCTCGCGCGGAATGCAGATTACGCCGTCGATGTCTCCCATTATGATGTCGCCCGGGCGCACCGTGACCTTGCCGATCTTCACCGGAACCTGGTAGTGCGTGATCATGCAGCGTCCGAGCGAGCCGTTCGACACGCGGTACTTGTAGAACACCGGGAACTTCTGCTCGAGTATCTGCTTCGTGTCGCGGATTCCACCCGCGATCACCGCGCCGCGAATTCCCTTCGTGATCGCGGTCGCCGTCATGACGCCGCCCCACAACGACGCCTCGACGTCGTCCGATGTATCCCACACCACGACGCCGTTGGGCTTGAAGTCGTCAAGCATTTGCGCACGGAACGTCATTTCACCTTCGATCATGCAGTTTGGCGCGCTCTTGACGGTAAACGCCTCGCCGCACACGACCATCTCGTCGCGGAGCGGCATTATCTCGTGCGGGAGGTTCTGGTCGAGAAGGCACGCCTCTCGCATGACGTCGTTGACGCATCCTGTGTAGAGCTTCTCGAATCGTTCGCAAAGTTCCTTCACGGGAATAGGGAATTCGTTTGTCGGCACGCTCTGGCGCTTCGCGATGAGTTTGTCGAGTTTCATAAGGCCAGCTTCCTTGGCCTTTGAACGCATATTGGATAGTGATGGCATCGAATTTTCTCCTTTTGACTTTAGACAGGATTATTTCGGGATTATGGGATTGTGAGAATTTTCATTTTCATATTTACATAATTCCATATTTCCACAATTGCACAATTTCACATTTCCTTTGTGTTCTTTGCGGCTAAAACATTTCCCGTTCCCTGAAGCAGCGCTTTAAGGTATCCGTTGGCGAAGAGGCGGCCAAGGGTGAAGTAGCCGGGCGTTCCTTCCGGAGTGAGGACGCGGTCGTATGCCATCTCCGGCACATGGTCGCCGCGTACAGGAACATCAAGCCCGAGCTCGCGGTAGGTGCGCATGAGCGCGAACTGATCGGTGTTGCCCTGGTCGTGGAAGAGCTCTGTGAAGTCCTCCTTCGTGCCTTCGACATCACGAACGTGAATGAACGCGATGCGCTTGCCAAAGTGCCTAGCAGTTTCACCAAGGTTAACGCCCATCAGCTTGAAATTCGCCTGGCAGAAAGTGACGGCGTTAGAGGGCGAGGGATAAAGCGCGTATGCGCGGTCGTATGCCTCTACGCTTCCGAAGATTCGCGCATAGCCGCCGAGCGAGTCGAGACACGGATCGTCTGGATGGAGCGCCATGCGAACACCACACTTCTCCGCAGTCGGCATCACCGCCTTGATGAAGTATTCGTAATTCGCCCAGACCTGTTCCCCCGTCAGAATCAGATTCTCGCGCGGAGACGCGGAGACGCGGAGATTCTCATGACTCTGCGCCTCTGCGCCTCTGCGCGAGGCATCTTCTTCAAGCGAAAAATACGTCGCCTTTGCTCCGCCGCGTCCTTCGCGAACGCCCGTCCGCGACCAGCCCTTCCCGACCATGAAGTTGTAGCAGAGAAGCTTTATCCCAAGCTTCCCCATCGACTCCAGCAGCTCGCGGTAGTGCGACAGCGATTCTTCTCTGCGTCTCTGCGCCTCTGCGCGAGACAATCCTCCACCTCCGTATTCCTTGATTGGCGTCATGTCGAAGGGATCGCCTTCAAGTCCGACGACGTTCAATCCTGCATCTTTAAACCGTCCAACAATCCCGGCGAGCGTTTCGTACCTCCACGGGTCGGAAATCCCCGTCAAATCTGGATTCACTTTTACTATGACGTCAGTTATCCCCATCTGGGGGCAAAGCTTCCAGAGAGGATGCTGTGTCGGCGGTACGAATTCAACAAGTGTCATATTTAGTCGATAGGCGTTAGTCGATAGTCGTTAGTCATTTTACACTTTACATTTTACACTTTACATTTCCCTCACACGCCCGCGGAAGAGAGAAATCCTCCATCCACGGGAACTGTGATGCCCGTCACGAAAGACGACACCGAGTCGTCAAGAAGCCAATTCACACATCCGAGCAAGTCTTCTGCCTCGCCAAAGCGTCCGGCAGGCGTGTGGTGCATGACCTGCTCTCCGCGTGGAGAGAGTCCTCCGTCTGGCGTCATCAGGTACTGCTTGGAACGCTCATTCACCATGAAGCCCGGCGCGACAGCGTTGACGCGCACCTTCGCGGGAGCCATATACTGCGCGAAGAACATCGTCCAGTTCGCAATCGCCGCCTTGCTCATTGCGTAAGGCGCGACGCGCGTTAGCGGACGGTATGTGTTCATAGACGCAAAGTTGAGAATCGCACCACCACCGGCCTTTGCCATCTGGAGGGCGAAGATGCGAGACGGGATGACAGTCCCAAGTGTGTTGATTTCAAGGACAGACTTGAACGCCTCCATGTCTATGTCGAAGAAGCCGTGATCAGCAGGCAGATCATTATTCTCGCGCAGAGACGCAGAGTCGCAGAGATCTTTTTCGCAAAACTTTAGTCGTGTCGGCATGGCTTTGACGTTGTTGCCGCCTGCGCCGTTTATAAGGAAGCGGCACGGGCCCCACTCGGCTGCAATACGATCAGCCATGTTGCGCATCGCGGCCTCGTCGGTGACGTCGGCAGGTTCGATGCAGCAGATGCCGCCAGACGCGGCGATTTCGTTTTCGACCTTCTCCAGTTTCTCGCGCGTACGGCCAACAAGGACGACCTTTGCCCCCTTCTTGGCCAAGTCAATCGCTATGGCGCTGCACAGCGTTCCGCCTGCGCCAGTGACGACAGCAACTTTGTCTTTGCAATATGTGTTCATTTTTTGTTGTGAGTTTTTAGACGGGATTAACAGGATTTACAGGATTAACAAGGCGGCTAAAAATCCTCCTTGCATTCTTATTGCAGATGTTCTCCAACATGGGACGAAGCAGCGATTCGTCGTCTGGAAATGCGGAGGAGGTGACTTTCTCCGCGACCCACTTGCAAAGGACACGGCGGAAGTAGTCATGGCGGACGAACGACAGGAGCGAACGTGAATCCGTTGTCATGCCGATGAAGGTCGAGAGGACTCCGTAAGCCGCGTTCTTTTCAAGGACGTCTCGTATTCCCTCCTCATGGTCGCACCACCACCACGCAGGACCGAGCTGCACCTTGCCCGGCAAACCCGCTCCGTTGAACGATCCCGCAAGCACCGCCAGCGACGCATGCGCCTCTGGGTTGAGCGACATGAGAATTGTGCGGGGTAGAGAGTTTTGGACAGGATTAACAGGATTGACAGGATTGTTTGATTGTGCGATTATGGAATTATGAAATATTTCGGGATTATGGGATTGTGAGAATTTTCATTTTCATATTTACATAATTCCATATTTCCACAATTGCACAATTTCACATTTCCTTTGTGTTCTTTGCCGCTGAACACATTTGGCATTGCCTCCAACTCGTTCAAGAACGCCGCAACTGCGGCTGGATCGACCGGGGCACGCATTCCGGCGAAACCGCCCGCAGGCCCCGCCGCCGCACGAAGGCGTGAAGACGTCTCACGCAGAGCGCCGAGGTGCAGCAGCATAGTCCAGCCGTGTGCCGCCGCGAAGGCGGCGACAGTTGAGAGTTGTGAGTTGTGAGTTGTGAGTTTGGCGACATCGTCGACAGAAATATCGACTACGCGGCATCCGGCCGAGTCAAACTTTTCAAGTGCCTCGACAGAGATTTCGTCGCCCGCGTTCATTCGAAGCGAGGGAGCGATCTTTATCTCACGCAGAGACGCAGAGTCCGCAGAGTTTTCTTGGACAGGATTTAGCCGTGTAAAACGTGTAGATCGTGTAGAATTCGTATTTGTGATTTCTGAACAATTGTGGCAATTGCCTTTTGTGAACAATGAAATGCATTCCGCTCCCACGCACGGGCTCAAATACTCCACATTGAACGCCTTAAGTATCTTCGACGGCGTCCATTCAGAAAGCGACACATTCTCCACGCACTCCCACCATCTACCCTCTGCGCCTCTGCGTCTCTGCGCGAGACATCTTCCATCCCACAGCCATGCCAGTTCCTGCCCCGCCCACGCGAAAAGCGGATTGCCGACGAGCTTGGGCAGCGTCCTCGTCCATGCAGCCCACTTCTCCCCTTCGCTCGCATCGCCGGTAATCACGTGCTCTGGCTCGCCGCAGATGCGCATCGCGCGGTGCTTGTATGGATCGGCCTTCACCCAAACTTCGTAAAGCGAGCCGAGCGGCTTGTCCTCCGCGAGCATCTTCATGTCGAGATGGTTATGCCAGTCGACTACCGGCAGATCCTTCACCCAGGAGTATAGCGTATCAAATCCAATCATGCCATCTCTCCTATTTCTCCTGCATCTCCTGTTCTTTGTGGCTAAAATCAATCTGCGCAAAGAGCGCATTCCTCTCCTCCTGCTCCTTCTTGGGCGTGCCGAAGAGCGCGCCGCCGAAGAATCCGGCGAAACATACGCCGATCTGGATCAAAGTGCCAGCTTCCCACGACAGCCCGTTCCCACACGTCTTGAGAAGTATTCCTGAAACGACGCCAGCCACAACGCAGAGGTAAACGCCCTTCGTGTTCGGACGCCGCCACAGGATGCCAAACACTGTCGGTATGACAATCGGAACGCCGAAAAGCGCCATCAGGAGCTTGTTCGCCTCAAACGCGCCGCCGAGCTGGGAAACGTAGAGTGCTCCAAACGCGATGAGCGAAGCGACGAGGATTGTCCCGAGACGTGCCACGACCAGCAACTCTCGCTCAGAGGCGTTCTTGCGGAATATGCGGCGATAAATGTCCGTGGCAAGGACGCCCGAAGTAACATTGAACTCGGCAGCAAGCGTGGAAAGTGAGGCCGCAAGCATCGCCGCGACCATCAAACCTAGCATGCCGGGCGGCAGAAGGCGCGTACACATTTCGATGTAGCAGCGCTCGTGCATTTCAGGTGGAAGATCCGGCAGATACACGCGGGCGGCGACGGCAGGCAGCACCGCAAGAATCGGAAACACAAAGAATATCGCCGAAGACAAAATGCCCATCTTCACCGCGTCGCGCTCGCTCGGCACTGAAGAAAGGCGCTGGACAAACGACCATGCGCCATTGTACTTGATGAAGACGATGAGATAGTAGGTCGCGAGGAAATAGAATGTGCCGCGATGTCCGCCAAAGAGAGAGAAATGCTCCGGGACTGCGCGGTAGAGCGCACCCAGTCCGCCTACGGCGTTGAGCGAGAGGGGAAGAACCGTCAGCGCAACCACCATGAGGACGGCACACTGGATGATGTCCGTCACAAGTACGCTCCATATTCCGCCCATAACGGTATAGACGAGAACAACCGCCGCGCCAAGGGCGATTCCAGCCGGGAGAGAAACGCCGAGGAACTGCGATGCTATGATGCCGAGCGTGTAGAGCCGCACGGCATTGTCGATGATGCGGAACGCGACGCCGCTCCAGGAAAGCATCTGGCGCACGCCTGAACCATACCGACGCTCGAGATATTCGACAGGCGTCGCAAGATTCGCCCTCTGCCAGCGGCGGGCGAAGACGAACGTTCCAACGAGTATTGCGAACGCCGTGGACCAGAAGACCGTGAGCCCCACAAGACCATCCTCGTAGCCGATCTGCGCGTATGCGATGAACACGAAACAGCTGATCATCGCCATGTAGGAGCTGATTGCGCCCATCCACCACGGAACCTTCTTGCCGCCAGAGAAAAAGTCGCCCGCGTTCTTGACTTTCTTTCCCATGACAAGGCCAACGCCGATAAGCAGCACGGCGTAAACGCCAAGCACGGCGATATCCAAAGTCGTCAATGGGATGTTCATGTTCACGCAAACAGTATACCAAAGTTCACTCGACGATTACATCCCTTTGAGGAATAGGATTGCATCCCGTTAAGGAAATATGGTACAATGGCGCCGATGGCTACGATACTATACTTTCAACCGGCGACAAAGACCTTCGCACCCGAAAAGCTCGCTGGTGTGCGCGACATCATCGAGAAACGGCACCATCGCGTGCAGACAATCGAGGAAAAACCGACTTCGCGGCTCGTAAATGAGCTTTGGGCGCTCTGGAACCCGCTTGGCGCGATAATAGACTGCGGCGGCGAATACAACGACATAGACGCCGGCATTTTCGGCTCGCATCCGGTCGTCTTCATCGGGCACAATCCAGACACTCTCCCGAAATCGTGCCTGCTCGTGAGCAACGACCAGTGCGAGACTGCGCGAGCGGCGGCACGGGAACTGCTGGCCACCGACTACAAGAACTTCGCATTTGTGCACAACGCCGACTGCAAGAAGTGGAGTAAACTCCGCGAGCGCGGCTTTGCCGATGCACTCGCGATCAACGGCAGACGATGCGCCGTGTTCCGTCCGTCCGACGCTCAAAGCGGCAGTGTCGGATGGATGAAGGAACTGCGACACTTTCTCGCGACCTTAAAGAAACCCTGTGCAGTCTTCGCGGCCAACGACAAGACGGCCGAGGGCGTCATCTCCGCAGCAACCTTAGAGGGCTTCAGCTCGCCAGGCGACATCGCTGTCATGGGCGTAGACAACTATGAACCGATCTGCGAACACATAACGCCTCGGCTTACCAGCATAGAGCCGGACTTCAGGCGCGGTGGACGTCTCGCCGCGACCATGCTTCTCGGGCTAGCAATGTCCAAGGGAAAATGGCGTGGCAGGCGCCTTCAGACCTTTGGACCGCTCAGAGTAGTCCGACGTGCGTCGACCCACGTTCTTGCCGTGCTAGACAAAGCGGTGTCAGACGCGCTGGACCTTATACGACGCGAGGCCTGCAACGGCCTTCAGGCCGTTCGCGTCGCACAGCTCTTCCCCTGCTCGCGCCGCCAGGCCGACAACCGCTTCAGGCGGGCGACGGGACGGTCGATTCTGGAAGAAATCCACGCCGTGCAGCTTGAGCGCGCAAAGGAGCTTCTGCGCGACACGTCCGTCCAGCTGAAGGCGATTTCAGACTTCTGCGGTTTCACCAATCCAAACTCGCTGAGAAAGTTTTTCCTCAAGGCGACCGGGATGACAATGACCGCATGGCGCGACACATCAGCCCGCGCCAAGGCATCCTACTAATGACGCACATCCATTCGTATCGTTGAGTCGTGGCTGAGTAGCGGTTTGGTTGTTGCCCAAGTTGAAGGATCACAAATGGAGGATGGCTGAGTCGGAATCGTTTTTGGATTCGACACGAAGGATGGTTGAGTCGTGGTTGAGTGGCGGTTGATTCCGTCCATATCGGGGTTGGGAAATGGTTGCATAGTGGTTGAATTAGCATTGAGGTTGCCGAGAAGTCGGGCGGATGTCCGTCCGTGGACTTTGCCCCTGCGGGGCGAGCGTGTGGAGGAGATAGGGGCAATTTGAGTCGCTTAGGGTCGTTTACCACAGCGCGGCAAATCTGCCGCAGTGGCGATGGCGAAGAGGCGGGTCTGGGTAGGTTAGAGTCGATTGGGGTCGGCTCCGCAAGACGCGCGGGGCGCGGGAAGATCGAGAAGGCCGGCGGCTCTGTCGCCTGACGCGAAAGAATAAAGCGGCAAAAAGAAAGGGCTCGCACATGCGAGCCCTTTCTTTTTGCACGTCTGTTGAAAACGTCAGGCGACCGAGCCGCCGGCCTTCTCGATCTTCGCCTTCGCGGAGGCCGAGCAGGGAACCTTGACGGTGAGCTTCTTGGTGAGCTCGCCGTTGCCGAGGATCTTGATCTTCGGACGCTTGTTGTCCGAGAAGCCCGCCTTGGCGAGCGTCTCGACGGTCACCTCGGCTCCCGCCTCGAACTTCTTCTCGAGGTCGGCGACGTTGACCGCGAGCGCCTTGGCGTTGAAGCGGGCGTTGTTGAAGCCGCGCTTCGGCAGGCGACGGACGAGGGGCATCTGGCCGCCTTCGAACGTCAGCTTGTGCTTGTGGCCCTTGCGAGCGCCCGCACCCTTGTGGCCGCGGGTGGAGGTCTTGCCCATGCCCGAACCGCAGCCGCGGCCTACGCGCTTCCTGCGCGAGCGGGCTCCGGGGGTGTTAGTCAAGTTATGCAGTTCCATCTTGTGATTCCTTTCCTTACGCGCGGATCGCCGCGATCTCCTCGGCCGAACGCAGCTTCGAGAGAGCGTTCATGGTGGCCTTGACCACGTTGAGCCGGTTCTTCGAGCCGAGGGACTTGCCGACCGCGTCGCGGATGCCGGCCGCCTCGAGGACGGGGCGCATGCCGCCGCCGACGATAAGGCCCGTGCCGTCCGGAGCGGGCTTCAGAATCACGCGGCCGCCATCGCAGACGCCTTCGACGTCGTGCGGGATGGTCTTGCCCTTCATGGTGATCTTGTGCATGTCCTTGCGGGCGGCCTCGCCGCCCTTGCGGATAGCGTCGGCGACCTCGTTGGCCTTGCCGAACCCTACGCCGACCTTGCCCTCCTTGTCGCCGACTACGATGACGGCGGAGAAGCTCATGCGGCGACCGCCCTTGACGGTCTTGGCGCAGCGGTTGATGAACACTGTGTGCTCGTCGAGCTCGTCGCCCTGTTCCTGCGGACGCTTGTCACGATTCATAGCCATGGTTACTTGTCCTCCTTCTTCGCGCTGACGGAGAGACCGGCCTCGACGGCCGACTCGACGATAGCCGCGACGCGGCCGGTGTACTTGAAGCCGCCGCGGTCGACGACCACGGTCGAGATGCCGGCGGCCTTCGCGGCCTCCGCGGCCCTCGCACCGAGCGCCTTCGCGACTTCGGTGTTGGCCTTCTCGTCCTTGAGCGTATTCGCCTGGGCGAGAGTCTTGCCCGCGTCGTCGTCGATGAACTGGACGTACATGTGCTTGTTCGTCACGCAGATCGACATGCGCGGACGCTCCGCGGTGCCGACTACGCGCTGACGGAGGCGCAGATGGCGCTTCTGACGCTGATCTTTGCGATTGAACATATCTTAGCTCCTTGCGCCCTGGATTAGGCGACCTTCTTGCCCTGTTTGCGGCGGATGTGCTCGCCGACGTACTTGATGCCCTTGCCCTTGTAGGGCTCGGCCGGGTAGTACGAGCGGATGCGGGCGGCTGCTTCGCCGACCAGCTGCTTGTCGATGCCCTTGACCGTCACCTGCAGACCGTCGTTTTCGACCGTCACGGTGAGGCCTTCGGGGATCGCGTACACCTTCGGGGAGGCGAAGCCGAGCGAAAGCGCGAGCTCCTTGCCCTTCAGGACGGCCTTGAAGCCGGTGCCCTCGATCGAGAGCTGCTTCTGGTAGCCAGCGGACACGCCGATCGCCATCGAGTTGATCAGCGCGCGGGCGAGACCGTGGAAGTTGCCGTGCGCCTTGTCGTCGTCGCATTCGACGATGACCTTGCCGGCCTCCACCTTCGCCGTGATGCCCTCATGCATCGTGTAGGAGAGCTCTCCGAGCTTTCCCTTGACCGTCACCTTCTGCCCGTCGACCGTGGCTGTGACGCCATCGGCGAGCTTGACGGGTTCTTTACCGATTCGAGACATTGTCTTTGGCTCCTGATTATGCAACTGTGCAGATTACCTCGCCGCCGAGCTTCTCCTTCTTGGCCTGGGCGCCGCTCATGACGCCCTTGGAGGTCGAGAGGATGACGAGCCCCATTCCGTCGAGGACGGAGGGGATCTTGCTGACGGGAGCGTAGCGACGAAGACCCGGCTTCGAGACGCGCTTGAGCTCCGTGATGGCGGGAACCGCCTTGTCGGAGTACTTGAGCGTGATGACGAGCTTCTTCGGGAATTCGGTCGTCGTGACGGCGTCGGCGATGTAGCCGGACTCCTTCATGACGCGGGCGATCTCGCCCTTGAGGTTGCTCGCGGGGGTCGCGACGGAGTGAAGGCGGGCCTTCTGTCCGTTGCGGATGGTCGTGAGCATGTCGGAAATGGGATCCATTGTCATTTCGGTGATTCCTTTCCTTTTGATTACCACGAGGCCTTCGTCACGCCGGGGATGAGACCGGCGACGGCGAGTTCGCGGAAGCAAAGACGGCAGACGCCGAACTTGCGGAGATACGCGTGGCGGCGGCCGCAGCGCTGGCAGCGGTTGTACGCGCGCACCTTGAACTTGGGCGTCCTCTTCTGCTTTTCAATGAGACACTGCTTTGCCATGGCTTAGTTCCTTCCTGCGAACGGCATCCCCATGGAGACGAGAAGCTCCTTGGAGGCCTTGTTGTCGGTGGAGCTCGTCACGAACGTGATGTCCATGCCGGAGTGCGCCGAAGACTCGACGAGCTCGGGGAATATCGTGTGCTCCTTGATGCCGAGCGTGTAGTTGCCGCGCCCGTCGAAGCCCCTGTTGGAGACTCCGCGGAAGTCGCGGATCCTCGGAAGGGCCGCCGAGATGAGGCGGTCCGCGAACTCCCACATGCGCTCGCCGCGCAGCGTGACCTTCGCGCCGATGACCATGCCCTCGCGGAGCTTGAAGTTCGAGATCGACTTCTTCGCCTTGCAGAGCAGGGGCTTCTGGCCGGTGATCGCCGCGAGGTCGTCGACGAGGGTCTTCTGCTCGTCCTTGGAGACGATGCCGAAGCCCATGTTCACGACGATCTTCTGGAGGCGGGGAACGAGCATCCTGTTCGTGGTGCCGAGCTTCTTCTCAAGCTCGGGAACCATGCGGCTCGCGTATTCGTCCTTTAGTCTTGCCATGATGATTCGTTCCTTCCTTAGAGGGCCTTGCCGCTCTTGACCGAGATGCGGGCCTTCTTGCCGTCCTTCTCGCCGGTCCTGACGCGGACGCCCGCCTTCTTCTCGGCGTCGTAGGGCATCAGCTTGCAGAGCCTGATCGGCAGTTCCTTGTCGATGAGCCCGCCGGCGGTCTTCTCCGTGCGGCGCATCGCCTTCTTGTGGACGTTGACCCCGCCGACGACGGCGGTACCCTTCTTGGGATCCACGCTGATCACCGTTCCCGTCTTCCCGGCGTCGTTGCCGCTGATGACGATGACGGTGTCGTTCTTCTTGATACGTGCGATAGCCATTTTAAGAGCTCCTTCTCAGACAACTTCCGGCGCGAGCGACAGGATCTTCATATAAAGACCGTGGACGGCGTCGTTGTCCTTGTTGATTTCGCGCAGTTCGCGCGGAACGGGGCCGAACACACGCGAGCCAATCGGGTTCTTCTTGGAAGAGTCGAGCAGCACGCACGCGTTCTGGTCGAAGCGGACCGACGAGCCGTCCGCGCGGCGGATCGGGTTGCCGGTGCGGATGACGACCGCGGTCGCGACCGAGCCCTTCTTGACTGCGCCCGTGGGGGACGCTTCCTTGATGGCGACGCGGATGAAGTCGCCGAGGTGGGCGTACTCCTTGCGCTGCCCGAGGATGCGGAAGCACATGGCGCGCTTGGCGCCGGTGTTGTCCGCGACTACGAGGTTGGAGAGTTCCTGAAGCATGACCTACTCCTTACTTCACGATGCGCCAGCGCTTCGTTGCGCTGAGCGGACGCGTTTCCATGATTGTGACGGTGTCGCCGACCTTGGCGTCGTCGGCCTCGTCATGCGCATGGTAGTTCTTGTTGCGCGTGACGACCTTGCCGTACACGGGGTGGATTTCGCGGTACGAAACCCGTACTTTGACGGTCTTCGCGCCAGACTTCGAGACGACGACGCCCTTGCGGACCTTGCGCGCGCCGCGGGTTGTGTTTTCCGTGCTCATTAGATCTTGACTCCTGCGCGGGTGATGAATTTCGAGTGGATTCCGATCTTGGTCGCCGCGAGACGGAGGCACTCCTTCGCGACTTCCTCGCTCACGCCGCCGACCTCGAAGAGGACCTTGCCGGGGAGGATGACGGCCGCCCAGAACTCAGGGTTGCCCTTTCCTCCGCCCATACGGACCTCGATCGGCTTGCGTGTCACGGGCTTGTCGGGGAACACGCGGATCCAGAGCTTGCCCTTGCGCTTCATTTCGCGGTTGATCGCGACGCGGCAGGCTTCGATCTGGGTCGCGGTGAGAAGCCCGCGGGTGAGCGCCTTGAGGCCGAACTCGCCGTATGCGAGCTCAGTGCCCGACGTGGCGTATCCGGCGCGGCTGCCCTTCGAAACCCTCGCCACGGCGTTCGCCGCGCGGCTGACGGGCCTGGAAACCCTCTTTCTTGCAGATCCACACCTTGATGCCGATCTTGCCGGCGGTGGTGTTGGCCTCAGCGAAGCCGTAGTCGATGTTCGCGCGGAGCGTGTGCAGCGGCACCTTGCCCTCGCGGGACCACTCGACGCGCGCGATTTCCGCGCCGTTGATACGGCCGCCTGCGTGGACCTTGATACCGTCGACGCCCATGTCCATCGCGACCTTCATCGCGCGCTTCATAGCGCGCTTGAGGGCGATACGGCGCTCGAGCTGCTGGGCGATGCCCTCGGCCACGAGCTGCGCATCCGCGTCGGCTCCCTGGACTTCCTTGATCTCGATGTAGACTTCCTTCTTGGTCATCTTCTCGAGCTCGGCGCGAATCGCCTCGACGTCACCGCCCTTGTGG
>CADCAK010000032.1 GCA_902799385.1 uncultured bacterium | reverse complement strand
AGCAAGGGATTCGGCTTCGTCACGATGCCCGACGCCACCCAGGCGCAGGCCGCGATCGACGCCCTCAACGGACACGAACTCGACGGACGCACGGTCCGCGTCAATGAGTCGCAGCCCAAGCCTCGCGAAGAGCGTCGTGGCGGCTTCGGCGGCGGGCGCGGCGGTTATGGCGGGCGCGGCGGCTACGGTGATCGTGGCGGCTACGGCGACCGTGGCGGCTATGGCGATCGCGGTCCTCGTCGCGAGACTCGCTGGTAATCGATGGTTCGTCGATTAATACGGGAAGCGCGGCCCATTCGCCGCGCTTTTTGTTTTCAGATCGGTAGGGGCGTGTTTCCAACGCGCCCGCTGTTAAAAGACTAAAAGTGCAGTGGCAGTTTCGCTTGAGATAGAGAAGACGGTCGGCGATCCAGTTATGGGAATCGACGAGGCGGGGCGCGGTCCTCTCGCGGGCGGTGTATATGCCGCGGCCGTGTCTGTTCCGCTTGCGCTTGCAGAGCAGCTGCTCGTCGGCGCGTGGAGCGAGATAAACGACTCGAAGAAATTGACGGAGAAAAAGCGCGAACGGCTCGCGGTGGTCATCAAGTCGACGGAGGGCTGCAAGTGGGCAATCGCGAGCGCGAGCCCGAAGGAGATCGACGAGCTAAACATTCTGAACGCGACGCACCTCGCGATGCGAAGGGCGGCGGACGAAGTCGGCGCAGAGCATATTCTCGTCGACGGGCTTCCCGTGAAGACTTTGCCGCACGCCGTGAACGTCGTGAAGGGCGACGCTAAGTCTCTCCTGATCGCGGCGGCGTCGATTCTCGCAAAGACTGCGCGAGACGCCGACTGCCTTCGGCTTGAGTCGCTCTATCCCGGCTATGGCTTTGCAAAGCACAAGGGCTATCCGACGAATGACCATCTGGAGGCGCTTTCGCGGCTCGGCCCGTGTCCCGAACACCGCAGGAGTTTCGGCCCCGTGGCCAATGTGATTTGATATAATACCATTCAATACGAAAGGAACATCAATGAAGAATACGATCCCGATGCTGTGCACCGCGCTCTTTGCGCTGGCTGCGTTCGCCAAGACCTCAACTCCCGAAGGATGGCTCGACGACTATGACGCCGCTCTCAAGAAGGCCGCGGCCGAGAACAAGCATGTCGTCATCGACTTCTCGGGTAGCGACTGGTGCGGATGGTGCAAGCGCCTCGACAAGGAGGTGTTCGCGACCGACGAGTTCCGCAAGGGCGCTTCGGAGAAATACGTTCTTCTTATGGTCGACTCTCCGCGCGACAAGGCGCTTCTTACTCCCGAGGCCGCGAAGAACAACCCGAAGCTCGTGGAGAAGTTCAGCATCGAGGGCTTCCCGACTGTCGTCGTGCTCGATTCGAAGGGCGAGGAAGTGCTGAGGACCGGCTACCAGGCGGGCGGCCCCGAGAAGTACCTCAAGATGCTCGACGAGGAGATTCGCTTCGCCCCTGAGATAAAGAAGTACATCAAGCCGATCGAGGACGTCTTGAACCGCCACGACGAGCAGATGAGGAAAGACTCCGACGCGGCGATGGAGAAGGTCAAGGCGAAGTTCCCGAGGCCCGACAAGAAGATGTCGAAGTCCGAACGGCAGAAGTACCAGAAGGATGCCACGGGCTACATGCAGAAGATCATGTTCGAGGAGTTCTACCCCAAGTACGTGCCGCTTATCGAGAAGTGCCTTGCCGAGGCGAAGGAGATGAAGGTCCCCGAGGCCTTGGAGGAGCGCAAGAAGGAACTCATCGAGAGAGAGGAAAAGCGATTCGACATGCTGCGCAAGGCGCTCAAGGAGTACGCGGAGAAGAAGAGCGAGAAGTAGTGCCATGTGCAAGGTGATGGGCATCGTCAACGTCACGCCGGATTCGTTCTCCGACGGCGGGAAGTTCAACACCCCGGAGGAGGCGATCCGCCGCGCCAAGAACCTTGTCGAGGAAGGCGCGGACATCATCGACATTGGCGGCGAGTCGACGCGCCCAGGCGCTACACCAATCTCGTGGGAAGAGGAATGGTCGCGTATTGAGCCCGTTCTGCGGGGTCTGTCACCACTTGTCGCGGGGTCTGTCCCAATCTCGGTCGACACCTATCATCCAGAGACTGCTGAACGCGCTGTTGCAGCTGGCGCGACAATTGTCAACTGCGTCTACCCAGAGCCCGTCTTGGATATGTTGCAGATATGTTCGAGAAATGGGGCAGAACTTGTAATGCCTGCAAAATCTCTGGGGTCTGTCCCCGAATCTCTGATGTCTGTCCCCATCTATCTTGACCCGATGATTGGGTTCGGAACGACGCGCGAGGAGGATCTTGAGATTTTGCAGACTATCCCAGAGCTTGCGAAGAAGGGGCGCGTCCTTATCGGCGCGAGCCGCAAGCGCATAGTAAAGCGTCTTACTGGCGAGAAGGTTCCCGGCAAGGACATTGCTGGCAATGTCACTGTCGCTGTGTGGGCTGCGATGAAGGGCGCGAGTGTCGTGCGCGTACACGACGTTCGCGAAACCGTGCAGTCGCTAAAGGTCCTCGCCGCGCTTCGTGGCGACCTTTCTCTCCCCTCGCCTGCTGGCGACCTGGGAAAAGCTGGTTGAAAACTTATGCAAACGCTGAGGGAGATCAGTGTGCGCATGTCGCGGTGAAAGCAAAAGCGGACAGCTGTAGTTAGCAAAAGCGGAAAATGGGGTAGAATATGCCCCATGAAACAACAGATCGCAAACAGGCTGGGTGCCGCGCACGTGCGCGACACGGTGATGCAGTTCGTAGACGATTCCATGACCCGGAAGCAGGCGATGGCGTCGCTCGGCGTCGGCAAGACGAGGCTCTACGAGCTGAGGACTTCCTTCCTCGCGGCAAGGGTGGCCGGGGAGGCGGATGCGTGGGAGCCGAGCCGTTCCGGCGGCAACCACATGTCGGCGTGGCCGGACGAGGCTCAGAGGTTCCTGAGGCGCGTCCTGAGTCCGGACGGGGACGTAAGGCGATATTCGTACGCCTTTGCGGCGAGCGAAGTGGGCCGGAAGTACGGTCTGGAAGTGGACCGCGCGCAGGTGCGGCACTGGGCGTTGGACCACGGCATCAAGATCGCGGTTCCGAAGCCCCGGCCTCCGGCCCATGTGAGGCGGTGGCAGCGGCAGTCGGTGGGCGAGCTTTGGAAGCTGGACGCGACACCGGACTACTTCCTCGGCAGGGACAACCCGCCTCTGAGCCTAATCGACATGATCGACGACTGCAGCCGGATGCAGATCGGGTGCAGGCTGTATCGCAGCGAATGCGTGAACGCGTATCTAGACCTGTTTTTTTTTTGAAAACTACGCGACACGGTAAATGCGTGGCGTTGACAGGTGTTTGGGACTTGTGGTACAATTTCTTCCAAACATTATGAATGAGGGTAGCCTGCGAAAGTACATGGGAGCGTTGCTTGCGGTCGTTTCGGTCGCACTTGCAGTCGTTGCATATGGCGAAGTCAGGCGTCCGACGGGGTTTCGCCCCCCGCCGCATCGAATGAAAATAAGGCAGGCGGATGGCGCTAAGGCTTCCACTAAGCGGTTGAAGGCAACGCCACTTCCTTCTTCATGGGATTCCAGAGAGCATGGGTGGGTCACTCCGGTAAAGAACCAGAATCCGTTGGGTACATGCTGGACATTTGCCGCAAACGCTGTCATCGAAACGCAGCTGTTGAGGACAGGGCGTGGAGAATGGGACCTTTCCGAAAAAAACATGACACTCCTTTGCGGCTTTTACGGCGACTGGAATCTTGGCGGCAACAACGACATGTCGGCAGCGTACCTGCTCAGATGGAGCGGCGCCGTGGCAGAGACGAACGACGTGTATTTTAGCGACAACGGTTACTACACTACTGATCGCGCTAGAAATGAATGGGAGAACCTCAGGCATAGTCACCCGCTCGACCCAGCGCTTCACATACAGAACATCGTGTTGATTCCCTCCCTTGACGGAACGGAGACAACGCGTAACGAGTTGAAGTCCGCCATCATGGAATACGGTGCGGTAGCCGTGGCGGCACGATGGACAGGCATTAGCCAAAAAGGCTGTTCCGCATATTACAGCGGAACGTATGGATGCGACCACGCGATAACGGTGATAGGGTGGGACGACAACTGGTCCACGAATAACTTTTCAAAAATGCCTCCTGGCGACGGCGCCTGGCTTATCAAGAACAGCTGGGGCACAAACGATGGCACTGCCGGCGGCTACTGGTACGTCTCCTACTACGATACGCGCTTCGGGACAGACAACAACTCCGTTTTCATCCCGGCGACGGAGGAAGAGAACTACACTTCCATTTATGGTTATGACAAATTTGGGTACATCTACGATTTCGCAACAGTGCATGCCGACAAGCTTGATCCTTTCGACTTAATGGCCGCCGTGTTCACGTCGGGATGGAACGAGGAACTCGCGGCGGTCGGATTGTACTCTCTAGTGACGCCCTGCCCTTACGAGATTTCCATATACACCAACGTGACTCGCAATTCGGAAACGCCCACGGAAGAAGGCGTCCTCGCCTGCCAAATGTCTGGTACATTGCCCCATGCCGGATTTACGACGATACCGCTTCCGTCGCCTATCCCTCTTGCCGACCATGCGACTTTCTCGGTCGTTTATCGTCAAACTGGAAGCGAAAGGTCCAATCCTTTGTGCTGCACATACATCAATTACTGCTATCCGAACCTCGGCCTTGGTCAGTCGTACTTCGGGTACTCCGGTACAAACGACGAGGAGGACACCTGGATTGATGGCGCAGACAAGAACATCATCGATCAAGTTGACTCCACCGACGAAGCCTGGGCGGCGTGTATCAAGGCGTACACTCGCTCGACTGTTCCGGCGAAGGCTGGCGATGCGCCGGGTGAGACTGCGGACGGTACTGCGGCGCTTGCGGACCTTGCCGCAACAAATGCGCTTGCCTACGCGCAGCATGGCGAGACGTTTGGGGCGTTTGCAAATATGGTGGGCGCGAACGGACGTACTCTTTGGACGAGCTGGCTCGCTGGGCTCGACCCCGCAAGAGCCGACGATGACTTCATGGTTTCCATCGCCGTCACAAACGGCGTACCATCGCTCACGTGGCATCCCGACCTGGGCGATAGCCGGAATTACACGATATTGGGATGCTACGACATTTCGCTCGCAGGCGGCTGGAGCGTTGTGCCAAAGGACGAGCTCGCTACGACGACCAACCGCTTTTTCAAGGTGTCGGTCGGCGCTCCCTGATTGGTGCGCACTTCTCGTTTGTCGAGTGAGATTTTTTCCGCGTGTTTTGGTATAATAAGCCGCCACTGAAACAAGGATGCAGGAATTTGCAGATGGCTGACGAACTTACACCTATGCAGAGGCAGTACCTTGCGCTGAAACGCGAGGTGCCGCCGGGCGCGATACTGATGTTCCGCCTTGGAGATTTCTACGAGATGTTCGGAGAAGACGCGGTGACGGCCTCGCCCATACTCGGCGCCACGCTGACGCATCGCAACGGCCAGCCGATGTGCGGCGTTCCCTACCATGCACTGAACGGATACCTTGCGAAGCTCATAAGGGCCGGCAAGACTGCCGCGCTCTGCGACCAGGTCGAGAATCCGAAGCTCGCGAAGGGGCTCGTCCGCCGCGAAATCACGCGCATAGTCACCCCTGGCACCGTAACTGAAGACGGGCTTCTCGACGAGACGGTGAACAACTATGCCGCCTCAGTCCACGGACTCGGGCTTGCGCTCATGGATCTTGCGACGGGCGAGTTCGTCGTCGAGGAGTTCAAGTCTGAGGAGAAGCTCGACGAGGCGCTTGAACGGTACCGTCCCGCCGAGACGCTTGCCGAGACGGACGACAACCGCTGGACATTTTCCCTGGACGCGGCGACAGAAGCGCTGACGCGCCACTTCAAGGTCCTCTCGCTCGACGGCTTCGGCCTTGCTGGGAAGGGCGATTTGGTTGCTGCGGCGGGGGCCTTGCTCTACTACGTCGGCACCACTCTTCGCCACTCGCTCGCGCATGTCCGCAAGATAGCGATTCGCAGCTCCGACGACGCGCTTGTCCTCGACTCGGGAACCTTGCGCCACCTGCAACTCGTTCCGGGCGGTGAAGTCTCGAAGGACGCGTCTCTTCTCGGCGTCCTCGACGTAACTAAGACCCCGATGGGCGCACGCACCATGCGCAACTGGATATGCCGTCCGCTTGCTCGCGCCGCAGATGTGAACGCGCGTCTCGACCGCGTCTCGGCGTTTGTCGACGACCGGGGACTGCTTGCCTCGCTACGCAATCTCCTTTCTGGCGTGCGCGACCTCGAGCGTCTCGTCCAGAAGGTCGACTCGCTTCGCGCGAACCCGCGCGACTTGAAGGCGCTCGCCGATTCCCTGCGCCCGATTCCCGACATTCTTTCCATGCTTAATGCCGGCTCCTATGCGCTTACCCCGAGGCCGGAGACCGTTTCGCTCATTGATCGCGCAATCGCCGACGATCCGCCGGTGATGCTCGTGGACGGCGGCTTCATCGCGTCTGGATACAACGCCGAGCTTGACGAACTTAGGGGAATTGCCCACGAGGGGCATCGCTGGCTCGCGGAATACCAGACTAGGGAGCAGGAGCGGACGGGGATTGCGAAGCTGAAGGTAAAGCACGTCTCGACGTTCGGCTTCGTGATCGAGATCCCGAAGGGCTCCGTCGCGATGGCTCCAGCCGACTACATCCGCCGCCAGACGCTTACGACCGGCGAGCGCTACACGACGCCCGAGCTCAAGGAGTACGAAACCAAGGTACTCGGCGCTCAGGAGAAGTCGATTGCCATTGAGCAGAGGCTTTTCCGCGACATCCTCGGCGAAATCGCCGCCAAGACCGTTGAGATACAGGAGACGGCGCTTGCGCTTGGCGAGCTCGACGCGACGCTTGCGCTTTCCGACCGCGCGCTCGCCGCCGGTTACGTGCGGCCCGTCGTTGACGATTCCGACGTCCTTGAAATCGCCGACGGACGACACCCGATAATAGAGCAGCTTCCTGACGCCGAGCCGTTCGTCCCCAACTCGGCGTTTCTAAATACGACGACCGACCAGATAATGCTCATCACCGGGCCTAACATGGCCGGAAAGTCCACGTACATCCGCCAGGTGGCTACGATTGCGGTGATGGCGCAGATGGGCTCGTTCGTCCCGGCGTCGTCGATGAGGATAGGCGTTCTCGACCGCGTCTTCACGCGCATTGGCGCGGGCGACGACCTTGCGCGCGGGCGCTCGACGTTTCTGGTTGAGATGCAGGAGACTGCGAACATCCTCAACAACGCGACGCCCAGGTCGCTTATCGTTCTCGACGAGATAGGGCGCGGCACTTCGACCTTCGACGGCATCTCGATCGCGTGGTCGGTCGCGGAGTACCTTCACGGCAAGGCGCAGGCAAAGGCGAAGACGCTCTTTGCGACGCACTACCACGAGCTCACCGACCTCGCGGACACGTTCAAGGGTGTAAAGAACTTCACCGTCAAGGTCAAGGAGGAGAGCGGGCGCGTGGTGTTTCTCCGCCGCATCGCCCCGGGAATCGCCGAAAAGAGCTTCGGCATCCACGTCGGTGCGATGGCGGGTCTCCCGAAGGAAGTCGTGGACCGCGCGGCGCAGATACTCAAGAACCTCGAGGCGAACGAGCTCGACGTCAACGCTCCCCAGAAGGCCGTCCGCCGTCCGCGCCGCAGGCTCTCCGAAATGCCGGGGCAGATGACGTTCTTCTGACGGAAGGCGGCGGACGCGGCCCGTGCCGTTGGACAAGGGCGGCATATTTTTGGTATAATTTCTCAAATTCTGAAAGGCAAAGGATCAATCACAAGATGGCAATAGTTCTCGGACTACCGAAAGGCAGCTTGCAGGAATCGACTTTCGCGCTGTTCAAGCGCGCGGGCTTCAACGTCACCTGCTCAAGCCGCAGCTACACACCCACGATCGACGACGATGAAATTAAGTGCCGTCTTCTGAGGCCGCAGGAGATGAGCCGCTATGTCGAACTCGGCCTCCTCGACGCTGGCATCTGCGGCTACGACTGGGTCTACGAGAACGGCTCGGACGTCCAGGAGATTTGCGAACTAAACTACTCGAAGGCGACTTCCAATCCCGTCCGCTGGGTTCTCGCGGTCCCGAACGACTCGAAGATCAAGACCGTCAAGGACCTCAGGGGTAAGCGCATCTCGACCGAGGCGATCGGCCTCGTCAAGCGCTACCTCAAGAAGCACGGCGTCAAGGCCGAGGTCGAGTTCAGTTGGGGCGCGACCGAAGTCAAGGCCCCCGAGCTCGTAGACGCCATCGTCGATCTCACCGAGACGGGCTCTTCGCTGCGTGCAAACAACCTGCGCATCGTAGACACGATTCTCACCTCGACCACCCGCTTCATCGCCAACAGGAAGAGCTGGAAGAACGCCGCCAAGCGCGCGAAGCTTGAGCAGCTCAAGATGCTCCTCACCGGTGCCTTGGAGGCGCAGAGGCGCGTCCTTCTCAAGTGCAACGCGCCCGCGAAGACGCTCGAGAATGTCGTCAAGGTCATGCCCGCCCTGCACGCGCCGACCGTGAACAAGCTCTCCGGCGGCGACTGGTACGCGGTCGAGTCCGTCGTCGAAGAGAAGCTGGTGCGCGACCTAATCCCGCAGCTCACGAGGAACGGAGCGACCGGCATCATCGAGCTGCCGCTGAACAAGATTATCTTCTGAAACAGAAGCCGTAACACAACCTAAGGAGAAACTACAATGGGTTCGATCAAGAAGAAACGCCGCAAAAAAATGTCTAAGCACAAATACGACAAGCGCATGAAGGCGCAGCGGCACAAGAACAAGTAAGCCCGACGACCTGGGCGGACTTCGTACTTGCGCGGAAGTACCACGGCGACGGCGGCTCATCTGGCAATCGGGTGGCGGCCGTCGCCATGTCTGCGTCGCACGGGTCGTGGTGTACCATCGGGAATGGCGACAAGAACACAGGAATTCCTCGAACGCGTTGCCGGGATACTAGAAGTCCCGGACGTCTCGCCCGATGCCGATTTTCGCGCTGGGCCGCTATGGGACTCCCTCACGGCGTTTGCGCTTCGCGTAATGATCGACCAGCGCTTCGGCAAGGCGCTTTCCGCTGCCGAGCTTGAGAAGTGCAGGACTGTCGCCGACCTGATGGCGGCGGCGGGGGTGGAGCCGTGAAGCATCTAGTGATCGTCGGCGCGGGAGGCTTTGGCCGCGAGTTGTTCGGCACTGCGCGCGAGGCGGTCGGCTACGGCTCGGAATTCGACGTCAAGGGCTTTCTCGACGCGAAGCCGACGGCGCTCGACGGCTTTGGCGGCTATCCGCCGATCATTGGCTCGCCTGATTCGTACGTTCCCAACGGTGACGACGTTTTCATAACCGCGCTCGGCAGCATCGCATCGCGCCGCCATTGCGTCGCATCGCTTGAGGCGAAGGGCGCGAAGTTCGTTTCGATAGTCCATAGGACGGCGACGATAGGGCCGAATGTTGTCGTTGGCGACGGCTCGTTCATCGCGCCACACGTCTCGCTCACGGTCGACGTCGCCGTCGGGCGGCATGTGTCGGTGTTCCATTCGAGCTCGGTTGGCCACGACACCGTCCTCGGCGACTTCTCGCATGTCTATGCGCAGTGCTCGATTGGCGGTGCCGTGAAGGTCGGCGAAGGGGCTGCGATATACCCGGGCTCCGTTGTCGCGCCGCGCCGCAAGATAGGCGTGGGGGCTGTAGTCGGGGCGGGCTCAGCCGTTTTTGTAGACGTCGATCCCGGCGTTACGGTGCTTGGCAATCCGGCCGCGCCGCTGAAATGACTTGCAATTACAAAGGAAAGGAATTGAGATATGGCAGATGCAGTTGTCGGAATCGTGATGGGGTCCGACTCGGACTGGCCGCTTGTGAAGAAGGCCTGCGAGACGCTTGACAAGTTCGGCGTTCCATACGAGACGCGCGTAATCTCCGCGCACAGGACGCCTGACGTCGCAATTGAGTATTCCAGGACGGCTGAGTCGCGTGGACTCAAGGTCATCATCGCGGCCGCTGGCGGCGCGGCGCACCTCGGCGGCGTGCTTGCCGCTGCGACCGTCCTGCCCGTCGTCGGCATCCCCGTCGCGGGCGGGGCGCTCAATGGCCTTGACGCCCTCTACGCCACCGTGCAGATGCCCTCGGGCGTACCCGTCGCGACTGTCGCCGTGGGCTCTGCCGGCCCCGCGAACGCAGCGCTTCTCGCGGTGCAGATCCTCGGCACGGCGGACGCGGGCCTGCGCGAGAAGTTCCTCGCCCACAAGGAAGAGCTTCGCGCCAAGGTCGCCGCAGCGAACGACCGCATCCACCAGTCGTAAGAAAGGCATGGACATGATAGAGGCACAAGGCAGGAGGTTTTCTATTGTATGCGCGACGGCCCTCGGCATCGTGGCCGGATGCGCGACGCCCGGCTCCGATTCCGCGTTCGGCAAGTACGACGACGCGAAGAAGATTGAGATAATCGAACTTGAGCGCACGTCGCAGAGCTGGGACGGCGTACAGCTGCCAGACTATCCTGTCGGCAAGCCGGAGCTTGTCGTAAGGCGCTATGTGTTCCCTCGCGGCAGCAAGCTCGGGTGGCATCACCACCCTGTCATGAACTACGGCATCTTGCAGCAGGGTGAGCTCACGATCATCGGGCTCAACGGCGAGGAAAAGACCGTCCATGCCGGGGAGGCCGTCGTCGAGATGGTCGGCACGATCCACCACGGCGAGAACCGTGGCGACAAGACCGTTGTTCTTGACATGTTCTACATATCCCAGGACGGAACGCCGATTGCCGTACAGCATCCCGAGATAGGGAAAGATCTGTAACCTTTAGCCTATTTGGCATAATATATTCTCTATATGAAGCAATATTCAGTAGGTCTTGTAGGAGTCGGTGCCGTCGGCACCGAGATGATCAAGGTTCTCAAGGAGCGTAACTTCCCGCTCAAGGGCACCGTCCAGGTGTTCGCGTCGCGCGAGCGCGACGAGCTGATACTCGGCGAGACGTATCACGTCAAGAAGGCCGACGAAAACTCGTTCAACGGCCTCGACATCGTCCTCTTCGCGGGCAAGACGGACGTTGCTATCCAGCTCAAGGACGCCGTCGTCAAGGCTGGCGCGAAGATGATTGACAACTCCCGTGCGTTTCGCCAGGATCCGGAAGTTCCGCTCGTCGTCCCGCAGGTCAACGCAGAGGACCTCGACTGGAACAAGGGCGTCATCGCCAACCCCAACTGCACGACCGCAATCATGCTCGAGGCCGTCGCGCCGCTCCACAAGGCTAAGGGGCTGAAGCGCGTCGTCGCGGCGACCTACCAGGCGGCGTCTGGCGCAGGCCAGCCGGGGCTCAACGAGCTTGAGGACCAGATTCGCGCCTACGCGAAGGGCGAACCGCTCGAGGTCAAGGCGTTTCAGCACCAGCTGATGTACAACCTCATTCCCCACATCGACAAGTTCAACGAGGAGAACTGGTACACGCTCGAGGAGCTCAAGATGCTCAACGAGTCACGCAAGATGCTTCACCATCCTACGCTGAAGCTCTCGTGCACCTGCGTGCGCGTACCCATCGCGCGTGCCCATTCCGAGTCGCTGAACCTTGAGTTCGAGAACGACGTCACGCCCGCAGAGGCTCGCGAGATTCTCTCTATGTGCGAGGGCGTAAGGGTCGTGGACGATCCGCTGAACGGCGGCTACCCGATGCCGCTCGACGCGACGGCGAAATACGACGTTCTCGCTGGGCGCATCCGCCAGGACATCAGCCGCGACGACAAGAAGGGGCTTGAGATGTTCGTCTCGGGCGACCAGCTTCTTCGCGGCGCGGCCCTGAACGCCGTCGAGATCGCCGAGCACCTCGTAAAGCGCGGGCTTGTCTGACGCCATGGGACGCTGGTACAAGTGGGTCGTAGTTGCGCTCCTAAGCTGCGCATTCTTCTTCCACCAGGCCGACCGCGCCCTCTTCGGGCTCCTTACCATACCGATTCAGGCCGATCTCGGGCTTAGCGACGGCCAGATCGGCTGGATTAACACGGTCTTAAGTTGGACACTTGCCGCTATGACGATGATTGCCGGTTTCGCCGGTGACCGTCTGTCGCGCAAGTGGCTTATCACGGGTTCGCTCATCTTCTGGTCTTTGATGACGATATGCATGGGTTTCGTCGGCGACTGGAGAGTCTTCGGCGTCACGATCCCGGCCTTCTTCGTCGTGATGTTCTTCCGCTCGATAGCGACAGGCGGCGGCGAGAGCTTCTATGCGCCGAGCGCGATGGCGCTGATGGCCTCTCACCACAAGGAGACGCGGTCCGTCGCGTTTTCGATCCACCAGGCCGCGCTCTACGTCGGGCTAATGACTTCGGGGATTCTCGTCGCGTGGGCGCTTGGCTTCCTTGATTCGTGGCGGCACGTCTTCATGGTGTTTGGCGGCGCGGGATTCTTGCTTGGCGTCTTTTTCATCTGGGCGTTGAAAGACGGCTCGCGCATAGACGCAGAGACGCAGAGCGACAGTGGCAATCTCCGCGCCTCCGCGCCTATGCGCGAAAATTCATCTCTCGCGTCGGGACTTCGTGCCTTTTTCTGCAATCCGTCGGCTCTTTGCGCGACGGCTGGTTTTATCGCGATAGTGTTCGTCAACAACGCCTATCTCTTCTGGGCGCCAAAGTTCATGGCGCTTAAGTTCAAGTGCGATGTTGGGGTGGCCGGCACGCAGACGATGCTCTGGCACCATCTTTTCGCCTTTGCGGCCATCATGGCGGGCGGCGTCGTGACCGATCATTTTGTAAAGCGCTGGCCACGTTTCCGCCTTGCGCTCCAGATATCGGCGCTTCTCCTCGGGGCTCCCTGCCTTGTTCTCGTGGGCTTCAGCTCGTCGATTGCCGCGACGGTCGCCATGACTGCGCTGTACGGCGTGTTTCGCGGCGCATTTGAGGTTAACACCCATGCGTCCGTCTTCGATGTCGTTGCGCCGGAGCATCGCTCTACGGTCGTCGGCTGCATGGTGATGAGCGCGTTTTTCTTCGGCGGTCTTTCTGGTGTCGCCATGGGCAAGCTCTCCGACGCCTACGGCATCCTCGGTTTCGAGATCGGTTTCGCCATTCTCGGCGCTGCGTATGTCCTCGGGGCGTGCGTGATGATGATATCGTTTTTCCACACCTTTGCCCGCGACCGAATTGCGGAATGATCTGCCACGCGTTCCTCTGAAATTTGGTATAATCAATGTCATGAAGAAAATCATTGCCCTGACCGTGGCGATTGCCGCGGCGTCGTTCGGCCTTGCAACCGAGAATGCAACTTCCAGGTTCGGCGACCGCGTGTTCCGCGACGCGCGCGTGACGCGCGGCAACACGAATATCCTCCGCGTCCAGCCGATAGACGAAGCGTCGTGGGTGTGGCATCCAGGCGTGGGCGAGCCGAAAGCCGGAACGACTGATTTCTGGGACGGCGAGAGACATGGCAACCTGGACGATGCGGGCTTGGCGATACTCAAGTTCCGTAAGGAATTCGATGTCGCAGAAGGCGACGGTACGCTCATTTTTGATGTCTCTGCAGACGAGAGGTTTGTTCTGTTCCTCGACGGGGAGTTTGTTGCTCGCGGGCCGAATCGCGGTACTGTCGAAAACTGGCAGTACCAGACCTATGTCGCTACAGATCTTAAGCCGGGACGCCATGTCGTCGAGGCGTATGTCCAGCGACTTGGCTATTATGCGCCTCTTGCGCAGCTCTCGTATCGAGGCGGATTTGTCTTCAAGGCGAACGGCGCGTATGACGTGAAGCTCACGACTGGCAAGACCGATTGGGAGGTAGGGCTTGTCTCTGGTGTCCGCTCCATTGGCAAGGCCGCTGGCGCATGGGGAACGGGTTCGCAGTTCGAAATTGTTGGATGTGGGCCTTATTCTGGTGAGCCGACGGAGTGGAAGAAGGCCACCGTCGTGCGTGGCGCCGCAGGGTCGAAGGGGCCGCGCATATACGGCGGGCGTACAGGCGGGTGGATGCTTTTCCCGTCGCAGATTCCAGACCAGACGGAGATTAGCTGCGTTCCTGGACGTGTCAAGGCCGTCGCGAAGGGCGTGGCGTTTAGAAGCCAACATGTATTCACCGAGGAAGAGGCGAAGGAGACGATCGACCTTGAGAAGCCCTTTACGGTTCCGGCCAATACGCGGATGCAGCTTGCTTGGGATCTTGTGCGCTACTACTGCGCATATCCAGATGTCGTTCTCTCCGGCGGGAAGGGCGCGAAGTTTGCGATCTGCTTTGCCGAGGCGTCGCATCGCGGCGACAACAACCTCAAGACGAGCGAACCAGATGCACGCAACTTGATCGTCGGTCGCTATTTGCCGGCGTTCGGCGACACATTTGTGAGCGACGGACGGAAGGGCGCAAAGTTTTCAGCGCCGTGGTTCCGCTGCGGAAAGTGGGTTCGCATCGACATCGAGACGAAGGACGAGCCGCTTACGGTCGATTCGGTTGCGATAATCGAGTCGCGCTATCCCGTCGAGATGGAGAGCGTCTTCTCGTCGCCTGACGATCCGTCGCTCGGCGCCATACGAGAGATATCGGCGCGCGCGATGCAGATGTGCTGCCACGAGATGCTTTTCGACTGCCCGTTCTACGAGCAGCAGATGTACCCCGGCGATACGCGCGTCCAGCTGAACGTTCTTTCCGCGATGTCGCGCGACGACCGCATGGTGAAGAGGGCGATTGAGATATACGACCTCAATACGCGCGACGACGGGCAGTGCCCGTTCAACTTCCCGACACGTGGCACGCAGGAGGGTGCGAGCTACACGCTCTGCTATCTCCTGATGTACGGCGACTACGTGATGAACCACGCCGACCGCGAATGGCTCAGGGCGCGGCTGCCGGGACTCAGGAAGTCGATGGCGGGAATGGAATACTACGAGAACAAGGACGGTCTTCTCGAAAACCTTCCCGGCTGGAACTTCATGGACTGGACTGTCGGCTGGGAGAGCGACGGGACGGCTCCGGGATGCCGTTTCGGGGATGGTGTCAACGCAGAGCTCAATCTCTACTGGAACCTTGCGATGCGTTCTGCCGCCACGACCGAGCGCGCACTTGAGAACGAGCTTCAGGCGAGGTACTGGGAGGAGAAGTCGGAGAAGCTCAAGCAGGCGATTGTAAAGGCGTTCTGGGACGAGAAGCGCGGCATTCTCGCTGATACGCCTGCGAAGAGGAACTTCTCGGAGCATGCCCAGGCGCTTGCGCTTCTTGGCGATGTCTTGCCGAAGGACAAGGCCGAGTCCGTGTTCCGCCATCTCATAGAGGACAAGGACCTCAAGCGTTGCACCGTGTATTTCTCGTACTACCTCTTCGAGACATATTTCAAGTACGGGCGCGGCGACCTCTTCCTTAAGCGCCTCGATCTCTGGCGCGACTACGTCAAGAAGGGTCTTACGACGACGCAGGAAGCGCCTGATTCCGGCAAGAACGGGCAGAAGGAGTCGAGAAGCGACTGCCACGCCTGGGGTGCGCATCCGATCTGGTTCATGCAGACGGGGCTTGCGGGCATCAAGTCGGCTGCGCCATTCTTCGAAAAGGTCCGCGTCGCGCCGTGTCCCGGCGGGCTTAAGTCGCTCAAGGCGACACATCCCCATCCGAAGGGCTGGATAGAGGTAGACCTAAAGTTCGACGGCGACATGGCGACGGGAACGGTAGTGACCCCCGTCCCGGGGACGTTTGAATTCGGCGGGAAGAAGGTCGGGCTCAAGGCGGGGGTCAATGCCGTGTGACGGTTCCAAACCCGCCGAATTTTTGGTAGAATATCCGCAATGTACCTAAAGCAGCTTGACATAGTCGGATTCAAGAGCTTCGCAGACAAGACGAAGCTCACCTTCGATCCTGGCCTCATCGCCATAGTGGGTCCGAACGGCTGCGGCAAGTCCAATGTCTCCGACGCAATCCGCTGGGTCCTCGGCGAACAGCGCCCGACGGCGCTCAGGTGCTCAAAGCTCGTGGACGTCGTCTTCAACGGCACCGACACGAGAAAGCCCCTCGGCCTTGCGGAAGTCACGATCACATTCGCCGACTGCGAGAAGGAGCTTGGCACCGACTACCACGAAGTGACGATACAGCGCCGCGTATACCGCGACGGCTCGGGCGAGTATTTCCTGAACAAGCAACCGTGCCGCCTGAGGGACATCCAGCACCTGCTGATGGGCACCGGCATCGGCACGTCGTCGTACTCCGTCATGGCCCAGGGCCAGATCGACGCGATTCTCTCTTCAAAGCCCGAGGACCGGCGCGGCGTGTTCGAAGAGGCGGCGGGGATAACGAAGTTCAAGGCCGACCGCAAGGAGGCAATGAGGAAGATCGAGCAGACCGAGCAGAACCTGCTGCGCGAAGCCGACGTCCTCAAGGAGATGAAGCGCCAGATCGGCTCCTTGCAGCGTCAGGTAGGCAAGGCGAAGAGGTACAAGGAGCTTCACGACGAGCTGCGCGTCCTCGACATCTATGTCTCCAAGCAGAAGATTCACTCATTCGACGAGGAGCTTGTGCAGAACGCCTCGAACAGGCGCGAAATCGACAAGTCGATCGAAGAGGCCAGCGGCGCCGTCACCGAAGCGGAGCGCGGCCAGCAGGAGCTGCACGCCCAGGTGCACGAGCTCGAAGAGCGACTCCAGTCGCTTGCGTCGCGCCAGGCGGCGGCGGACAACGCCTACAGCCGCGCCAACGAAGTCATCGGCGTAAACGCACAGCGCATCGAGGAGTACGGCCAGTTCGCGGAGCGCGACGAGCGCGAGATAGCCGACGCGAAGGCACAACTTGAGGAAATCGCCATGCAGGTCGATTCCCTCGACCAGAAGACGCGACTTCTCACTGAGTCTCTTGCCACCGCGAAGGATGCGCTTGCCGAGAGCGAGGCCGCGTTTGCCGAGATGCAGGCCAAGATCGACGAGAAGCGTAGCGATGTCCAGCGCCGCAGGCACGAAATCGCGAACACTACGCTTACAGGCGTTCTCGTCGAAGACGCGAAAGTCGCGCGCGATGGCAATACCGAGACTTGGCCCGCCGGCACAAAGGTAACGACGGCCGACAGGCGCGAGATACTTATGGCCGAGATCGCCGCGAGCGAGGACGAGCTACGGACTCTCGAAGTCTCCACGATGTCGGTTTCCCAGCAGCTTACCGAACGCCGCATCGCGACTAGCCAGATGGAGCAGGAGCTTTCGTTCGTTGGCCAGCAGAACGATTCTGCTCGCCGCCGCCGCGACGAGCTGCAGAGGGCGGTCGAAGGGCGTCTTGAGGGCATCCAGCGATATCACGACTCTATTGCGCGTCTCAAGGAGGAGTCGGGCGATCTTCTCGGTCAGCTTGAGGAGCTTAAGGCCGCGGCGGCGGACTGCCGCGCCGAGATGGAAGACGAGCGGGCCCGCCGCCAGTCGATGTTCGAGAGGATCGCCGAAGTAGACCGCGATGTCGCGGCGAAGCGCGCCGAGCTCGATCGCGCGCGCGACTTCAGGGGAAAGCTCGAAGTCGCCGCAGCGGAGGCGACGATGCGCCGCCAGAACATCTACGACCACCTTCAGGACGAATACGGCCTTTTCGCCGATGCTGTTTTGCGCGAGCCAGACCCCAAGTGGGAGGACGGCGTCGAGCCGCCGCATGCCGAGCTTGAGGCAAAGGTGGCGCGGCTCCAGTCCGAGATCGCCGCGCTCGGCCCCGTCAACATGGTCGCTATCGACGAGTGCCGCGAGCTCGAGGAACGCTATGCCAAGGAGAAGGCCCAGGAAGAGGACCTCTTGGCGGCTAAGGCGCAGATACTTTCGCTCATCGACAACTTGAACCTCACCTCTGGCGAGATGTTCAAGAAGACGTTTGAGCAGGCGAACGCCAACTTCCAGACGATGTTCACGCGTCTTTTCGGCGGCGGCGAGGCGCGGCTTGTACTGCTCGAGAACGCCGAGGACCCGCTTGAGTGCGGCATCGACATCATCGCGCGTCCTCCGGGCAAGCGTCCGCAGAGCGTGACGCTGCTTTCCGGCGGCGAGCGCACGATGACGGCCGTCGCGCTTCTCTTCTCGATCTTCATGATCAAGCCCGCGCCGTTCTGCATGCTTGACGAGCTCGACGCCGCGCTTGACGATGCTAACATCGGTAGGTTCGTCGACCAGCTCAAGGAGTTCCTCGTGAATTCCCAGTTCCTCATCATCACGCACAACCAGCACACGATCGCCGGTTCCGACCTCGTGTACGGCGTGAGCCAGCAGGAGAAGGGCGTCAGCCGCGTCATTTCGATGAAGCTCAGCGATCTCGGCGTTCGCGAAGGCAAGAAGAAATGAAACTGCTCGTTCTCGCCGGCGAGGAATCTGGTGTCCACTATGCGGAGCGGATATCTGCGGCAGTGCGTGCGCTTTGCCCCGATGTGGAGATACGCGGCTATTCCGACTACGGCTTCAAGACGGCAGACCTCGCGGTGTTCGGGATATGGGCGGTCTTGAAGCGGATATTCTTCTTTCTCAAGGTGAAGCGCACGATGGTGCGCGCCATCGACGAGTGGAAGCCCGATGTCGTCTGCACGATAGACTACCCCGGCATGAACCTGAAGCTCGCGGCCTACGCTAAGTCGAAGGGTATCAAGGCGGTTCATGTAGTCTGTCCGCAGGTCTGGGCCTGGCACCAAGGCCGCATACCGCGCATAGAGCGCTCTCTCGACAAGATCTGCTGCTTCTTCCCGTTTGAGCCAGCGATATTCCGCCCGGGACTTGCCGATTTTGTCGGACATCCTCTTGCACAGGAATTCGAGGGCACTGTGGATGGCGGCGAGGGAAGTCGCGAGAAGGGGCTCGTAGCGCTCCTTCCCGGTTCGCGACTCGGCGAGATCGAAAAGCACCTTCCAACGCTTCTTGAGGCCGTTGCTCCTCTTGAGGGAATCCGCGTAGCGATTCCCGCCGCGAACGACCGCGCCAGGGCCGCCATCGAAAGAATCGTGGCTGGCTTCAAGTCCAAGCTTTCAAATCTAACGGTCCAGTCTGGCGGCGCACGCGTGCTTCTTCGCCGTGCCGATGTCGCCGCTGTCGCAAGCGGAACGGCGACGCTTGAGGCGGCGCTTGCCCGTTGCCCGACGGTTCTCGTCTACAAGGTAGGTCCGCTTCTCGCGGCGTTCCTGAGACGCGCGATAAACGGCGTGAAGCACGTGGGGCTCGCGAACATCATCGCCGAGAAGTCTGGCGCGGAATGTCCTATGCCAGAGCTCCTGCAGGAGAATTTCACCGTCGAGGCCGTGCGCGGCTACCTTGAACGCTGGCTGGGCGACCCTGAATCGCGCGCAGAAGCGGCCAAGAAGCTCGACAAGACTCTCGAAATGCTCGAAAGCCACGGCGACGCATACGCCCGCATTGCCGAGCTTTTGGTGCCCCAAGGGAATTGACGCCCACCAAGTGGCTTGCGTCTCACCTGAAGGAATGGTACGGCGACTACGCGCCGCTTTTCGAGCCGGGCGGATGGTGCTGGTGCATATCCAATCCCGAGGCACAGCGCGTCCTCAGGGAGATGATCGCGGAGCTGCACGAGAACTTCGGGACCCCCCCGTTCTTCCACATCGGATGCGACGAGGCGTTCGGCGCCCAGTCCTGCCCTGCGTGTGCAAGGGTGCCTTTCGGAGATCTGGCGCTGAAGCACTTCGCTGGACTTGCCGAATTTGTCAGGTCTCGGGGCGCTAGGGCGATGATGTGGCACGACATGCTACTTGACAAATCCGACCCGCGCTGGAAGGACTTTGTCAAGTTCGGGAACGAGACGACCGCCGCGATCCTCGACTTGCTTCCGAAGGACATAGTGATCTGCGACTGGCAGTATTCCTACGGCAACATGAAGGAGTCGCGCAAGAACTGGCCCACGATGGGGTACTTCAAGGAGAAGGGCTTCACTGTGGCCGGCTGCCCGTGGATGAACTACAACGCCATGAAGCTAATGGCCGACCACCTCGTGGCGAATGGTTGCTTCGGCTTCATAGAGACGACGTGGCATCATCTGCTGGGCAAGGATTGGGAGCTGATGTACATGTCGTCCGCCCACGCCGCATGGGGCTCGCCCGTCTCGCATGGTGTCTCGTTCCAGCGCTCTCTGCGCTTGGTCGGCACCGACATGAAGGTTGACAACTATCTCGAGGCTATCTCAATAACCAGGTCCCCCCTGGCTGGTGGGCGAACTAGGCGAAGCCAATGTGAAGTAATGCGGTTATAACCGCTGGATTTTCAAGGGCGGCATTGACTTATGCATGTCGGAAGTGATACAATAGGCGGCAGGAGTGGAGAAGATGCTTGTCGCAAAATATAGAAAGGCCGTTCTTTCATGAAGCAGGGATGGAGATGGTACGGTGACGCTGACGCGATCACCCTCAGGGAAATCAGGCAGGCGGGCGTGACCGACGTCGTGGCGGCCCTATATGAGCGCAAGCCGGGCGAAGTGTGGCCAGTCGCCGAGATTAGGGCGCGGCAGAGGAAGGTGAAGGACGCGGGGATGACGTGGAGCGTCGTGGAGTCCGTGCCGGTACACGAGGACATCAAGAAGCGCACGGGCGACTTCATGAAGTACGTCGCCAACTACAAGCAGACCTTGAGGAACCTCGCGAAGTGCGGCATAAAGACCGTCTGCTACAACTTCATGCCCGTCCTCGACTGGACGCGCTCGAACCTGGAGTATGCGCTGCCGGACGGCTCGACGTGCCTTGAGTACAACGAGTACGAGCTCGCCTGTTTCGACATGTTCTACCTGAAGCGTCCGGGCGCGGAGAAGGAGTACGACGCGAAGACGCGCAAGCGCGCGGCCGTGCTTTGGAAGAGGCTATCGCCGAAGGAGAAGAAGCGCGTAGCCGACGCCGTCCTGTGCGGGCTTCCGGGAACGGTGGACGACCTGACGCCAGGGGAGTTCCTCGCCCAGCTCAAGACGTACGAGGGGATAGACGACAGGAAGCTCCGCGAGAACATGTACTGGTTCCTCAACGAGATATCGCCGGTGCTTGATGAGACGGGCGTCGACATGTGCATCCATCCCGACGACCCGCCCCACCCGATATTCGGTCTGCCGCGCATACTCTCCAACGCGAAGGACATCGCCGAGATGTACAGGAGATGTCCCTCGAAGCACGTCGGCCTCACGCTCTGCACGGGCTCACTGGGCGGTGACCCGGGGAACGACGCCGTCGAGATAATGAAGAAGTTCGGCAAGCGGGTGTACTTCTGCCACTTCAGGAACCTCGAATACACCGACGACAAGGTGTTCCACGAGTCGCAGTGCCATCTTTGCGGACAGACCGACATCCCCGCGCTGTTCCTCGAGTTCCTGAAGGAGGAGAAGCGGCGCGGAGAGAAGATCGTGGTGCGCCCCGACCACGGGCGCTTCCTTGAAATCGACAAGGGCCGCAAATGCTACTGCGGCTACAGCTACGGCGGAAGGCTCATCGGGCTCGCCGAACTTCGCGGACTCGAGATCGGCCTCAAGTTCCGCAACAGGGGACTTTGACAACGGAAAGGAGAGTTGGATGAAACTGGCAAACGACAAAGGAATCAAGGGCAAGGTCATAGTGTGCACGGGCGCGGCGGGTGTGCTATGCTCGTCGCTGACCGAGGACTTGCTCAGGCACGGCGCAAAGGTGGCGGTCCTCGACCTTAGGGGCGACGTTGCGCGCGGCTTCTGCGCGAAGCTCGCGAAGAAGGGCCTGAAGGAGACTCTTGCGGTCGAGGCGAACGTGCTGGACAAGGAGTCGCTCGAAAAGGCGAAGGCCGCGATACTCAAGAAGTGGCGGCGCATCGACGTCCTAGTCAATGGCGCGGGCGGCAACCACCCGAAGGGGACGTGCCCCGACGAGCAGATGACCAAGGCGTCCAAGCTCGAGGACACGTTCTTTGGCCTTACGGCGGAAGGCTTCGAGTTCGTGAACAAGCTGAACCTGATCGGAACGGTGCTTCCGTGCCAGGTGTTCTGCAGGGAGATGCTGAAGCGAGGCGGGGCCGTGCTCAACTTCTGCTCGATGGCGGCCTACCAGCCCATGACCAAGGTGGCGGCCTATGGCGCGGCTAAGGCCGGCATCATGAACTTCACCAAGTTCCTCGCGACGCACCTTGCGCCGATGGGAGTGAGGGTGAACGCGCTCGCGCCGGGCTTCTTCATCACTAACCAGAACAGGTTCCTGATGCTGGAGAAGGACGGCATGACCCTCACCGCGCGAGGCAACAAGGTGATCGCCAAGACTCCGATGCGTAAGTTCGGGCAGCCGAGCGACCTGCACGGCGCGGCGAGGTTCCTCATTTCGGACGAGGCATCGTTCATCACCGGCGTGACGCTGCCAGTCGACGGCGGGTTCGTCTGCTATTCGGGCGTCTGATGGTGGCGCAAGGAGTGGATTGGAAAATGAGAAACGCGGGATTTAGTGTTGGACCGGCCATATTCTTCCTTACGGCTGCATTCGCCGTTGCGGGATTCGGCGTCACGGTTGTGGGATGCACGTCTTCTGAGGCTTCCGGCGGGCCTTGCGAACTGCGCCTGATGAGCTACAACATCCGCCATTGCAAGGGCATGGACGGCAATGTGGACGTGCAGCGGGTCGCCGACGCGATAGTCCGCGAGAGATCAGACTTCGTTGGGTTGAACGAAGTAGATTGCCTTGTGAAGCGTTCGGGCAACGATACCGCTTCAGGGCGGCAGCTACGGCAACGCAGTCCTGTCGCGCGAGAAGCCGCTTTCCGTTGTGCGCATTCCCATTCCCGACAAGGAGCCGCGCGTGCTACTCATGTGCGAGTTCGGGGACTTCTGGTTCGGAACGACCCACCTTCCCCTCACGGTGGACAACCGCCTGGAAGCGGTTGAAACCATACGTGGATTTGTCGCGGAACATGCCAGGGAAAAGCCCGTCATCCTTACAGGCGACTGGAACGACACGCCGAAGTCGAGGACTCTCGCGGCAATGAAGGGCTTCATGACGGTCCTCTCAAATGAGCGGTGCCGCACGTTTCATGGCGCCAAGAGCGCTGCGCCAGACAGCTTCAAGGAGGGGGAGAAGAACGGCGACTTTTGCATCGACTACATCGCGGTCGATTCCCTTCATGCGGCAAGGGCCAGGGTTGTTGATGCGCATATCACGCCTGACGCCGTCACGTCCGACCACAACCCGATTGCAGTCGTCGTCAAGCTGGAGAGATGAGTCGCGGCGAGGCCGCGCCTGCCATGCGCGGCAATTTGCGCCCCCGCTACGCCGAAATTTTTGGTATAATACGGGGGAGTATGAACATTTTGAAGTTTTTGTTTGGCACAAAGAACGATCGGGAGCTTAAAAGGCTCTGGCCGATTGTCCGTGAGATCAACCGCATCGAAGAGGAATACCAGGCCAGGAATTTCGCGGACGAGGACTATCCGCGCATGACCCAGGAGTTCAAGGACCGCATTGCGAAGGGCGAGACGCTGGACCACATCCTTCCTGAGGCGTTCGCGCTTGTGAAGAACGCCTGCCGCCACCTGTGCGGCACGACCGCCGAGGTCTGCGGTCACCAGCTTACGTGGAACATGGTTCCTTTCGATGTCCAGCTGATCGGCGGCATCGTCCTTCATCGCGGCAACATCTCCGAAATGCAGACGGGCGAAGGCAAGACGCTCGTGGCGACCCTGCCGCTCTACCTGAACGCGCTTTCGGGGAAGAACGTCCAGCTCGTCACCGTCAACGACTACCTCGCGCGACGCGACGCGACGTGGATGGGCCACCTCTACAAGTTCCTTGGCCTCACCGTCGGCTGCATCCAGAACTCGATGGATTCCGAGGAGCGCCGCGCCCAGTACGCCTGCGACATCACCTACGGCACCAATAGCGAGTTCGGCTTCGACTACCTCCGCGACAACGGCATGGCCCAGCGGCCCGAGGACGTCGTGCAGAACGGCCACAACTTCGCGATCGTAGACGAGGTGGACTCGATCCTCATCGACGAGGCGAGGACGCCGCTCATCATCTCCGGCCCCGCGACGCTCTCGACCTCGCACATCTACCAGAACCTCAACCCCCTCGTCTCGTCGATCGTGCGCGTCCAGACCGCCCAGTGCAACGACTTCATCCAGGAGGCAAAGAAGGCGCTTGCGTCGGGCGACGTCGAGCTCGTGAAGGACAAGATCTACCAGGTCTACCACTCGATGCCGAAGCACAAGCAGCTAATGCACCTCCTCGAGGACGCCGATGTCCGCAAGATGCACGAGGACGTCGAGCTGCAGATGCTCTCCGAGATGCGCAAGGAGCACGCGCGCGAGCTCAGGGGCGAGCTCTACTTCACGATTGACGAGAGGACGCGCGAAGTCTCGCTCACCGACAAGGGCTGCGAGAAGATCTGCCCCGAGGACCCCAAGCTCTTCGTCCTGCCCGACCTCGCGGCCGAGATGAGCGCCATTGACGGCGACTCCTCGCTCACCGAGCAGGAGCGCCTCGAACGCCGCCGCGACACGCAGTCTGCGTTCGTCGAGAAGTCCGACCGCGTGCACGTCGTTGACCAGCTTCTCCGCGCCTACTGCCTTTACGAGCGCGACGTCGACTACGTTGTGCAGGAAAACCACGTCTACATCGTCGACGAGTTCACCGGGCGCGTCCTTCCCGGGCGCCGCTGGTCCGACGGCCTGCACCAGGCGGTCGAGGCCAAGGAGGGCGTCGAGATCGAGAAGGAGTCCCAGACTCTCGCGACGATAACGATACAGAACTACTTCAGGCTCTACAGCAAGCTCGCCGGCATGACGGGCACCGCCGAGACCGAGGCGAGCGAATTCAAGTCGATTTACAAGCTCGACGTCGTCTCTATCCCGACGAACAAGCCGGTGAACCGCATCGACGGCAACGACCAGATCTACCGCACCCAGCGCGAGAAGTTCAAGGCGATCATCGCCGACGTCGCCGAGCGCCACGCCAAGGGCCAGCCGATACTGCTCGGCACCGTTACGGTCGACACTTCCGAGATCCTTTCTCGCATGCTCAAGCTCGCGCGCATCCCGCACGAGGTCCTGAACGCCAAGAACCACGCGCGCGAAGCCGAGATCGTCGCGCTCGCCGGCCAGCGCGGCGCGGTGACCATCGCGACGAACATGGCGGGCCGCGGCACCGACATCAAGCTTGGCGAGGGCGTTCCCGAGGTCGGCGGCCTTCACGTCATCGGTTCCGAGCGCCACGAGTCGCGGCGCATCGACCGGCAGCTCAGGGGCCGCTGCTCGCGCCAGGGCGACCCGGGCTCGTCCCAGTTCTTCATCTCGCTCGAAGACCAGCTAATGCGACTCTTCGGCTCCCAGAGGATCTCGGGCATCATGCAGAAGCTCGGCCTCCAGGAAGGCGAGGTGATGGAGCACCGCTGGCTGAACAAGTCTGTCGAGACGGCCCAGCGCCGCGTCGAGCAGCAGCACTTCGCCGTCCGCAAGCGCACGCTCGAGTACGACGACGTGATGAACAAGCAGCGCACGATCATCTACGAGCTTCGCGGCAAGGTCCTCATGGGCGACCCTGCGTCGGTCCACGCCCTCGTCCTCGACGTCGCGAACGACCTCGTCCAGGCTCAGGCCGAGCGCTACCTCTTCAGCCCCAAGGACGGCTCTCTCGAGGACTTCATGAGCTGGCTCGGCGTCACGTTCCCCGTGGCCGTGTCGGAAGACGAGCTCCGCCCGCTCATGGGCACGCCCGGGCTCGCCGGCGACCTCGTATACAAGCGCGTCGAGGAGGCGTACGAGGCGAAGTGCGCGGGCGAGGACCAGGATACGCTGCCGTTCATGGAGCGCGGCGTGTTCCTCCAGGTCATCGACCGCGAATGGCAGGACTACCTCAGGGCGATGGACGATCTCCGCCAGGGCGTCAACCTGCGCGCCTACGGCCAGCGCGACCCGCTCGTCGAATACAAGAAAGAGGCGTTCTCGATGTTCGAGACGCTCATCGCCACGATAAAGGCCAAGGTCGTCACGTCCGAGTTCAGGAGCGCAACGGCGTCGCGCATGCAGCGCATGCTCGCGGCGGCGGGCGCGGCGCGTATTCGCACGAATGCCGACGAGATCACCGTGACCGACGGCGAGAGGGCTTCCGGCACGTCCGGGACCGCGAAGGCGGCTGCGCCCAAGACTATAGGCGATGTGTTCGCCTCGATGATGTCGCGCCCGCCGGCCGCCGCGGTTCCGCAAGGCCCCGCCGTGGCCGTGCCGTCGCGTGTCCAACCTGTTGTAGGTCGCAACGACCCGTGCCCTTGCGGTTCGGGCAGGAAATTCAAGAAATGCTGCGGGAGGAACATGGTATGACGACTGCGATAATAGTGGCCGCCGGAAAGTCCGAGCGGATGGGAAACGGAACCGACAAGGCCTTCCTGAGCCTCGGCAACAAGCCGGTCGTCGCCTGGTCGCTTCTCGCGTTCGAGCGGTGCCCCGACATCGACCGCATCGTCCTTGTCGTCCGCAAGGAGCAGCAGGTCGCCGCAAAGGCGGTCGCCAGGATGTTCGGCATTTCCAAGCTCGTGTCCATCGTGCCGGGCGGCAACAAGCGTCAGGAGTCGGTGCAGGCGGGGCTCGCCGTATGCGACGTGGACACGCGCTTCGTCGTCGTCCACGACGGCGCCCGCCCCTGCGTCACGCCTGACGTCGTCTCCGAGGTCGTCAAGCTCGCTAAGCGCGTCGGCGCAGCGACAGTGGGCCGGCGCATGACCGACACCGTAAAGCGCGTCGAGAAGGGCACCGCAGTCTCTGGTACCGAGGACAGGGAGAAGCTGTGGGCCGTGCAGACGCCGCAGGCGTTCCAGTTCAAGATTCTCGCCAACGCGTACAAGGCGCTCGGCAAGGCCGATGTGACCGACGACTGCCAGGCGGTGGAACTCGCTGGCGAGACGGTGCGCATATACGAGAACAGGGCTCCGAACTTCAAGATAACGACGGTAGAGGATCTTCAGATGGCAAGCGCGCTGCTTGCGAAGTGATGTCAAGGCTTTTCGCTATACTCGGCGACATACACGCCAACCTCGACGCGCTGAACGTCGTGCTCGACGACTGCCGCGCGCAGGGCGTCACCGACTTCCTCTGCACTGGCGACGTCGTGGGGTACAACGCCTGCCCGCACGAGTGCATGGACATCGTGCGCGGGCTTGGCTGCCCGGTCGTCGTCGGCAACCACGACTACTACGTGTCGTCGCGCCAGAACCTCGACGACTTCAACCCGGCTGCGGCGGCGGTCGTCGAGTGGACGCGCAAGCAGCTATCGGCGGACGAGATAGCCTGGCTCAGAGACCTCCCCTTTACGTACACGCAGATGGGCGTGTCGCTTGTCCACTCGACCATGGACCGGCCCGAGAACTTCGGGTACGTCTTCGACAATCTCCAGGCCGAGGCCAACTTCCTGCGACAGCTCTCGCCCGTGTGCTTCCACGGCCACACCCACTGCCCGATGATATACGAGAAGTCGATGAACGGGGTGTTCCGCATCGACGCCCAGGACTTCACGCTGCCCATCGGCAGGAAGTACTTCGTGAACGTCGGCTCCGTGGGTCAGCCGCGCGACGGCGACCCGCGCGCGTCGTACGTCGTCTACGACCAGAAGGCGCGTGCGATACGCTACCGCAGGCTCGAATACGACATCGAGGCCGCGCAGGGGCGCATCCGCCGCGCGGGGCTTCCCGAGCGGCTCGCCGCCCGGCTCGCGGTCGGCCAGTGACCGCGCCGGAAACCGGCCTCGCTTCTATTGCCGAGCGAGTGGATTTTTGATATAATTTACGGCGTGAAAAAATCTTCTTGCAAAGTCAAGTATCGCCGGATTCTCCTGAAGCTCTCCGGCGAGGTGCTCGGCAACAGGTCCACGGGCGAGTGCATCGACCCGCAGAACCTCGCGTTTATGGCCGAGCGCATCAAGAAAATCCATGCCATGGGCGTCGAAGTCGGCATCGTCCTCGGCGGCGGCAACATCTTCCGCGGGCTCACGGGCGCGGGGAAGGGCGTCAACCGCGTGACCGGCGACTCGATGGGCATGCTCGCTACGATTATCAACGCGCTTGCGATGATGAACGCGCTCGAGTCGATCGGCGTGCCGACGCGCGTGATGACGGCGATAGAGATGCCGAAGCTCGCCGAGCCCTTCATACAACGCCGCGCACTCAGGCACCTTGAGAAGGGGCGCGTCGTGATCTTCGGCGGCGGCACCGGCAATCCGTATTTCTCGACCGACTCGGCGGCCGCGCTCAAGGCGAGCGAGATCGGCGCCGATGCTCTTCTCAAGGCGACCAAGGTCGATGGTATCTACACGGCCGACCCGAAGAAGGACCCGAACGCTAAGAAGTACGGTTCGCTCAAGTACGAGACGGCGCTTGAAAAGCGGCTTAAGGTAATGGACTCCGCAGCGTTCGCGCTCTGCATGGACAACAACATCCCGATTGTCGTGTTCGACTTCTTCGACCCCAAGGCGCTCGAAGGCGTCGTGCGCGGCAAGACGATAGGCACGCTTGTGAGTTGAAAGCTTAAAGTGGAAAAGACTGGAGTAAAAAAATGGAAACCGTACAGGAAGTTTTGAATGACGCAACGGCGAAGATCGGCAAGAGCTTCGAGACGCTCAAGTCCCAGTTCGCCGGCCTTCGCACTGGCAAGGCGAGCCCCGCGATGGTCGATCAGATCAAGGTAGACTACTACGGCTGCCCGACGCCGATCAAGAACCTCGGCACGATTTCGACGCCTGAGCCCCGCCAGATAAAGATCGCCCCGTTCGACCCGACGGTGCTCGACGCGATGAACAAGGCGATCCTCGCCGCGAACATCGGCGTGACGCCCCAGACCGACGGCAAGGTCCTTCGCATTACGGTTCCCGAGCTGAACGAGGAGCGCCGCAAGGAGATCGTCAAGGTTGCCAAGACCCAGGCCGAGGCCCAGAAGGTCGCGATGCGCAATGTCCGCCGCGACGCGAACGACGCCGTGAAGAAGCTTGAGAAGGACAAGAAGATTTCAGAGGACGACATGAAGCAGGGGCTCGACAGGATACAGAAGGCGACCGACGACGGCATCGCCAGGATAGACGCCGAGCTCAAGGCCAAGGAAGCCGAAGTGATGTCGGTCTGACGATTAAAAGGTACGGAGGTAAAAATCATGGCAGACGAAAACATGAAACCCGTCGCCGGCTCGGAGCCGCCGCCCGCCAGTCCGATCGCGACGCCGCGCACATCCACGCTGAAGCTCAAGCCTGTTATCAGGAAGCCCGCCGTCGGCGGCGCCACTGGGCTTCCCAAGCCCGCCGGCATCCGCCTTGGGGCGGCCCCGGCCGCGCAGCAGCCAGCCGCCACGAGCGCCCCTGCAGCGGCCCCGGCCGCGCTGCCGCAAGCTGGTGGCGCAATGGAGCAGCTAAAGTCCGTGACCCAGAAGCTCAAGGGCGTAACCCAGGAGATTCCGCAGCAGGCCATTCTCCGCAAGACAGGCATCATCGCCGACCAGGACCTCACCGAGGCCCAGAAGCAGGCGTCGAAGTCCAGGACCGCCCGCATTTCGCTTTCCGACGCGCTTGGCGTGGCGCCTGTGCAGAACGAGGCCGCGCCGATGAAGACGATTCGCATCAAGCGCCCCGAGGCGATAGCGAGGCCGTCCGAGGCCGCGCCTGCCGCAGCCGCGTCTTCGACCGAGAGCCCCGCCGAGCCGTCGGCTGCCGTAGAATCCCCGGCGGAGATCGCGCAGCGCAAGACGCTCAAGATCGCGCGCCCTGGCGCGGTCCGTCCGAGCGGCAAGTTTGGCATCAAGAAGCCGGGCGCCGCTGCCGCCCCCGTTGCTTCTGCCGCGCCCGCCGAAAGCGGCGAGGTCGCCGACATCCCCGATATTCCCGACATGCCTGCGCCCGCTCCTGCGGCCTCAGCGGCGGCGCCCGCGCCCGCGAATGCGGTGCCTTCGCTTTCCAAGGGCGCCACGATCACGGGGATAGTCTTCCAGCTTGCGGCTTGCGTCGTTATCGGCGCGCTCGTGTATTTCCTCTACCTTGACGCCCAGCTGCCGCTCTTCTGCGGCGGGTGCGGCTGGGGTCAGTGAGACGCTTCGCCGCCATTGCAAGGACGACGGCTCTCGAGATTCTCGCAGAGCCGTTGTCGCTTCTTGTGCTTACGGCGTCGCTCGTCATCGCCGTGTTCGCGCCAGGGTTCCACTACCACCAGTTCGGGGAGCCGTCGCGCATGGCTCGCGACGCGGGGCTTTCGGCGCTCTTCGTAGGCGGTATGGTGTTCGTGGCCGTCGGCGCGGCGCGGTCGGTGCGCCGTGAGTTCGAAAGCGGAACCGCAGCCGTCGCGCTCTCGCATCCCGTATCGCGTGCGCAGTTCCTTTTCGCAAAGGCGTGCGGCGCATACGCCGCGTTCGCGCTTTTCGCGCTTGCGCTCGGCTCGACGACTGTCGTCATGGTCAATGGCGCGCAGATAGGCGCCGCCGCCGCGCAGGACACTGGCGGCATACCGAGGCTGTGGGGCATATCGTATGCATGCGGCGTGGCCAGTGTCGTGCTGCCCTACGTCGTCGGCGCGGTGTTGAACCGCTTTTTCCGCTTCAGGTTCGCGCTCTCGGCGTTTGCGACCGCGCTCTTCGTTTCCGTTGCTTCGCTATTCTACCGTTTCGACGCGTCGCTTCTCAGGCTTCTGCCGGCGATTGCGCTACTGCTTGTCCCTGCGGCGTTCTTCGCGATGGCGGCGACTGCCGCAGCGGCGCACTTGAAGATGAATGCCACGACTGCGGTCTGCGCGGTTCTCGCCGCCGCGTTCCTTCCGTTCGCTGGGAACTACTGCCTGTCGAACGCACTTGCCGGAGGAGGGGAGATACCGTGGGCGTACGTGGCGCTTGCCGCAGTCGCCTCAGTCCCCGCCGTCCTTGCGGCCGCCGTTGCAGGCGTCGCCTTCAGGCCTTCGCAATTGTAGCGGCGGGGCCGTGGCGGCAAAACGCCTGCGGGAAAGAATTTTTGCCCGCGCGTCCGTTCTTTTTGGTATAATTATCGTATGAAATTCAAGTACAAGTCCATGTCGGAGTATTGCGCGGAATACACGCGCTACCTTGGTATTGCGAAAACCGAGCGCCGCAGCTACGCCGAGAGCGTACGGCTTCTCGAAAAGAGGGGGTTCAAGGACATCTCCAGGTTCAAGACGCTGAAGCCCGGTGACAAGGTCTACCGTGGCTACGAGGGTCGTACCGTGATGGCCGCCGTCATCGGAAGGAAGAAGATTTCCGAAGCCGGCCTCAAGATCGTCGGCGGCCACACCGATGCGCCGCGTCTCGACCTCAAGCCCCGTCCGCTCTACGAGAAGGGTGGCTACGTCTACTTCGACTGCCACATCTACGGCGGCATCAAGAAGTACCAGTGGCTCGTCCTGCCTCTCGCGCTTTATGGAACCGTCGTCCGCAAGGACGGAACCAAGGTGGACATCGCGGTCGGCGACGCGCCCGGCGATCCCGTGTTCATGATCAGCGACATCCTGCCGCACCTCGGCAAGGACCAGGCCAAGATGACGCGCGACGAGTTCTTCCCGGCCGAGGACCTCGATGTCGTCGCGTGGACGACTTACGCCAAGCCCGGAAAGGACGCCAAGCCCGACGACGAGCCCAAGGCCGGCAAGTCCGATCTCGTCGCCTACTTGAAGAAGACCTACAAGATCGACGAGGAGGATCTGCTCTCCGCCGAGCTTGAGATCGTGCCCGCCGGGATGCCGCGCGAAGTCGGCTTCGACCGCGCCCTCATCGCGGGCTACGGCCATGACGACCGCGTCTGCTCGTTCGCCGGTCTCCAGGCGCTCATCGACGCTTCCGACAACATTCCCGACGTCACGGCGTCGATACTCATGTGCGACAAGGAAGAGGTCGGCTCGATGGGTTCGACGGGCATGCAGTCGAGCTTCTTCGAGAACACCGTCGCCGAGATGGTTGAGCGTCAGGAGAAGAACGCGCGCGATATTCTCGTGCGCCGCGCGCTTGAGCTCTCGTCGATGCTCTCCGCCGACGTGTCGGCCGCGTCCGACCCCCACTTTCCCGACGTCGACTCGACCGGCAACCGCGCACGCTTCCACGCCGGCCCCGTCGCCTCGAAGTACACGGGCGGCACGACCAAGGGCGGCGCGAGCGACTGCGGCCCCGAGTTCATCGCCCAGATTCGCCGCATAATGGAAGAAGGCGACGTCACGTGGCAGATGTGTGAGCTCGGCAAGATGGAGAAGGGCGGCGGCGGAACGATCTCCCAGTACATGGCGAGGTTCGGCATGAAGGTGCTCGACATGGGCACGCCGCTTCTCAACATGCATGCCCCGTGGGAACTCGCTTCCAAGTTCGACTGCTGGCAGACATACCGCGCATACAGCGCATACCTAAGGAGTAAATAAATGAACATCAATCGCAGGGGTTTTCTTTTGGGTTCGGCGGCGGCCGCCACTCTCGTCGGCTGCTCGACTTCCAAGGTCGGCGCGCGCGCGCTCAAGCCGGGCGAGAAGCGCAACGTCGCCATGATCGGCACGGGCATTCAGGGACGGTTTCTGCTTTCGGAGTTCCTGAAGCAGAAGAACGTCCGCGTCGTCGCCATATGCGACGTCGACAAGACGCGCCGCGAGGATAGCGCGGCGAGGGTCGATAAGCACTACAAGGACGATGCGAAGTGCGCGGTGTACGCCGACTTCCGCGAAGTCCTCGCCAATCCCGAGATCGACGCCGTCTGCATAGCGACGCCCGACCACTGGCACGCCTACATCTCCGTCGAGGCGATGAAGCACGGCAAGGACGTCTACTGCGAGAAGCCTCTCACGTACTCCATCGACGAGGCGAAGAAGGTCATCGCGGCCCAGAAGAAGTACGGCCGCGTGTTCCAGACCGGCTCGATGCAGCGCTCGTGGCGCGTGTTCCGCACGGCGGTGTCGCTCGTCAGGGGCGGGGTCATCGGCGACGTCAGGTACGTTGACGCGAACTACGGCAAGGGCGGGCAGAAGCTCGGCGGCCCGTCGCACCCGGTGAGGTTCTTCGACGTTCCCGAGAATGCGGCCAAGGAGTCAGCGGGCTACGAGCTTCTCGGCGAGAAGGGTTGGGACATGTGGCTCGGTCCGGCGAAGTGGCGCCCCTACTCCAACCAGCTCGCGCCTGTCGGCGTCAACAAGTTCTATCCGATGTTCTGGCGCTTCGACGACGACATCGCCGCCGGCTACAACGGCGACTGGGGCGCTCACCACCTCGACATCGCGCAGTGGGGCATCGACATGGATGACTCCGGCCCGTACAGGATCATCCGTTCCGAAGAGCCGTATTCCACCGACCTCTTCCACGGTGGCCGCCGCCAGTTCGGCATGAAGATGCTCTTCAAGTCCAAGAAGGACGGCAAGGACATTGAGCTCTACCATGGGCCGTTCGGCGTGTGGGGCACGGTGTTCTACGGCACCAAGGGCATCGTCGCCGTCAACCGTGGCAAGATCGCGGTCTGGGTCGGCTTCGACGCCACGACCGTCCGCCCGAACGAGGACGTCCGCAATGCGCTGCAGGACGTGTCGTTCATGAAGGACCACATCGTCGCAGAGTCGGTCGGCAAGGACTACGGCACCGACGCCGCCGTCAAGAAGGACAACCGCCTCGACGCGGCGCTCGACCTCCTTGAGGAGAAGTTCTCGGACGAGATCAAGACGGCTGGGCTCTACGTGAGCCCCAACCAGATACAAAACTTCTGCGAGTGCATCGACTCGCGCAAGCCCACAATCTCGCCCGCTGAGGTCGGCGGCCGCAGTTGCACGCTGTGCCTTCTCTGCAACATGTCGTACGTGTATGACACCGGCTTCGATTGGGATCCGTTGAAAATGCAGCTCGCCGACGGCGAGACGAAGGGCATCTCGACGAAGCGCGATGTCTACCGCAACGGCTGGGAGATCGTCGTCTGATGAAACCTGTGCGGGCCATAATACTCGGCTACGGCATTCGCGGCCGCGCCTACGCTGCCTACGCGAAGACCCATCCCGACGAGTTCGAGATCGCGGGTCTTGCCGACCCGGTGGCCGTGTTTCCCGAAAATGCCAAGTACCCGACGTGGAAGAGCTGGGAGGAAGCCCTTGACGCCGGCGTCGATGCCGACGCCGTCGTCATCTCGCTTCCCGACCGGCTTCACCACAAGTCGTGCCTCAAGGCGCTCGAGAGGGGCTACCACGTCCTTCTCGAGAAGCCGATCGGGTGCACTTGGCAGGAGTGCGTCGACATCGCGGAGGCCCAGAAGCGCACGAAGCGCCTCGTCCTCACGGGCTATGTCCTCCGTTATGCGCCGTTCTACAAGAAGCTCCGCGAGGTCATCGCGTCCGGCGTGATCGGCGAGCTCACGAGCGTCCACCACCTCGCAGCGATTTCCTACGGCAAGGCGTCTCACGCCTACTGCCGCGGGAATTGGTCCGTCGAGGCGAAGGGTACGGGCATGCTCGTCAACAAGTGCACGCACGACTTCGACCTGATAGAGTGGTGGACGAAGGGCAAGCGCTGCAAGAAGATCTCGAGCTTCGGCTCGCTCATGCACTGGACGCCCGCGAACAGGCCCGCCGGCGCGGCAGACCGCTGCAAGGACTGCCCCGAGGGCGTCCGCGAGAAGTGCCCGTTCGACGCGTACAAGATATACTACGACCGCACCGACTTGAGGTACCACTTCGCCGACGAGTCGGACGAGGCGATACTGGACAAGATCGAGAATTCGCCGTACGGTCGCTGCGTGTACGCATGCGGCAACGACTCGGTAGACCACCAGACGGTGCTGATGGAGTACGACGGGGGGCTCACGATCATCCTCGAGATGGAGAGCTACTCCCAGCAGCGCACGCGCGTCACCCACTTCTACGGCACGCGCGGCGAGATCATAGCTGACGAGCACAAGATTGAGATACTGCCGTTCCTCGGCGACTCTACGACGATTATCCCGCAGCAGCACGGCCACCATGGCGGCGGCGACCGCGAGATCATGTCCGAGTTCGTGAGGCTCGTCAGGACCGCTTCCCCCGACCGCTACTCCGCCGTCCTCGAAGCCGCGCTCGAGTCGCACCGCATCGCCTTCCTCGCCGAGGAGTCCCGCAAGACAGCCCGCACGATCTGCGACTGATTCTTTAGCCATATTGACAGTCGTACTCCTGTAGGAGTATAATATCCGCGTGATTAGGAAAACTGTCTTTCATGGTTCCGCGCGGGTCGTAGAGAGGCCTGTCTTTGGTTTTGGCAAGCCGTACAACGACTATGGCTTGGGATTCTATTGCACCGAGAATCCCGACCTTGCCAGGGAATGGGGCGTAGACGAGAACAGAGACGGCTTTGCAAACTGTTATGAAATCGAGACTGATGGTTTGAAAATCCTAAACCTCGAATCGTCAGATTTCTGCATCCTGCACTGGCTTTCCGTTCTTTTGTCAAACCGCGAGTTTGAACTCGACACGGCGCTGGCGGCGGATGCGCGCGACTACATTCTTGAAAAGTTTCCAGTCGCAATGGACAAGGTCGACATCATCACGGGGTGGCGTGCAGATGACAGCTACTTCACCTTTGCACGCAACTTTCTTTCAGGTGCCATCACCCTAACCAAACTGGGCGAGGCTATGCGACTTGGAAAGCTTGGCACGCAATTCGTGCTCAAGTCTCGCAAGGCATTTTCGCGCATTGAGTTCAAGGAGGCGACACTTGCGAAGGCAAGCGACTGGTTCGCCATCAAGAAGGGCCGCGACGACGAGGCGAGGCGAATCTACCGCGACATGAGGGCGAAGCGCGAGCGCAACGGGCTTTACATCACGAGAATAATGGACGAGGAGATGACGGCCGATGACCTGCGCGTATGATGAGACATATCTCCCGCAGGCGAGAGAGACGATGGGCGCGATGCTCGACTACGCAGTTTGGGATTGCAAAGTCGGCATTGACCGTTTCTTCGACCTTTTCCTTGTCTCGGGTCTTGCGGACCGATTCGGGAGCGGCGACCCGACCGTTATTGCTGGCAAGTCCGGTCCAGAAATTGTCTGGGATGTCTTTGCCGCGACTGGCTTCTCTGATGAACGCCCGAAACCGCGCTACAACATGAACCGCAGCCGAGAATATTGGACGGGATGGATTCTCGCCCACTACCAGTGGCATACGGCGATGTCGTTTGGTGAGATAGTTCGCTACATTCCGCCGTCGCGCGTGATGACGCTCTACTCGCCGTATCATGAGCGCGACCCGCGCGCGTTTATCGAGCGAGCCGACGAGATTTATATCGAAGCGAAGCCCGAGACCAATCTCAAAAT
>CADCAK010000031.1 GCA_902799385.1 uncultured bacterium | reverse complement strand
CGGCTCCACGGTCAACGCCATCTTCGTCGGCGACCTTGCTACCGACGGGACATGGACGGTGAAGTACCACAAGAACGACCCGAACGGCGGCGAGGACGTGACGAGGGGCCAGAACATCCCGGTCGGGGAGACTAAGCGGCTTCTCTACCTCGACTCCGCGCTCAAGTGGGCGATCAAGGACGAAGGCGGCTTCAGCTACATCTTCCTCGGCTGGGCCAAGTCGCCTACGGGCGCCGCTGTCTACTCCAACGGTCAGGAGGTACGCGACCTCGTGGCAAAGGGCAAGGTGATGCACCTCTACGCCGTGTGGCAGAAGCGCGCCTACCAGGTTGTGTTCCATAGCAACGACGGCGCGAACAAGACAGCTTCGCAGGAGTTCCGCCCCAACATCGCGAAGAACCTTCTCTGGCTCGACTCCGGCCTTAAGTGGACGCGCTCAGGCTACGACTTCCTCGGCTGGTCGAAGAATTCCACCAGCACTGCGGTCATCTACACGAACGGCCAGAGCGTCAACATGGCGCGACCGCCGCTGGACGATACGCTACCACAGGAACTACTCTTCGAGCGACAACGACTACGCGGATCAGAAGATTCCCGTCGGCGCGTCGGTCAAGCTCTACTGGCTTGACTCTCAGCTCGGCTGGACTCGCGACGGGTACTGGTTCAAGGGCTGGGCGAAGTCCCGGTCGGCGGGAGCCGCGTACCAGAACGGCCAGGTCGTGAAGGACCTCGTGCCCGGCGGGGAGGTTCTCCACATCTACGGCGCCTGGGGCCAGAAGACGAAGTAGTTGATCTCCTTCGCCACAAGGCGCGTGATAGATGAAAAAGTTCAACACGACAGGTCCGTGCTTCCCTGACGAGCACTACATGCTCCCGGCGCTTGACCGGCTGCCCGGCATCCGCGAGCTTGTCGCGGACGGAAACTATTTTGTCGTGCACGCGCCGCGGCAGACCGGCAAGACGACGGCGTTACAGGCGCTTGTAAGCGAAATCAACGCCAAGGGCGACATGGCGGCGATATACTGTACGCTGGAGTCTTTGCAGAATGCAACCGATGTGCAGTTGGCGAACAGAATCATCAGGGAACTGATAGTTGGCAATGCCAAGCGGATTCCGGGATTTCCTCGCGATGCTCAACTGCCGCCGGCGCCTACGGACATCGGACAGATCATGCTTTCTGTTCGCATGGTGCTGACGGACATCTGCGATGTCGTCGGTAAGCCGCTTGTGGTGTTCTTCGACGAGGCGGACTGCCTTGTCGGCGATGTCCTGATATCGTTCTTGCGCCAATTGCGAGATGGATATGTGAACCGCAAGATGATACCGTTCCCGAAGTCGATTGCCCTTGTCGGGATGCTCGATGTTCGGGACTACAAGGCGCAGATACGCCCCGACGGACAGTCGCTGGGGCAGGTCAGCCCGTTCAACATCATCGCGGAAGACCTTTTGATTCCAAACTTCACAGAGGCAGACATCGCCGCGCTCTATGCGCAGCACACGGCGGCGACGGGGCAGGTATTTGCCGATGGCATCGTAGAGGACGTGTGGCGGCTGACACGCGGGCAGCCGTGGCTTGTGAACGCCATTGCGAACGATTGCGTCACGAAGATTCACGGCAACCGCTTCAGCGAAACCGTCACCGTCGAGGACGTCGAGGCCGCGAAGGAAGCGATCATCCGCCGCCGCGACACGCATGTCGATTCGCTCATGGAGCGCATGCGCGAGCCGCGTGTGAGACGCATCGTAGAGCCGCTGATTTCGGGCGACAGGTCCGATGTCACGTACAATGACGAAGACTACCGCTACGTAACAGACCTTGGCCTACTTCGCGTGGATCGCGGAGCGCTCGTCCCGGCGAACCCGATGTACGCCGAAATCATCGGGCGCTATCTTTCGCGCGGCGAGCAGGACGCCATGATCCGCAGCGTCCCGGATACGCCGTGGGTGAAGGACGACGGGCTTGACATGGCCGGGCTTATGGCGGCGTTCCAGCAGTTCTGGCGCGAGAACTCCGGTGCCGATAGAGACATCATGGGCTACCGCGAGTCCGTGCCGCACCTGGTTCTTATGGCGTTTCTCCAGCGCGTCACGAACGGAGGAGGACACATCAACCGCGAAATGGCGCTCGGCACCGGTCGGCTCGACCTCTGCGTCGAGTTTCGCGGCGGACGCTATGCGATAGAGGTGAAGACATCCGCGAACTTCCAGGGCGGGAAGTCGTATGAGCAGTGCGCCAAGTACCTCGATTCCCTCGGTCTTTCCGAAGGCTGGATGCCGGTTTTCGAAAAGGCGAAGGACAAGTCGTGGGACGAGAAGATCTACGCCCGCGACGAGGTCGTCGACGGCAAGACAATCCACGTAATCGGGCTTTGACAAACAAACAGAAACACACAAACAGGAGACACAACAATGAAGAAACTGATAGCCGCAGCCGCAGCCGTCGCGATGGCGCTGTCTGCATATTGCGACGGGGTCGCCTATTGGACCGACACCGCAGGAGTGAAGTGGAGGGTGTCCTACCTCAATGCGAGCCACGAGGCGCACATAGTGGATGCCGAGGGATACACCGACACCCTCGACGTCCCGGGAACGGTTGAAGTCGGCGAAACGCAATATACCGTGAACGACATCAGGCAATCGGCGTTTCTCAATGCCACGGCCGTAAAGACGGTTATTCTTCCGGACAGTCTGCACACTGTCGAAAGCAGCGCATTCAAGGGCTGCACCGCCCTTGCAACGCTGAGACTCGGCGGCGACTTGGAGTACATAGGCGCCGATGCGTTCGCGGGCTGCACCGCGCTTAGGTTCCTCACGCTCCCCCGATACGTCGATCAAATCGCGGACGGCGCGTTCGCGGGCTGCACCGCGCTCTCGCAGGTGAGGTTCGCCGGCGAAATGAGCTCGGTGGAGTTCTATCCCGAAATGGCGTTTGCCAATACGCCGTATCTCGCCGGTATGAACGTCAACGACAACTGGAAGGACGCAATCGCGCTCACAGGCCCCGCGGGAAGCGTCGCGGCGTGCAATGCCCTCGCGACGACCGAGGGCTACGATCCTGCGGACATGCCCGCCAATACGATGTGGTGGAAGTGGACGGCGCCAGCCGGCGTCTCCCGGGCCGCGTTCCATACATGCGGCAGCGACTTCGACACGGTCCTCGGCGTATACACCGTCACTGCGTTGAACGCACTGACCGAGGTCGCGTACAGCGACGACTTCCTTAACGACGACGAAAACTACGGAAGCAAGTCTCTCGCGAGCTTCGAAGCGACGCCTGGACAGACCTACTACATCTGCGTCGCAGGCTACTCGGACGCTTCCTTCGGGGCGATCGCCCTCAGCTGGAACACGATAGCCGCCGGCGGCTTCGAGTGCATCGTGCACGACGGCGTTCTGGTCGGCTTCCTCGGGGAATGCCCGAGCGCCCTGACCATCCCCGGCACCGCCGTCAGGATAGCCGATGGCGTATTCGAGTACGACGAAGAAGACAACCCGAGCGTCGCGAACATCACGAGCCTCGTCACGCCCGAGAGCTTGGACAGGATCGGCGAGGATGCGTTCAGCGGGTGCGCGAATCTTGCGCAGGTTGCGCTCGGCGAGGGATTGCGGGTCGTGGGCGCCGGTGCGTTTGACTGCTGCACCGCGCTTGCCGGCGGCACCGTCGAGCTGCCTTCGACGGTTCGCGACGTGGACGGCGATGCGTTCGCCAATATCGGCGGCGCGCTGACGGTGTATGCCCCGAATTCGGTCTCCGACGATCTGAAGAGCGGAACGTACGGGACAACGGAACTTACGGTGTTCAGGCGTGCCGTCCCGATTTCCGGGTGCACAAGCGTGACGCTCTATCCCGAGGGCGGCGAGTTCGGGATTGCAGTGCCCGTGCCGGAAGACGGGGAGTGCAGAACGACCATCCAGCTGAGAAAAGACAAGACGGAATGGGGCAACGCAGTCTCGCGCAAGCCCAGAATGGACGGCTACGTGTTCGACGGGTTCTGGACGAAGCGGCAGTCGGGCGGCGTGCAGGTCTGGGACGCCGACATGAAATGCGCGAGCGGCGCGAGCTACTGGAGCGCCGATGGCGCGTGGGCCTCCTCCGTCAGGTCGCTGAGCCTCTATGCGCGGTGGAAGCAGATTCTCCCGCCCGCCAGGATCTGGACTCTCAAGTACCACAGCAACAACGGCAAGAACGACCTCGACACCCAGAACTTCAAGGTCGGCGAGGAGAAGCGGCTCTACTACATGAACTCGCGCCTCGGCTGGGAGTACAAGGACGAGGGCGGCTTCAACTACGTGTTTCTCGGCTGGGCGAAGTCGCCGACGGGCGCGGTCTTCTACGGGAACGGAGAGCTCGTCAAGGACCTTGTCGACGAGGGCAAGGTCATGCACGTCTACGCCGTGTGGCAGAAGAGGGCGTATAGCGTCTGCTTCCACAGCAACGACGGGCGCAACCTCTCGAAGACGCAGGAGTTCCGTCCGAACATCGCGAAGAACCTCCTTTGGCTCGACTCGGGGCTCGGCTGGACGCGCGAGGGCTACGACTTCGTCGGCTGGTCGAAGGCTCCGACGAGCACGGCTGTCGTCTACGCGAACGGCCAGAATGTGAACAACCTGGTCGCGCAGGGGCAGACCCTGCACCTCTACGCCGTCTGGCGCGACCGCCGCTGGACCATAATCTACCACAGGAACTACTCCGCAGGCGACACTCCGTCCGTGGAGCAGAAGATTCCTGTCGGCGCATCGGTGAATCTCAAGTGGCTCGACTCGCAGCTCGGCTGGACGCGCAGCGGCTACGTCTTCAAGGGGTGGGCCAAGTCCCGCACGGGCGGCGCCGTCTACCAGAACGGCCAGACGGTGAAGGACCTTGTGCCTGGCGGCCAGGTTCTCCACATCTACGGCGCCTGGGGCCAAAAGGCCAAGTAATCGCTCTCTACTGCGGACATCTCCCCTAAACAGAAATGTCGCGGCAGATTCGCCCCATCTGCGACAAATTATGGTATAATGTCACGCAACAACATGGGGGCATTACATGACAATTCGCGGATTGCTAGAGAAGAACGTCGCGGAGCGGCCTGGCCGCAACGCGCTTGTCTGGTGCGAAAATAAGACGTGGATGCGTCGCACGTGGCGGGAATACCTCGCCCGCGTGCGCGACGTCGCCGAGGGCTACGGCACTCGCTTCGGACTGAAGCCGCGCGAGGAGAACGTGGCGATCATACTCGGGAACTCCCCGACATGGCTCGAGGCGTACCTCGCCCAGGCGGGCGCGGGCGTTGCGGTGGTGCCGCTCGACCCGAAGCTGCACGACGCCGAGGTCGAGTACATACTCGCCGACTCCGAGGCCGTCGTCGTCACGACCGACGTCCACCACCTGAAGATGATGATGGGCCTCGCGCCCAGGCTGCCGAAGCTCAGGGGCATAGTCTGCGTGGACGGCGTCATCAACGAAGGGCAGACGATCGGCAGGGTCAAGGTCGTCGGGTTCGACAAGCTCCGCGTCTCCGGCGGCGGCGCGTGGTACGACGCGAACGTCGCGCGCGAGGAAGACGTCGCTTCCATAATATACACCTCGGGAACGACGGGCAAGCCCAAGGGCGCGATGCTCACCCACAGGAACTTCATAAGCGACATCGACGGCGCGTTCAAGACGTTCCACGCGGACGTCGGCGAGGACGACAGCTTCTTCACCGTACTGCCGCTCTTCCATGCGTTCAGCTTCACCGCGAACTTCCTCGGGCCGCTCTTCGTCGGGTGCGAGATGCAGTTCGTCGAGTCGCTCAGGACGGTCGCGCGCGACATGAAGCTCCTGAAGCCCTCCGTCCTCTGCGCCGTGCCGCTCCTCTGCGAGAAGCTCTACGACAAGATACAGGAAGGCCTCGATTCCTCGAAGATCGCGCGCACGCTCCTCGCGATAGGCATCAGGGGCCCCGTCATGCACATGGTTCTCCAGAAGCTCGGCGGGCGCCTTCGCTACATGATCACCGGCGGTGCGCCGTGCCCGAAGCACGTCCTCGAGTGCTTCAGGAAGCTGCACGTCAACTTCGTCGAGGGCTACGGCCTCACCGAGTGCTCGCCCGTCGTCTCAGTCACGAGCTCCGACTGCTGCAAGGTCGGTACGATCGGCAAGCCCTGCGCGGGCGTCGAGGTGCGGCTTGCCGACAAGAACGAGGCCGGCGTCGGCGAGCTGCAGGTGAAGGGCCCCATCGTCATGAAGGGCTACTTCCACAACGACAACGCGACGAAGGGGGCGTTCGATGGCGACTGGTTCGCGACGGGCGACCTCGCGTCCATAGACGAGGACGGGCTCATCACCATTCGCGGGCGCAAGAAGGCGCTCATCGTCAACCGCGAGGGCAAGAACATCTACCCCGAGGAGGTCGAGAACGTCATCGGCAAGGACCCCGCGATACAGGACGTCATTGTCGTCGGCTACACGATGGGCGGCGACCCCGGCGAGAAGGTCGGCGCGATCGTCTATCCCGACGAGGAGTGGTTCAAGGCGCAGAACGGCGGCAAGCTCCCCGACTGGGCCGAGGTGGAGAAGGTGGCCGTAAAGCGCGCCCAGGAGCGCAGCGCCGAGCTCGCCGACTACAAGCGCGTCAGGAAGGTCGCCGTGTGGAAGGAGCCGCTCGAGCGCACCTCCATCGGCAAGGTCCGCCGCGTCGCCTATAAGGGCAAGCTTGACGAGTGAACGCGTACCTGATTTGGCTTGAGTGGCCCGAGAAGTGCTTTCGGGCGGACGAGAGGGACCTGAAGTTTTTCAGGTCTCTCGTTCCGAAGGGGAGCCGCGTCGTGCGCGCCAGGGGCGAGCGGGCGTTCCTCAGGGCGCTGCCGTCTGCGACCCATGCCGTCGTGTGGCACTTCAAGAAGGAGTGGTTCGCGCTCGCGAAGAGACTCAAGGTCCTCGCGACGCCGGCCGCCGGGCGCGAGCTCATCGCATGGCGTGACGCGCCGGTCGGCGTCAAGGTCCATTTCGGCGCGTTCCACGGCCCGATTATCTCCGAGACGGTTCTTGGCTTTCTTCTTGCGTGGACGCGCGGGTTCTTTTGGAAGGGCCCTATGTGGCCGCGCTCCGGACTTGCCGCGCACTGCGGCGACCTCGCGGGCACGACGGCGGTGATTGCCGGCTTCGGGCGCATCGGCCGCGCGATCGCCGCGCGTCTTGAGCCATTTGGCGTAGAGTGCTTTGGAATCACGCGGCATGGACCTACGTTGAAAGACGTCGGCCCGTTTCTTCGCCGCGCCGACTGGTTTATAATTGCGTTGCCCTCCGACACGGGCACGGACGACTTCCTCGATGCGCGCCTCATCCGCCGGCTGCCGAAGAAGTGCGTGGTCGTCAACGTCGGGCGCGGGAACGCCGTTGACGAGGACGCGCTCCTCGCGGCAATCAAGGAAGGCCGCCTCGCAGGGGCCTACCTTGATGTGTTCAAGCACGAGCCGACCGCCCTGAATCCCGGCGTCGGCCGGCGCGGCAAAGGGCTCGCGGCGGCGAAAAGCGTGCCGTGGAATCTCGTTCGCATGCCCCATGCCTGCGCTTTTTCGACGCGCTACATGAAGGATTGCTTTAGGGAACTTGCAAGCGAGGGGCTGCTGAAGTGAAGGGCGTCTTCGAGGTTGCGAGCGTCGAGGAGACGTGGGCGCTCGCAAAAGAGCTCGCCAAGGAGCTAAAGCCCGGAGATGTCGTATGCCTCGAAGGCGACCTCGGCGCGGGAAAGACTACGTTCGTGCAGGGGCTTGCCGATGCGCTCGGGGTGCCCGGCCGCGTGACCTCGCCGACGTTCTGCATCGTGCAGGAGCACCAGTCGCCAGGAGTCCTGCTTGTCCACATGGACCTCTACCGCCTGCATGGCGAGGAGGATGTCGAGGCGCTGGGATGGGAGGACTATGTCGCCCGCGGCGCGATTCTCGCCATCGAGTGGCCTGAGCGCGCAGGGACGCTCATACCCCAGAATGCGCGCAGAATAGCCTTCCGCCACTTGGGGGAAGAAAATCGTAAAATCACCATTGACACGGAGGACCGAATTGCGGTATAATATGCGACACATGGTTGAACTGTACAGACGTATCGCCATCTTGGCGTGTTGTGCCTGTGTGCTTGCGTGCACAGGTGGATGTGCTTTTATTACCAAGATATTCTCGTCCGACGATCAGCAGGGGTCGGCGGTCGGTCCTGTCTATTTCGAGCCTCGCGTCCGTCCTGGCATCGCGCTTGTCGTCGTGGTCGGCTCCGGCGCGACCCAGCCCGTCAACATGCAGGTTCTCGTGGACCAGAACGGCGACATCACGCTTCCGCACCTCCTCCAGTCGCCGGTCGCTTGCGACGGTCTTACGCTTGAGGCCCTCAAGCAGAAGCTCGTTAAGCTCTATTCCGACTATTACAAGCAGCCGCAGGTCACGGTTACCTTCGCGCCGTACGACGGCAAGGGCGTGAGCCCGTGGGGGACTGTGACCGTTCTCGGCGAGGTTGCCTCGCCCGGCCCCGTCAACATGCCTTCGACCATGGATCTCACGGTGACGAAGGTCCTGCAGGCCGCCGGCGGCCTCAGGCCGTTCGCCAACAAGTCCAAGATCCGCGTGAGCCGCTGCGACAAGGACGGCAAGAAGACGATCTACACTATAGACCTCGTCGAGATCGGCGAGAAGGGCAGGATCGAGAAGGACATCGTCCTACGCGCCGGCGACGTGGTCTGGGTGCCTGAGACATGGTATTGATTTCCATAAAAAGGGGAGCAAACAAATGAAGAAACTACTGATGGTGATTACGATGGCGATGGCCTCTGTGCTGGTTGCCCAGGACAAGACGATATCGTCGGCCGACGCTCGCGGCAAGATAGGCGAGATAATCAACGACCCTGCGGCGATGACGTCCGTTATGAAGCAGCTGGCTGCGTCAGACCAGGCCTCGTTCCTCGCCGATGTGAACGCCGCGATTGCCGACATGCCCGGCTCTCCCGAGGAGAAGACCGCCAAGTACCTCAGCGTCAACTCCGCCGCGCTCAAGGGCGCCCAGAAGGGCAATCTCACCACGCTCGTGGCCGAGGTGTTCGCGACGGTCCCCCCCGAGGCGCTCACGATCCTGAACGAGAGCTTTGCGTCCAACATGTTCAACCGCAACGCTGATCCTACCAAGACCTATACCGACGCCCAGTACGTGGAAATCGCCACGAACCTTCTCGCCAAGGTCCAGGAGCGCACCGCGACGGCCGACAACGCTGGCGTGCGCAATGCGTTCGCCGTCCTCATGCTCATACGCGGCTCCAATGGTTCTCCCGCTGACCTTCGCGACACGCTCGTGGGCGCGCTCAAGGACCCCGAGACGAGGAGCCTCGCCCAGAACGAGTGGCTTTCGCCCGCGCTTGGCGTCGGGCAGGAGAAGACGTACGATCCCATGCTCGGTGCCGCCGACGCTGGTAGGCAGCCCGACCCTGACATGGTGCTCGCGGTGTCGTTGAAGTGCTCTGGCGATGCGCTTGTAGCCGATCTTGCGAGCGAGTGCAGTCTTTCGGACGCTTCTTCCTCAATCACGGCCCTTCTTTCCCCCTTGTTCAGCGATCCGAACGCCATGGACGTCGTTGACGGCGTCAGCACACTCTCCGGCGAGTCGCTTTCAAGGCTGCCCCGTACGATGGACCCCGCCGCCAAGTACAACCCCACCTTCAAGCGTGGAGCTTCCGCCCGCGGAACTTCCGACCAAGGTGAGAGTCCGTACGAGCCCGGCGGCTATCCTGGGCAGAATTTCTAAGTTGCAGAATTGACTAGTGGAGGTAAATCAATGAATATCAAGTTTTCCGCTCTTGCCGCTACGACCGTCGTGTCCGTGTTGGCCCAGACGGTGTCTGCGGATGTTGTGGACAGGCCTACCGGCTTCAGGGTCGGCGAGCGCATGACGCTTCGCCCGTATGTCTCGCTTTCGTACACCTACGACTCCAACGTCGATTCCTCCAAGCATTCGAGGGATGGGTCAACCTGGGTCGTGAACCCCGGCCTCGGCGTCGAGTACAAGGGCGAGAACTGGGAGTTGGCTGGCCGTGCGTGGTACATGTACCATGCCTACGACCGCTATAGCCACCAGCTCAACGAGTCCAGCTACGGCGAGAACCTGACATTCAGGTGGGCGGATTCGCTTCCGAACGAAAAGGGCTGGAGCCTCCTTCTCTCCGAAAATTTCACGCAGATCGCCCAGGACGACGACATGTCCGAGCACAACGGCAGGGGTATTGGCCGCGACCGCAAGACGTTCCAGACGGCTATCGCCCTTGAGCGGCGCATCAACGAGCGCTGGCATGCCGCCGCCGAAGGTTCGTACTATCTCCTTGACTATGAAAACAACATGAAGTCCTACGCCCCGCTTTACGGCTGGAAGCGCGCCGTTGTGGGCGGCGAGGTCGGCTATGCCGCATCCAAGTGGACAGACATTCTCCTCGCCTCCAACTACAGCTGGTACTGGCAGGACAACGTCCCGAGCAACGTCCGCTACTCCGACGAGTCGCGCGGTTGGTCGGTCATGGGCGGTATCGGCACCAGGGCTACCGAGAAGATCGAGTACCGCATCTTGACCGGCTGGAGCCGCTTCGAGTACGCCGAGGGCGATGCCGACGACGTCGACGGGTGGACTTACCAGGTATCCGCCAAGTGGAAGATCTCCGACACGTGGAACACGATGCTCCTCGCGGCGAGCTACTATCAGCCCTCCGAGCGCGAGGCATGCAGCGCCATCCGCGTCGACTCCATCAGCTGGGGCCTTGCGCACTCGATGGTCCGCGGCAAGCTCACCGCCACGCTCGACTTCAACTACCGTCGCGAGACGCACGAGTACACCTCCGAGAGTGCGTATGACTACGACGACGACATCATCACCGCCCGTATCGGCCTCAACTACACGCTCAACCGCTTCCTCCAGATCTACGGTAGGTTAGAGTACCAGACCGACATGTGCGACGGCGGCGATGTCCGCGGGCACAACTACGACTACGACCGCTTCCGTGGCACGGTCGGCATGCGCCTGACGTACTGAAAGTGCACAAGGCCATATCCAAGTACGGCCTAGCGGCGCACCTTGCCTTGCTGGCGGTTGCGCCGCTGTTCCTTTTCCCGTTCTGCGGCGACGTGTGGACGGCGAGAGTGGTGCTGTGGCTTTCGTTCCTTGCGTCGGCATGGACGGTTCTCGAGCCGTCGCGCCGAAAGGAGGAGACCCTTCACGATGCCCGCTTCCGCGTGGCGTCTTCGATTGCGCTTGACCCGCTTTTCTGGCTTTCCCTCGTGCTTGTGCTGATTGCCGCCGTCCGCTGGCTCAATGGCGGCGTGGCGATGGCGTATGACGCCGAGAAGCAGGCGTGGAGCCTCGCGGAGGCTTCGTTGCCGTTTCTTCCGGGCGGCGTTTCGGGGAGCGGCTACCTGCCTTTCGCCTCCGTCGTGGCGGTGGCGGTTCTGATGCAGGCGTGCCGCCATGCGCTTGGCAAGTCCGCGCGCGTCTGCTTTCTTTTCGCGGCGGCGTTCCTCGCCGGCATTGCGGCCGTGGTCGCCGCCATCGCATGCGTCTTCGGAAACGAAGCGGCGCTGCTCCAGGCCGCCTGCTCTACCGTTGACGCCACTTATCCCGGCACGGCTTTCGGGCTTTGCCTCGTCGGCTCGATGGTAGCCATGGCTGGTGCGTTTGAGCGCAAGTGGAACCGCGCGATGCCGTTGCTCGCCATTGCCGTCGGCGGGTGCGCCATAGGGCTTTACCTCTTCGCTTCCGACATGGTCATCGCGGCGCATGGCGCATGCGTGCTGCTCGCCCTCGTCTGCTCCCTTGCATATGCGCAGCACCGCATCGGCGGCCTTGTCATGCCGAAGTGCCTTGCGTTCCTGCTTGTGTCGGCTATCCCGCCCGTGCTTTTCATAATGGGTGTGGTGCCCGAGGAGATAAAGGCCCAGAAGCTCGCCGCCGTCTTCGGCGAGGAGGGGACGCGTCTCGTCCCGGACGGCTTCTTTGCGCTGCGCTCGGTCCTTTCGTCCATCGCCGAGAAGGTCTGGAAGGAGAATCCTTGGCTTGGGACCGGCGTCGGCTCGTTTGGGCTCGACATCCGGTTCTTCGCCACGGAGTCGGACTGGGCGGTGCTTGCGCCCAACCAGTCGGGTGCGCTCAACGGATGGTTGCAGATGCTGGCCGAGCGCGGCATCGCCGGCATTGCGTTCTTCGTCGTCCCCATGCTCTTCCTTCTGTGGACGTATGCGCTTCGCGCGTTTCATGCCGTGCTGAATGCGATTTCGAAGTCGCGGCACACGCTGGGCGCGTTGATATTCCATCCCGTATGCATGCTTGGGCCGATAGCCGTTGCGGTTGTCGCCGCGTGCGGGTTCTACGACCATTCCATTTGGAGGCCCGAGGTGATGATGCTGGTTGCGGCCATGTTTGCCATGGCCGGCAGCGCCTTCCCGGCGCCCAAGAAGAAAGACGACGGCGATTTGACGGAGAAATAAGACATGGCGGACAAACCTCTTTACTACGGCAGCACGAAGGGTGCGGGACCGATGTATTATGGCGGGAAGCAGCCGATGTACTACGGCGGCGGACGCGGGCCGATGTACTACGGCGGCGGCGGGGTCAAGTACGGCGGGGCTTATGGGGCCTACGGTTCCTATGGTTCGTACGGTTCCTACGGTTCGTACGGGGGGAACTCGGGCGATTCGGGGGAAGGGTCCTTCGTAGGGACGATAACGATGAGCCGAATGCTGCGGGTCGTGTCTCAGCGCTGGCTATCGGTGTTTGTCTTCCTGCTCGTCGGGCTTATCGTGTCCTTTGCGGTATACCGCATCTCCCCGACCATCTACGAGGCGAGGAGCGAGTTCACCATCGACATGAGGCGCGTCACGCGCGGCACGTCGAGTGCGCTCGACGAGTCGCTACCCGACTTCGGCGCAAACTACGCCGAGATATTCAACACCCGCATCTCCGACTGGCGATCCGAGAAGATCGTGCTGATGATACAGCAGCAGTACAGGACGAGCAACCCTTCCTCGACCGTGTCCGACGACGACATCGTCGCCACCATCGCCGGCTCGAAGCTTGAGCTGCAGCGCAACTCGCGCATCATTATGATATCGGTGAGGTCCAAGTCCGCCCAGCTTGCGGCTGCGATCGCCAACGCCTACGCCGAGTCGATCGAGGCGTACACCGACGAGGAGAACAAGGTCCGCTGCGACAAGGCGGTGAGCCAGACGCATGAGAACGTGGAGAAGAAGCGCCGCGACGTGGACAAGATAACGAAGCAGCTCCTCGACTTCCGCACCACGCACAAGGTGGACAATCTCCGCTCGTCGCGCGACACGGTGCAGCAGGGGCTTTCGAAGACCACGACCGACATCCTCGCCCTCGAGACGCAGGAGACGCAGCTCGTCGAATGGGAGAAGTTGCTCACCGAGGTCCAGAAGGACCCCGAGACGTTCGGCACGCTGTCCGCGGGCATCCCGCGCGCGGAAGACATATCCAAGGAGTACCGCGCCTTCCAGGACGCCTCCGGCGCCTACCAGGGGCTGCTTGTGGCCTATACCGAGAACCACCCCGAGGTCGTGTCGAAGAAGAAGGAGCTCGACCTCGCCAAGCAGCGCTTCCTCGACGCCGCGTCGCGCGCCCTTTTGACGGGCCGCTCGACCCTCAACGTCGTCAGGAACCAGCTCGCAAACCTCAGGCAGAAGCAGTCGGACCTCAGGAACGACCTCGCTTCCGTCGAGCAGCAGATCGTCTTCGCGGAGTCCGGGCTCGGAAAGCTCGAGGCAGAGTACGGCGTCGCGCACAGGCTTCTCGAGAGCCTCATCCTCGAGGAGAACAAGATGCGCATACAGTCCGAGGCGAACAACGAAATCGTCCGCGTGGCGCGCAGGGCGTCCGTTCCGTCGAAGCCGGTCCTCCCGAACCCCATCATGATCTTCGGCGTCGGCGTCGTGTTCTCGATAGGCCTCGGGTTCCTGTTCGTCCTTGTCATCGACAACCTCGAGGACACAGTCGTGAACCTCACGGACATCGAAGGCCGTCTCTCGCTCAAGGTCCTGGCGGTGCTGCCGCACGTCCGCCGCAAGCGCCGCGAGCAGGTCGCGCGCTTCCTGATCGAAGACAAGTATTCTCAGTTCTCCGAAGCGGTCGCGGGCCTTAGGAACCTTCTCGACTCCCCGCGCTACGAGGCGTTTACGCATTGCGTCCTCGTCATCTCGACGCAGCCCGGCGAAGGCAAGACGATCACCTCGACGTCGGTCGCCATATCGCACGCGCAGACGGGCAAGAAGGTCCTGCATGTCGACTTCGACCTGAGGCGCCCGCGCCTTGCGAAGATCTGGGGAATCGAGCTGACCAAGGAAACGAGCTTCTCGCACGTCCTGCAGGCCGCAAACGGCGGCGACAAGCCGGACTTCGCCAAGCTCGTGAACAAGTCCTCCGTTCCCGGTCTCGACGTTGTCTGCTCGCTTCCGCCGGAGGGCGTCTCGCCCGCCACGATATTCGGATCCGCCGCAGTGACGGACTTCTTCGAGTGGGCCCGCGCCAACTACGACCGCATCGTGGTCGACGCGCCGCCGTACGGCGTGGTCGGCGACGTCGTCTCGCTTGCGGCGCAGGTCGATTCCGTCCTCGTCATGTGCTGCCCCGACCGCACGCACTTCAGGCCCATACAGTATTGCTCCAGGAGCCTTACCGAGGCCGGCGCCAACATCCTCGGCGTCGTCGTCAACGACGTCGAAGTGTCCAATGTGTCGGTGTTCGACCCGACGTCGCACCGCCACTACAGCTACGGCTACGGCTATGGCTACGGCTACGGCTATGGCTACGGTTATAGGCCGAAGAAGGGCGGGAAGGGCGACGCGAAGGGCGATGTCCCACCGCAGCCGGGGCAGGCCGCTGATGCGGACAAGTCCGCGAAGCGGAAAGTCGTCCACGAGGAGCTTGCCGACGAGGAATAGCGCCAGTCCGCAAGGCAGTGAAAAGGAGGAACCATGAACCAGGCAGAGAAGGAACGTCTCGCGAAGGTCGGCAAGGCCTTCAACGCGAAGAAGTACATTGAAAACGAAATCAAGGCGATCCGCGAACAGGTCGGCGACAAGAAGGTCCTGCTTGCGCTTTCCGGCGGCGTTGACTCGTCCGTCTGCGCGGCGCTCCTCTACAGGGCGATCGGCAAGCAGCTCGTCTGCGTCTTCGTGGACCACGGCTGCATGCGCCTCAACGAGGGCAAGACCATCAAGAAGGTCTTCAAGGGCCAGTTCGGCGTCAACCTCATCGCGCTCGACTGCGAGAAGCGCTTCCTCGCCAAGGCCAAGGGCGAGACGGATCCTGAGAAGAAGCGCAAGATCATCGGCGGCGAGTTCATCAAGGTCTTCGCCGACACCGCGCGCGATCTCCAGAAGAAGTACGGCAACATCGAGTTCCTCGGCCAGGGTACGATCTACCCCGACATCATCGAGTCGGGCGTCGGCGGCCACAAGGCGGTGAAGGCCCACCACAACGTCGGCGGCCTACCCAAGGACATTCTCTTCAAGGGCCTCGTCGAGCCCGTCAAGTACCTTTACAAGGACGAGGTCAGGAAAGTAGGCAAGCTGCTCGGGCTTCCCGAGGAGATGGTCATGCGCCAGCCGTTCCCAGGCCCCGGTCTCGCGGTCCGCTGCATCGGCGAGCTTACGAAGGAGAAGCTCGACATCCTCCGCCAGGCCGACTTCATCTTCCGCGACGAGATGCACAAGGCGGGTCTCGATAAGAAGGCCCAGCAGTTCTTCGCGATCAACACGAACGTCAAGTCCGTCGGCGTCAAGAACGGCGCGCGCACGTTTGGCTACGTAATCGCCATCCGCGCGATCTCGACCCAGCAGTTCGTCAAGGCCGGCATCGTCGAGCTTCCGTTCAAGTTCGTGACCAAGGTCGCCGAGAAGATTGCAACCAAGGTCAAGGGCGCGAACCGCGTCGTCTGGGACATCACTCCCAAGCCCCCGGCCACGATCGAGTGGGAATGAAAAAGGTATTTATAGACGGAAGTGCCGGGACGACCGGCCTCAGGATCCGCGAGCGGCTTTCGTCGCGCGCGGATCTTGAACTAATGGTGCTTTCCGACGATGTTCGCAAGGACGTCTTCGCGAGGCGCGGCGCGCTGAATTCCTGCGACGTCGCCTTTCTATGCTTGCCCGACGCGGCGGCGGTGGAGGCGGTCTCGCTCGTCGAGAACCCGGACACCGTGATAATCGACACCTCGACCGCCCATCGCACGTCGGACGGCTGGGAGTACGGCTTCCCCGAGCTCGCCGGCCGCCGAACCGCGATCGCGAAGTCGAAGCGCATCGCGAACCCCGGCTGCCACGCCTCGGGCTTCATCGCCCTCGTCGAGCCGCTTGTCCGCGCGGGGATTGTCGCGAAGGGCGAAAAGCTCTCGGCGTTCTCCCTCACCGGCTATTCCGGTGGTGGCAAGAAGATGATAGCAGAGTACGGGGAAGAGTGTAAAGTTGAAAGTGTAAAGCGCAAAGTTGGTGGAAGTGAGCTTTTCATGGGAGGAAGGCAATACGCGCTTGGCCAGTCGCACAAGCACCTCCCCGAGATGGCGAAGGTCTGCGGCCTTGGCTTTGCGCCTTGCTTTTCGCCGATCGTCGTGCCGCACTACAGCGGCATGGAAGTGACCGTTCCGCTCTTTGATCGCGACCTCGCGGCGATAAAGGCGTGCTACCGCGAATATTACGGGGAACGTGGAACGTGGAACGGGTTGGTGTGCTTTGCCGACGATCCTGCTGCGGCGGAAGGGGGCTTTCTGTCGTCTGCCGGTCTTTCCGGTCGCGACTCCCTCGAAGTCTCGGCCTATGGCAACGGCGAGCGCGTCGTTCTCGTCGCGCGCTTTGACAACCTCGGCAAGGGCGCGTCTGGTGCGGCGATCCAGAACATGAACATCGTCCTCGGCTGCTCCGAAGACGAAGGCCTTGTCTGGTGAGGAAAAAAGGCACTTGAACATATGGGGAATTTATGAGATAATATCCTCGTTGTCAAAAACAAACATTGAAAGGAAAAACAATGAAACAGTCAAGAAATGGTTTTACACTCGTCGAGCTGCTCGTCGTAATCGGCATTCTCGGCATTCTCATGGGCGCGCTCTTCCCGGCGATTTCGGCGGCGATGTTCAACGCGAACACGGCGGCGATGGCGATGCGCGGGCGCAACCTCTTCGTCGCGATCACGCAGGCGAACACCGATCGCGAGGCTGCCGGTCTCTGCAAGGTGTGGCCAAGCGACGAGACCGAGGGCCTTGACAACGACGACAAGCAGCTCATCAGCGCGTCCTCTTCGACGGACTTCTTCAAGTACCTCTTCGACTTCGAGAACAAGGGTGACTCCGCGAGCTGGAAGCCCTACGTCGAAGTTGACATCGGCGTCCTTTCCGGCGGCGGCGTCCCCGGCGCGGCCGGCACTACGCTCAAGCAGGACAACGTCGCATGGCTCGTCGCGAAGAACGTTGCCGACGAGATGGCCGACGTCGTTCCCGTGCTTGCGTCGCGCAACGTCGAGTATTCGATTCTGAACAGTGCCCTCAAGTCGAAGGTAGAGGGCAACGAGACGACCGAGGTCGGCTGCGGCAACGGCAAGGGCGAGAAGGACACTCCGTTCGGCAACAAGGGCTGGGTGCTTGTCCGCAAGGGCGGTGCCTCCCAGGTCATCAAGGCGAAGTACTCGAAGTACAGCGTCATCTTCAACCAGCAGGGCTTCGACAACTCCAATCTCGACAACAAGCCGGAGTTCCTTCCGCTTTAATGCTGGTCAGGGTCGCGATCGACCTTGCGCTTGACCGGCTCTTCACTTACGAAGTGCCGAAAGAGCTTGAGAAGAAGCTGGCCGTGGGCCAGCTTCTTTCCGTTCCATTTGGCCACCGCACCGCACGCGGCTTCGTGATGGAGCTGGAGAGAGGTAACGGTACAACCGAGACCACCGGAATGGGCGACGGGGGGTCGGGGAAGCGACCCTACGAGCTAAAGCCAATTTCAGCCATCGTCGACGAGGAGCCGTTTTTCTCGACGCGGCTCCTTGAACTTGTGCGCGCCCTTTCCGCCTACACCGCGGCGCCCGTCGAGTCTGTCTTGAAGGCCGCCGTTCCCGCCGCTGTCGTAAGGCCCAACGCGCGGGCGAAGGAACTGTACTTCATCTCCCCTGCCCTCGCGCCCGCGCCTGTGCCGATGACGGCTCGCCGCCAGTGGCTCTACGACCAGATCGTCCGCCTTGGCGGCGGCTGGATGCAGCAGCTGTGCCGCGAGCTAAAGACAACGCCTGTGTCTCTAAAGGAACTAGGGCGGCTCGGGCTCGTCACTATCGCCCCCCGGCAGAAGCGTCGCGACCCGCTCGGCAACATGCGGCGCATCCTTCCGACGAAGCCGCTTCCGCTGAACGGCGGGCAGGCTGCGGCGCTCGGCGTCATATCCGCCGCGACGAAGCCGGTCCTTCTCTTCGGCGTCACCGGGTCTGGCAAGACGGAAGTGTATCTTCAGGCGATTGCGAAGGAACTCGAGTCCGGTCGCGGCGCGATCGTGATGGTTCCCGAGATTTCCCTCACGCCCCAGACTGTCCGCAGGTTCGCGTCGCGCTTTGGCGACAAGGTCGCGGTTCTCCACTCGGCGCTTTCCGACGGCGAGCGCTACGACGAGTGGCATCGCATACGCTCTGGCGCGGCTCGCGTAGTTGTAGGCCCGAGAAGCGCCGTCTTCGCGCCTGTCCGCGACCTCGGGCTCGTCGTCGTCGACGAGGAGCACGACCCGAGCTACAAGCAGGACGACAATCCGCGCTACAACGCGCGCGATGCCGCCGTTCTGCGCGGCAAGATCGAGGGCGCGCGCGTCGTCCTCGGCTCCGCGACTCCGTCTCTCGAGACTTGGCGCAACGTCGCCGTCGGCAAGTACGATCTCGCGGAGATGAAATGCCGCGCGGGCGCGGGGACTCTCCCCGCCGTCCGGCTCGTCGACATGTCCGCGCCGCAGCGCGGCGATTCCCCAGGCGCGATCTTCTCGCAGGACCTTCTCGACGCCGTGAAGCTCCGGCTTGACCGCCACGAGCAGGCGATGCTTTTCCTGAACCGCCGGGGCTATTCGCGCAGCGTGACTTGCGCCGTCTGCGGCGCGACGGTCGATTGCCCGGAATGTTCTCTTCCTTATACGTACCACCGCGCCGACGCCTGCTGCCGCTGCCATATATGCGGCGGGTGGATCCTTACGCCGAAGGTCTGTCCTGCGTGCGGCGCGCCGGCGCTCCAGTACAAGGGCGTCGGCACCCAGCGCGCGGAGGCCGCGCTTGCGAAGTGCTTCCCAAATGCGAGGATTCTCCGCATGGACGCAGACTCGACGTCGCGCAAGAACTCGCACGACGACATTCTCTCCGCGTTCAGGCGCGGCGAGGCGGACGTCCTTCTCGGCACGCAGATGATTGCAAAGGGGCTTGACTTCCCGAATGTCACGCTCGTGGGCGTCCTCAATGCCGACAGCTCCCTCAACATGCCCGACTTCCGCGCGGCGGAGCGGACGTTCCAGTTGCTCGCGCAGGTGTCGGGGCGCGCGGGAAGGGCGGAGCTTCCAGGCGAGGTGATCATCCAGTCGTACGATCCTTCGGCTCCTGCGATCGTCGCGGCGGCGCGCGGCGATTTCGCCGCGTTTGCGAAGGATGAGCTCTCGGTTCGGGAGGAGTGTTTCTTCCCGCCGTTCTGCCATAAGTCGCTCATGAAGGTGAAGGGGCTTACGGTGTCCGAGGCGGTGCCGAGCGCGCTTGAGAAGGCGGACGGGTGGTATCGCTGGCAGGTCGTCGTTCGCGCGCCATCGGTTTCGACGATCGTCAAGGCGTGGCGGTGGCTTCTCGCCAAGCGCCCGCCGCCCGCCGCTCTCCGCGCCGCAATCGACGTCGACGCATTCTGCCTTGTCTGAGCTGGCGCGTTTTTTGATATAATTACAGTCCACTGGGACTTTGGACATATTGAAAGGAGACAAATAGATGACGAATCGTGCAGAACTTGCGGCCGCGTTCGTGGCCTTGTCGGCTTTTGCGGCGTCTGCGGACGTCCGCGTGTGGCTTGACGAGCTTCCGCTCGGCGAGATGGCATGCGGCTGGATGTCCCCGAATAGGAACAAGTCGGTCGGTGGCAATGCCATAAGGATCGGCTCGAAGACGTTCGCCCGCGGCGTTGGCACGCACTCCGCGTCCGTTGCGGTGTACGACGTCGGCGGCAAGGCCATCGCATTTGACGCGGACGTCGGCCTTGATGCGGAGATATTCCCCGGCGAGTCCGGTGCTGCAAGCGTGAAGTTCTCGGTGCTTGCCGACGCGCGCGTCGTCGCCGAGACGGAAGTCCTGAAGGGCAGGCGGGAGAGCGTGCATCTCCACGCGGACCTCGCGGGCGCGAAGATAGTCGAGCTTTCCGTGGGCGAAGCCGGCGACGGCAACACCTGGGACCACGCCGACTGGGCGGAGGCTTTCTTTACGATGCAGGACGGCACCCGCCCTGAACCGGTCAAGTGCGGCGGCGAGCAGCTTGGCATCCTCACCCCGAAGCCGCCGGCCTCGCCGCGCATCAACGGCGCGCGCGTGTTCGGCGTCCGCCCCGGGCATCAGATCGTCTGGCGACTTCCCGTCACTGGCGAGCGCCCGTTGCGGCTTGGCGCCAGGGGGCTTCCCGACGGCGTGACGTTCGATTCCGAGAAGGGCATACTCGGCGGCGCGGCGGCGAAGGCGGGGACGTACGAGATCGAGTTCACCGCCGAGAACGCGAAGGGATCGGCGAGCGGCGTGCTCAAGCTCGTCGTCGGCGACAGGATCGCCCTCACGCCGCCGATGGGCTGGAACAGTTGGAACTGCTTCGCCGGCGCCGTGACCGGGCAGAACATCAAGGACACCATCGACGTGTTCGACAGGTCGGGGCTTGCCGACTACGGCTGGAGCTACGTCAACATCGACGACTACTGGCAGAACAAGCCTTCCGACAGGAACGACCCGACGCTGCAGGGCCCGGAGCGCGAAGCCGACGGCACGATTGCCGTCAACAGACGCTTCCCTGACATGAAGGGGCTTGCAGACTACGCCCACTCGAAGGGGCTCAAGATAGGCCTCTACTCGTCGCCGGGGCCCTACACATGCGGTGGCTGCGTCGGCAGCTGGATGCACGAATGGCAGGACGCGAAGACATACGCCGACTGGGGCTACGACTACCTTAAGTACGACTGGTGTTCATACGGCAAGGTTGCGGTCGGCGACGGGCACGGCAAGTTGATCCTTCCGTACCGCCTTATGGGCGAAGCCCTAGAGGCGCAGGGCCGCGACATCGTGTTTTCGCTGTGCCAGTACGGCATGGGCAACGTCTCGACGTGGGGCGAGTCGGTCGGCGGGCAGTGCTGGCGCACGACGGGCGACATCACCGACACGTGGGCTTCGATGAGCGGCATCCTCGCCAGGCAGCGGTGGCTGTGGCCGCATGCCCGCCCGGGCGCGTGGAACGACCCGGACATGCTCGTGGTCGGACGCCTCGGCTGGGGCAGGCTCCGCCCGACGCGCCTCACGCCCAACGAGCAGTACACGCACATGTCGTTCTGGTCGATACTCTGCTCGCCGCTCCTCATCGGGTGCGACCTCACGCAGCTCGACGACTTCACGATGTCGCTCCTCGCGAACGCCGAGGTCATAGAGACGAACCAGGACGAGCTCGGCGCGCAGGCGGCCCTTGTCGCGAAGGGGCCGCGCGCGGAAGTCTGGGCGAAGCCCATGTGCGACGGATCGCTCGTCTTCGCGCTTTTCAACACGTACATCCTGCCGACGCGCATCACTGTCGATTTCGCCGCCCTCGGCGTGGAGGGCCACTGGCGCGTGCGCGACCTTTGGCGACAGCGTGACCTTGGCACGTTCTCGTCCGCCTACCGCGCCGATGTGCCGTCCCACGCGACGCAGCTCGTCCGTCTCTTCCCAGAGGCGGGTGCCGGTCTGCGCAGGGGCCTGAGGGACATACGCGACAATTCCGTCTACATGATGTACAACGGCGGCCGCACCGTGGACAAGCCCGGCTACGCCGCGCCGTCTGGCCCGCCTTGCGCCGCCTGCCCCCGCGGACGTTGAACGGCAAATGCCGTTTCCGGCAGTATTCGCCGCCAAAAAATGGTATAATATCCTGAAACCCAAAAAAGGAAGAGACGGAAATGGCGGCTATCTACGAGTATATTGGCGTTGTCGAGAAGGTGCTTGCGCTGCAGACCTTTGCCAGCGGATTCACCAAGCGCGATGTCGTCATGACAGATGATGTCGGGGCTGAGTCAAAGTGGCCCAACCACATCGCGTTCACCTTCAAGAAGGACGCCGCCTCCATGCTCGACACGGTGCGCGAGGGCCAGCGCGCCAAGATTCGCTTTGCAATCGACGGCCGCGAGTGGACGAATCCTCAAGGGCAGGTCAAGTACTTCACCGACTTGACGGGGCTCAAGATCGAGGTTCTCAATGCGGACGGCTCTTCCACCGAGCCCGTCCCCGCCCCGGCGGAGCCAGATTTCCCGGAAGACGCCGGCGCGATAGACGACATGCCGTTCTGAGGTTTGATGACAAGGGTGAGTGACTGAAGGAAGAAAAAGGGTAGACACTGAGATGAAGCAGGTAGGAGTTGGAATTCTTGGCTTCGGGACTGTTGGCGCGGGGGTCGCCGACGGCCTTCTGAAGCATCGCGACGTCATGGCGAAGCGCCTCGGCGTCGACATCGTCTTGAAGAGGATCGCGGACCTCGACATCACGACGGACCGCGGCGTCAAGGTCCCCGCAGGCATCCTCACGACGGACGCGAAGTCCGTCCTTGCCGATCCCGGCATCGACATCGTCGTCGAGACAATCGGCGGCACCGGCGTCGCGAAGACATTCGTGCTTGAGGCGCTCAACGGCGGCAAGTGCGTCGTCACCGCCAACAAGAAGCTACTTGCGGAACACGGGCACGAGATTTTCGAGACGGCGGCCAAGAACGATGTCGACATCTACTTCGGCGCGTCGGTCGGCGGCGGGATACCGATCATCCGCGTCCTGCGCGAGGGGCTCGCCGGCAACGAGATTGAGTCGATCCACGGCATCCTAAACGGCACTTGCAACTACATTCTTACGAGGATGGAGAACGAGGGCCTTCCGTTCGACATAGTCCTCAAGGACGCGCAGAAGCTCGGCTATGCCGAGGCCAACCCCTCGCTCGACGTCGACGGCTTTGACACCGCGCACAAGGCGTGCATTCTCGCGGCGCTTGCATACGGCTTCCAGCCTGGCGTGGACCAGGTCCAGGTCGAGGGCATCCGCAATCTCGCCGGCGCGGACGTGAAGTACGCGGCAGACCTCGGCTATCGCATCAAGCTCCTCGCGTGCGTCGCAAAGGACGGCGACGAGGTCGAGGTCGGCGTGCATCCAACGCTTATTCCCTTTTCGCATATGCTCGCCAACGTGAACGACGCGTTCAACGCCGCGTACGTCAAGGGCGACATGTCGGACTACACGATGTACTACGGGCGCGGCGCGGGCCGCGCGCCAACGGCCTCGACGGTCATCGGCGACATCGGCGACATCGCGCGAAACCTCGCCTGCGACGAGACGCGCTACCCGAGGGGGGTGCCAAACTACGGCGATGGCAGGGTCCGCCTGCGTTCCGCAGGCGACATCGCCTCGAAGTTCTACCTCCGGTTCATGCTCGCGGACAGGCCGGGCGCGATGGGCGTCGTCGCATCCGCGCTCGGAAGGCACGGCGTGTCGATCTCGGCGCTTTCCCAGAAGGGCTCCGCCGAGGGCAACCTCCCCGTCCCCGTCGTGGCGATGACGAGAAAGGCGAGGTCGGCCGACCTCGATGCGGCGCTATCGGAAATCAAGGCATCGGGTGTCATAGGCGAAGACCCGGTCAAGCTAAGGGTTCTATAAATGAAAGTATGCAAGTTCGGCGGTAGCTCCCTTGCGGACGCGACGCAGCTAAACAAGGTGATCGACATCGTCCTCGCGGATCCCGCGCGGCGCATCGTCGTCGTATCGGCTCCGGGAAAGCGCGACAGGGGCGACACGAAGGTGACGGACCTCCTCATCGCGCTTGCGAAGGCCGCGCTCGCCGGCGAGAACGTCGACCGCCAGATCGGCGCTGTCGTCGAACGCTACGCCCTCATAGCCGACGAGCTCAGGCTCGGCGAGGACATAGTCTCCGACATCGCGCGCGACTTGAAGTCGCGCATCGCGCAGGTCGGCGACCTCCGCCCCGAGGAGTTCCTCGACCTCGTCAAGGCGGCCGGCGAGGACAACAACGCCAAGCTCGTCGCCGTTGCGTTCGCCGCGCGCGGCAGGAAGGCGCGGTACGCAAGCCCAAGGGACACGGGAATGGTGCTGAAGGGCGACTTCGGCGACGCGACGCTCGACCCCGACAGCTACTCCACGCTCTCTCGCGCGTTCTCCAACTTCGAGGGGATCGTCATCTACCCCGGCTTCTTCGGCTACACCAGGGACGGCAAGGTCGCGACGTTCCCGCGCGGAGGCTCGGACATCACGGGCTCGATCCTCGCCGCGGCTGTCTGCGCCGACGTGTACGAGAACTTCACGGACGTCGATTCTGTCTATCCGGTCGATCCGCGCATCGTCCCCGATGTGAGGGACGGCATCCCCACAATGACGTATCGCGAGATGCGCGAGCTCGCCTACGCGGGCTTCGGCGTGTTCGCGGACGACGCCGTCATCCCAGCGGTTCGCGCGAGAATCCCGATCAACATCCGCAATACGAACCACCCCGGCGAGCCGGGCACGATGATACAGCAGTCGCGGCGCGTCGTCCCGGGCACCGTCGTCGGCATCGCGAGCGCTGACGGGTTCTGCAACATAGTCGTCGAGAAGTACCTCATGAACAGGGAGATCGGCTTCGGCAGGCGGCTTCTCCAGATTCTCGAGGACGAGCACGTCCCCTACGAGCACATGCCCTCGGGCGTCGACTCGCAGTGCATCGTCATAAAGGAGCAGTACCTCCCGAAGGAGATTGAGCGCCGCGTCGTGTCTACGATCCGCCGCGAACTCGAGCCCGACTTCGTGACGGTTGAGCGCGACATCACCACGCTCATGGTGGTTGGCGAGGGCATGTGCTACACCCCCGGCATGCTCGCAAAGGCGTGCCTCGCGCTTGCGTCGGTGGGCATATCGCTTTCCATGGTGAACCAGGGCTCGTCCGAGGTTTCGTTCATGATCGCGGTCAGGCGGCAGGACCGCGACAACGCGGTGCGTGCCCTCTACAAGGCATTTTTCGGTTGACGCGCGGACGAAAATTGCATAAAATATCCACCACAATCGGATAATCAGGACTACGATAATGTTCCGTATACCAAAGCTAAAGGCTATCTTCTCGACAGACATCGGCATCGACCTTGGCACGGCGAACTCGCTCGTCTACGCCAAGGATCGCGGGGTCGTCCTCCGCGAGCCTTCGGTGGTGGCAATCCAGGCCGGCTCGAAGCGCGTCCTTGCCGTGGGCGAGGAAGCCAAGCGGATGCTAGGCCGCACTCCCGGCAACATCATCGCGATCCGTCCGATGAAGTCGGGCGTCATCGCCGACTTCGACATCACCGAGGCGATGCTCGCGTATTTCATCAACAAGGTGTGCCCCAAGCGCATATGGTCGAAATACGCTAAGCCGCGCATGGTCATCGCCGTGCCTTCGGGCATAACCGAGGTCGAGAAGCGCGCCGTCGAGGACGCGGCGCACGCGGCCGGTGCCGGGGACGTGTTCCTCATTGAGGAGCCTATGGCGGCGGCGATCGGCGTGGGGCTTCCCGTGAGCGAGCCGGCGGGCTCGATGATCGTCGATATTGGCGGCGGCACTTGCGAGGTGGCGATCATCTCGCTCGCCGGCATAGTCCATAGCTACTCCGCCCGCCAGGCGGGCGGCGACGCGATGGACGAGTGCATCATCAAGTACATCCAGCGGGTCTACAACCTGCTGATCGGCGAGCGCATGGCCGAGATGATAAAGATCGAGATAGGGAGCGCCTTCCCGACTGGTGAGGAGAAGACGCTCGAAATAAAGGGCAGAGACATAGTGGCGGGGTTGCCGAAGACTTTGACGATAACCTCCGAGGAAATCAGGGGAGCCCTGAAGGAGCCGGTCAGCCAGATCGTGGACGCAGTCAGGACCACGCTGGACAAGTGCGAACCGGAACTCGCGGCCGACCTTGTAGACAGGGGCCTTGTGCTGTCGGGCGGAAGCTCGCAGCTGCGCGGCCTCGACAAGCTTCTCGCGCAGCAGACGGGACTTCCCGTGACGGTGGCGGACGATCCGCTTTCGGCTGTCGCTGAAGGCACGGGCGTCGTGATGAACGAGCTCGACTTCCTCGCGAAGAACAAGCGTCAGTAGAGTCTTCGGCAAGTCCGCATTTCGGAGGACTTGCCAGAATGAAAGCCAGAACGACCGGAGCGTACGCGCTCATCGCCCTCGGGGCGGTGGCGGTGGCCGTCGTCGCCTTTTCCAGGGGGGCGGCCCTTGAGGCGCTCTTCCCGGTCGAGCGCGCTTGCCGCGCGTTCTCCGACGGGGCCTGGTCCCGCCTCAAGGGCGCGTGCCATGGAGCGGCGGCCGGCGCAGAGAACGTCGCCCTTAGGCGCGAAGTCGCCGCGCTGGCCCTCGTACGGGACGACGCCGCTCGGCTCGAAGCCGAGAACGAGCGGCTGAGGCGCGCCCTCGACTATGCGAAGCGGTCGTCCGGTGAGTGGCTTGCCGCCGCCGTCCTCGCAGGTGGCGGGGCATCGTCGCCGCGCCGCCTGCTGCGCACGGACAAGGGCTCGCTCGCCGGCGTGAAGCCTGGCGCCGTGGTGGTTGTCCCCGAAGGCCTTGTTGGACGCGTCGAGTCCGTCTCGCCGCACACGTCGGAGATTCGCCTCGTCACCGACCCGGCGCTTGGAGTGGGGTGCGAGGTGTCGCTCCCCGGTGGCGGCGTGCTGCGCGGCACGCTTGCCGGCGGCACCGACGAGCGGCTTGCATTGAGGCACATTCTGTCTGCGGCGGAGGTCCCGCCGCGCAGTCCGGTATTGACGTCGGGTCTCGGCGGGGTCTACCCCAAGGGGATCGCCGTAGGCACTTTGCTCGAAGTCAGAAACGACTCCGATTCGCCGAGACGCGAGGGTGAAGTGCTGCCGGCTGTCGACTTTGCGACGCTGAGGGACGTGTTCATCCGCCGTGAAGAATGACGTCGTCCAGTTTGCGTTCATCCTCGTCGCCCTCGTTTTCGGGGGTGCGCTTGAGGACATGCTGCCGTCAATCGGCTCGCTTGGCGTGCCGGTCCTCCTTTCAATGGCCGTGTTCTTCGCGGTCGCGACCAGGTCGCCGTCGTGGATCATGGCGGCGGTGGCCGCGGGCGCGCTCGAGGAGGCCATATGCTCCCTGCCGCCCGGTTCCGCAATCGTCTTTTTCGCCGCGATGGCGGCGGCGGTCAGGCTCTTTCGCGAGTCGGCGGTGTGGATCGCCGTCGCCTACCCCTCGTACCAGACGTGGATGGCGCTTGTCGCCGACGGCGCGGCCGCTCCCGGACGCATGCTCCTCTCGGTGCCGGTTGGGATTGCGGGCATCTCTATTTCGCTTGCCGTGCTGTCGTGGCTCTGGAGAAAGGCGGGCGCCGATGCGTGACGACACGTCCATCGTGAGCGACCTCTCCGTGCTTGGCGTCGGCGTCGTGTTCGTCGCGGGCCTTGTCGCGCTCGGCTTCCGCCTCGCGCAGGTGCAGCTCGCGGAAGCCGCGAAGCATTCCTACGACGGCGCAAGGCAGTCGGTACGCCGCGTGCTGACGGCGGGCCCGCGCGGGCGCATTGTCGCTCGCGACGGGACCGTCCTTGCCGACAACCGGGCGTCCGTTTCCATCGCGGTGAACCCCGAGGGCTTCCAGCGCCGCACGTGGGGCGACACCGTGCTTGCAATTTCCAACGCCGTGGACGAGGTGTCGGCGGCAATCGGAATCCCGGCGTCGCTCGCGACGAACGCGATAGCGCGCCACGTGCGCCAGCGGCTTGCGCGCCCGCTTTTCGTGTGGCGGGATGTCGGCGACGAGGCGATAGCGCGCTTTTCCGAGCATGCGTCGGAGTTTCCTGGCTTCTCGTGTATCGAGACCGAGGAGCGCGTCTACCCGGAGGGCCGGCTCGCCGCGCACGTCCTCGGCTACGTCGGCCGCCGCGAGGCGGAGCCTGCGGCCGGGGAGAAGTTCAACTTCCGCGACAAGGAGATGTGCGGGCGAGAGGGCCTCGAGGCGTTCTACGACAGCTATCTGCGCGGCTCTCCGGGAGAACTGAAGGTCACTGTGGACGCGCGCGGCTTCGCCGTCGAGGAGTCTGTCGTCGTCGAGGCGCGGCGGGGGCCGGACCTCCGGCTTTCCGTGGACATCGCCGTGCAGCGCGCGGTCGAGCGGCAGCTTCGTGGCGTGCGCGGCGCGTGCGCAGTCCTCGATCCGCGCGACGGCGCGGTGCTTGCACTCGCGAGCGCTCCCGCATACGACCTGAACATCCTCGTGCCGCATCTCGCGCCCGAAGTGAACGAGCGGCTTTTCAGGGACTCGCGTAACGACTACCGCAACCGCGCCTGCTTCGAGACGTACGCGCCGGGATCCACTTTCAAGCCGGTGACGGCGCTCGCGGAACTTGCCTCCGGAATTTCGCCCGGGGCCTGCTACGAGTGCACCGGCGTGTTCGAACTCGGCGCGATGCGGCTCCATTGCGGGCGCCGCTGGGGGCATGGGCCGATAGACATGAGGCACGCGCTCAAGGAGAGCTGCAACACGTATTTCTCCAGCTTCGGCTGCGACATCGGCACGAATGCGCTTTTCTCCGCTGCGCGCGCGATGGGGCTCGGCGCGAAGACGGGGATCGACTTTCCGCAGGATTCCGCAGGTGTCGTCCCGTCGGCCGAATACAAGCGCAGCCGCTACGACCTGCCGTGGTACGCGAGCGACCTCGCGCATGCGTCCATCGGACAGGGGCAGCTGCTCGTGACGCCACTGCAGATGGCGCGTCTCGCTGGTGCGATCGGGACGGGCTTCCTTGCGAGGCCGCGCCTCAGGGCCGACTCTCCGGTCGAACGCACGCCGCTGCCTTTCTCCGCGCGGCATCTCGCCGTCGTCAGGGACGGCATGAGGATGGTCGTGGACGGCGGCACCGGGCGCCTTGCCGGGGAGGGAGTCGCGGTCGCAGTTGCGGGCAAGACGGGAACGGCCGAGGTCGGCATTGGCGCGACGAGGCGCAAGAACACGTGGTTCATCGCCTACGCGCCGGCCGAGAGGCCGACGGTGGCGATCGCGATGGTCGTCGAGAACGGCGAGTCGGGTGGCACCACCACCGCGCCGAAGGTGAACGCCGTGCTTAAGGCGATATTTGGGGAACGGGAAACGGGGAACGGGAATAGGTAATGACGGATAAGCTCAAGAGGTTCAACTGGCTGATGTTCGCGGCAATGCTGGCACTCGTGGCGCTCGGCACCGCCGCGATATACTCGGCCGGCAACGCCAGGAGCGAGGCGGTGTTCCACGCGATGTGGAAGTCAAACCTCTCGACTGCGGCGTTCGGCCTCGCCGTCTATCTCACGCTGGCCTTCTTCGACTACCGACGCTACCTGAATCTGCTCGCTGTGCCATCTTATCTCTTCTCGCTCGTTCTTCTCGTTGCCGTTCTTCTCGTCGGTACCTCGACTTACGGTGGGCGGCGCTGGCTTTGGTTCTTCCAGCCGAGCGAAGTGGCGAAGCTCTGCGTAATCGTGGCGCTCGCGTGGATATACGGTGCGGCGAGCGCGAGACCGTGGCTGCGGAAGTTCCCCGGCTTCCTCGTCGCGTCGGCGGTGATCGGCGTCCCTGCGCTACTCATACTTCTCGAACCGGATCTTGGCACCATGCTCGCGCTCCTTCCCGCGACGCTTGTGATGCTCTTCGTCGCGAGCGTCTGGCGGCGCGGGCTTTTGACGGCGGCGTGCGTCGCCGCAGTCGCCGCGTCGGCACTCCTCGCGGCGGTGTACGAGGCGGAGAGGCCCGGCGTCACCGAGGCGCGCAGGGCGGCGATAATGAAGTTCATGCCGCTTAGGCCGCACCAGGTAAAGCGGGTCAAGACTTTCCTGTTCCCCGGCGAGGATCCTCACGCCGCGGGGTACACGTTGAGGCAGGCGATGATATCGATCGGCTCCGGCGGATTCTCCGGCAAGGGGTTCCGCAAGGGCGAGACGAACCATCTGAAGTACCTGCCCCAGTCAATTTCGATGAACGACTTCATCTTCTGCGTATACGCGGAGGAGGCGGGGTTCGTCGGATCGGTCGCGCTGCTCGCGCTTTTCGGGGCGCTTCTCGTCCCGTGCGCGTGGACGGCGTATGTTGCTGCGGACGGAAGGGGTCGGCTGGTGTCCATCGGCGTCTCGACCCTTGTGTTCGCGCACGTCTTCATAAACATAGCGATGTCGATAGGGCTCGTTCCGATAACGGGGCTGCCCCTGCCGTTCATATCGGCGGGGCGGACGTTCCTCGTGACGGCAATGGCCGGATTCGGCATCGTCCAAAGCGTATCAATACACGGAAGGGATAACGGCAGATGAACCTGTTCGGATGGCTGAAGCGCTCAAAGCTGAAGCGCGAGATAATAGTTAACGTCGAAAAGCTCGAGACCCGCGTCGCGGTGCTCGAGAACGGCAGGCTCGAGGAGTTCATGGTCGAGCACCCCGAGGCCGAGCGTCTCGTAGGGAGCGTCTTCAAGGGGCGCGTCCAGAACCTAGAGAACGACCTGCAGGCGGCGTTCGTTGACATAGGGCTCAAGAAGAACGCGTTTCTGCACTACTGGGACATGACGCCCGACGCGGACGCGCTCCTGGACGAGGACGACGAACCGAAGAAGGGGCAGAAGGGCGGCAGGAAGTCCGCCCGGCTCTCGGATGCGGAGATTGCGAAGCGCTTCCCGCCCGGGAGCGAGATCATCGTCCAGGTGACGAAGGGCCCGATCTCCACGAAGGGGCCGCGCGTCACGGCGAACCTGTCCATCCCGGGGCGCTACCTCGTCATGATGCCCGGCACGCGCATTCGCGGCGTCTCGAAGAAGATCGGCGACGCGAAGGAGCGCCAGAGGCTGAAGAAGATACTAGATAGGCTTCCCCTCCCCGAGAACGTCGGCCTCGTCGTCAGGACCGTCGGCGCGGGTGCGAGCTCCCGCGCGTTTGCGCGCGACCTCAGGAACCTTCTCTCCGCGTGGAGCGAGATGCAGGCGAACACGAAGCGGCTGAGGACGCCTTGTTGCATCTTCCAGGAGCCCGACCTCTGCGAACGCGTCGTGCGCGACTGGCTCACCGAGGACGTGGACGCGATCGTGATCGACGACGAGGCGAGCTACGAGTCGATGCGCGAGGTCACGGGCCGTATATCGCGCCGCGCGAAGGGCAAGATCCGCCGCTACGACGGCGTCACGAACGTATTCGAGCACTACGGCCTCGAACGCCAGCTCGCCGAGGCGTTCTCGCGCCAGGTGCCGCTCAAGTCCGGCGGGTACCTCGTCATCGACGAAACCGAGGCGCTCATCGCGGTTGACGTCAACACCGGCCACCACAAGGGCAAGGGCAGCCAGGAGGAGGCGATCCTCGAGGTGAACCTCGAAGCCGTCGAGGAGGTCGCGCGCCAGTTGCGCCTGAGGAACATCGGCGGGCTCGTCGTCCTCGACCTCATCGACATGAAGTCGCGCAAGCACCAGAAGCAGGTGTACCGCGCGCTGAAGGACGCGCTCAAGCGCGACCGCGCCCGCACGAACGTACTCGAGATCTCCGAGCTCGGGCTTCTCGAGATGTCCCGCCAGCGCCAGGATCGCTCAATCCTCTCGATGCTCACCTCGAACTGCCCCTACTGCTCTGGGCACGGGCGCGTCAAGTCGCCGATGTCCGTCTCGATAGAGGTCCAGCGCAGGCTCGCGTCGCTTCTCAGGAAGGCCGATGCGGACAAAAAGCCGTTCGAGCCGAAGATTGTCATCGCGCCGCAGGTGATGCAGCGGCTCCGCACCGAGGACGCCGAAATCCTTGCGCAGATGCAGAAGCAGTTTAACACCAGGCTCACCTTCGTCTCGGAGCTCCACCGCCATCCCGAGTCGTTTTCCATACTGGACGCGGCCACCTCTCAAGTGCTATACTCTCAGACATGAAGACCTATGCCCTCACAGCTGCGGCGCTCGCCGCGGCGACGCTCTTCGGAAAGCCGGCCGGCGAAGTGAAGATCACGGCCGACAGGGTCGCGGCCGACAACGTCACTGGCGCGCTTGCGGCGTCCGGCCACGTGCAGGCCGTCTCGGCGCCGGCGATTCTGCGCTCGGACCTAGTGACGCGCGACGCGGAAGGCGTGTTTACGTTCGCCGACCCGACCCACCTGACGACCTGCACCAACGACTGGGACCACCTCCACTGGCGCGTCTCTGGCGAGGTGAGGTTCAGTGAGGGACGCTACGTCCTGCTGCGCAACGCGTGGCTGAGGATGTGGGACGTCCCGGTCCTGTGGCTTCCCATATGGTACTATCCAATGGACACCGACTACGGCTGGCGCGTAATGCCCGGCTACACCTCGCGCTGGGGGGCGTCGCTGTTCACGAAGTATGTCTACGGCATCTGCGGAAGCATGGCCGAGGGCTCGTACGGGCTTGCTGGCAGCACGCGCTTCGACCTTCGCGAGAAGAACGGCGTCGCGCTCGGGCAGTCCGTCCGGTGGAACCTCGGCGACCTCGGCAAGGGCAAGTTCAAGGTCTACTACGCGTGGGACGAGGACTCGGACCGCTACGACCGCCACTGGAACGACGCCAAGGAGTGGCACTACAGCCACTGGGGCAACAAGGTCCCGCACGAGCGCTACGCCCTCGGCGTCGAGCACCGCGTCGAACCGACCGAGCGCGACGTCGCATGGGTCAAGGCCGTGTACTACAGCGATTCGCATTTCCACCGCGACTTCCTGCGGAAGACGACTACGCTCGACGCGAACGCATTTGCGACCCATCTCGTCAACGAGTTCGCCTGGGAGCACGCCGAGCGGCAGGCTTCCGTCGGGGTGAACGTGTCGGGCCCGCTCAACGACTTCTATCCAGGCGTCGCGCGGCTCCCCGAGTTCTACTTCGACGTCAACCCGATGCCCGTCTGGACGCTTCCTGTCAACTACGAGTCGCAGACGAGGGTCGGCTACCTCGACCGCGACTACGCGAAGTACGGCAGCCGCGACACGCCGGTGCAGTACCGCTACACGCCGGGGCCGTGGGCGAACTACAACGCCTTCCGCATGGACACGTACCACCGCCTCACGCTACCGATGAAGTTCGCCGACGTCCTCTCGGTCGTCCCGCGTTTCGGGCTCAGGGGCACGTACTGGAGCGACACCGGCTACATTGCGGCGCCCGACATGCGCGCGGGCTCCACGGGCGACGACGCATGGCGCACGTTAGTCGAGGGCGGCGTCACGTTCGCGGCGCGCGGCACGGCCGACCTCGACGACGGCCTGACGCATGTGGTGGAGCCGTACTTCGACATGCTTGCGCAGGAGGCCAACGTCACGGGGACGGGCAAGGACGGGAGGATATACCGCTTCGACAGCATCGACTCGAGCAGCGACTGGCTCGACCAGTTCGCGGGCCGCTCGCGCAACCTGCCTTATTCGTGGTACGGCGTGACGCCCGGCCTACGCAACGCGTTCCGCAAGACCGAGGAGGGCGGGCTTTCGCGCATGCTGCTCGACCTCGACGTCTACTGCGCGGTCCAGTTCAACGACACGTCCTATACGGACGGGAACAAGTATCACCGTCTCGTGAGGGACCTGGAAGACCCGCTTTACGGCAAGGACGCCCCGATGTTCGTCCCGGGCGTTCGCGCCCGCTGGCGCCCGTCAAGGGACACGATGCTCTCGATGCGGCTTGAGTACGACACCGAGGGCGACGAGCTCGCATACGCCAGTCTCACCTGGTCGCACCGGCTGTCCGATTCGTTCAGCTACCGTGTTTCGCACAACGGGCGCAACCACCGGCGCTGGGACTACTCGTCCACCGCGTACGACAGGGAGACCATGCGCAACGAGGACTTTAACTGGGCGAAGTTCCAGTTCCTCGAGGTCGGCTTCGAGCACGAGCTGTGCGACGCTATCGCGTGGAGCCCCTATGTCCGCTGGGACTGCCGGGAGGGCGAATTCGACGAGATCGGCACGTGGATCGACTTCCGCACCGACTGCCTCGGCTTCCGCTTCAGCGTCTCCTACGAGAACGACTTCACCCGCGTCGACGGCTCCCGCTACGACCACGACTGGAACTTCGAGTTCTTCGTCTACCTCCGCGCCCTCGGCCCGTCGTCGGGCAATCCCTTCCACGGCGACTGAGGTCGCAGAGAGACGACAATTCCGCGATTGCCGTCGTTCCGCCGTCGGCGTTCGTGCCGTGATGCTGGAAGGGAATGGTCGATGAATAACCCCATACCCGTGAAAATCGTAGAGGTGCTCGGCTGGGTGTATGTCGCACTGGCCGTGCTGCTGATTCTTGTGCTGGTTATTTCAGCCGTCGTCGCGGTGGACCACGATGGCGAAATCTGGCAATTGTTTTTGTGCGGCTCTTACCCGCTTCTGCTGTCGCTTGGAATGGCTTTGTCGCTGCGGCGCGGACGGCGCGGATGGTTCCTTGTCCCGCACACGGTTATCTTGTCGCTCTTTCTGCTGTGTGCGATTGCGTCGCTATGCGCTTCTGTGTCGCTTGGGGGTGCTGTTGTTGCGGGACTGGTCGTGCTTCTGCTGGTCGCCCCCATTGTCCTGCTTTGGTGCCCCTCTGCGTCCCGATGGTTCAATGAGATGTCTGGCGACGATTCGCCGCGTCCTGCTGGCTGTGCGCTTTTCATGCTTTTAGTCATTCTTGGCGGCATAGGTGGTTGCATCTTCTCGGATTATCAAGCCCGCAATGTCATGCGAATCTCTCGGTTGAACGTCATGTCCTTTCGCGCAAGAGAGTTGTCGGGGATGATGGCCGAGAATGAAGAAGCCAACAAGGCAGGAGCCGAATGGATCGATCCGGCGGTCTGCACGAATTCGACGCAGTTCATCCGTGCGCTCGTGGAGAAGTCCGGAAATGACATCGGCTGTGAGGACTTCTGGTGCGTGGCGGTCAATCCGCCGGATGACGACATATTTCCAGTTCTCGTCACGGCGAACATTGACCCTCGCGAACTGCTGAATCCATCGGACGCTGACGCGCGGCTGACGCTGGTTTGCCCGAAGAAGGTGTGGGGCGGTGTCTGTCGCGACTTCTGCGAGAAGGGCGCGGTGGTTGTCTACAAGAACGGTGTCTCCCAGACCCTGAAGCGTAAGTGGGCGCGTCCGTGGCTGATGTTCCGAAGTGCCGATTCGTCGCGTGACGACATCCCCATCCCTCGCCCCGACACCTATTACCTGACGCCGACGGGACGGGTGGAGGTCTTGTCAAATCAGCCGACACTTCCATTGCCTTAATGCGAAATGGCTACAATCCGCGGCGAATCCGCCGCGGATTTGTCATAAGACGTGACTCCTTTTCCGCTACTGGTTGATCGTCACGTTCGAATTGACGATGGTGATCGACTTCTGCTCAACGGTAGCTGGCGCGGACTGTGCGACGGCTACAGTGGAGAGCGTTCCGAAGTTCGACCAGCAGCTGATTGGGCTCTGACGCGCGCGCTCGCGCTCCAGCTCGAACTTGATTGCCTCCGCGCGCGCCGCGCTTATCTTTGCGTGGAGATTGTTGACAGGTTTAGGCGCTTCGCGGCGGATCTGGCTGGTGTTCTTTTTGTAGGTGTCGTGGAACGGATCGTTCGGTGACGAGAACGCGCTTCTGCGTGAACCCGTTCCCGGACCTCCTGGCGTGGCGAATGCGGCGATTGCGATTGACGCGAAAGCCGCGACGAGAAATGTCTTCTTGTTGTCCATGTCGCACCTCCTTGGATTTGCCTTTCTGCACAGTTAGGCACGTCTCATCCGAAATTCTGACAGACAAAAGCATGGCTGCCGCGGATTTGGTATAATGTCCGCAAACCAACTGAATAAGGAAGGAAAGCCAACATGAAGCGAATTGCAGCTGTGTGTCTTCTGGCGGCGTTTGCCGTTGCCACTGTATACGGTAAGACCGTTGTCGGGCGCTCTAATGCCTCGAACAGTGCTATCATTAGGGAAATGTCCGTGTCGGACATAGAGAAGGCCTTTGGCGGGAGTGGTTTCGGCGGCAGTTTTAGCGGCAACGGCGTCGGCTTTGGCAACGTCGTGAAGAGCTACACCGGGAAGCCGTCCGTCGTCCTCAAGGAGTGCTGCGTCTATCCGCCTATAGGCACAAACGTGCCGAGTTCCGCAACGTTCGACAGGTTCAAGTATGGGCGCAAGGGCTATTTCGCGGCCACATACATTGTTCTCGCGCAGAACATCGTAGACATAGACCTTGAGAATCTTGTCGTCGAATCGATAACCGACGGTTCGGGAAAGGACTACACCAAGAAGAAGAACGGCGACGCCAACTGGGAGGTTGAGTCGTTTCGCTCGGCCGTGAACCGCGAAGGCGGATTCGCGACGTTCGTGCTTTGTGGCGGCGGCAACGCGTGGGCGAAGTCGCTTCCGAAGGTAAAGGGCAAGGTCACGGTCACTGTCGCCGACAAGATGGCGACGAAGGAGCTGCCCGGCAAGGTTTCGTCCGGCAAGATCGGCGAAGGCGAATACTCCTACAAGGTCAAGCTCGCCTCCAACTTGATGAGCGACGAGAAGTCGCTGGAGGTTTCGCCGGCCGGAAGCAAGTCCGACTGCGAACTGGAGGTCTTCTGCGGGGACAAGAAGCTCGACAGCACGGGCAGCTTTTCGATGAACGGAAAGAAGTCCTATACCTTCAAGAAGCCCGACGGCGACGACATCGTGATCAAGGTCAAGTTCCCCGAAGGCGCCAAGAAGCTTGTCGTACCGTTCGGCTGATTTGCCGGAGCGCACATACGCTGTCGCGGTGCCGGAGTCCTACGACAAGGGCAAGCCCGCTTCGCTCTTCGTGTGGATAAGCGCCACGGATGGGGGGCGGGATGCAGGGTCAGCTGCGAGAGTCGCTTGCGATGTGCGGAACGCGCCCTGCGGCGGCAAATGAAATGGAGTTGAAATGAAGATGGGTGACGATACTGCGCGTTGCGAAGCGGTGATTCTGGCAGCGTTGCCCGAGGAGTCCCGCAGGCGGAAGCCGATTGCGACAGTGGCCCTGATTTCCATAAGCGCCCTGATGGCGGCGCTTGTCTTTGGCAAGTATGGGTCTTTCGAACCCGACTTGGCGGCGTTCTTGTATCTTGGCGCGAATATTGACTCGCTTACCTTCGGCGGCCAGGTGTGGCGTCTTCTGTCGAGCTCGTTTCTCCATTTTGGTCTTCCGCACCTCCTCTTAAACGTCATCTGCCTCTTCTCGTTCGGATCGTTTCTTGAAAAGATGATTGGCGGCGTTCGACTGCTCTGCGTATATCTCCTTACTGCTGCGTTGGGGGGAGTGTTTTCCTGCGTCATGCACGAGGACACGGTCTGCGCAGGGGCCTCCGGCGCAGTGTTTGGACTGTTCGGCGCAACCATGGCATACATCGCCCTGTCGTATAGGCGACTTGGCATCCGCATAGGCGACCTCATGGGCTACCTGAAAAACAGCCTGATCTTTGTTGGGATCAATTTTGTCTACAGTCTCATGCCGGACGTGGACATGGCTGCCCATGTCGGCGGCTTGGTGGGCGGACTGGCCGTCGGCGCACTTCTCGCGGCGCCGATCAGAATGGAGAAGTCTCGCTACGCGGAGAAGCTGCCAAAGATTGTGGAAAAGGCGTCGGCGTTGCTTTTCGTCGTCGTGGTGGCGAGTTGGTTTGTTGCTCACGACACTTGGCGTCTGTCTGCGGAGGAAGTCGCAGGTGTGCTTCGAGAATTTCTGGTCGATGACATAGCGGGGCAGATGAAGTCCGACGAGGCGGACAAGGTGAATGTGGAGATTGTGGATATTGAGCTTGTTCATGACGGAGGAGATGAATACCACGGTCGCTTTAAGGTTCGCATCGAATGCAATGGAGAGGTCAGCATACATGGAAGCGACATCAAGGTCACATGCGACGGGCAACGACTGACGTATGAAAGTGTCAGCCAGTAAAAACGTTTTCGCCGATTCGCTGTAAAGGCTATTGGAGTTTTTATACAGGATTAACAGGATTGACAGGATTTTAAACAGTCGGGGACAGACCCCGCGACAGGCCCGTTTTTCGTGTATTTTGTGTATTTCGTGGTTACAACACCCGCGGCGCGTCTGCCGCGGAATTTGGTATAAGGCGTGATTCCTTTTCGCTACTGGTTGATCGTCACGTTCGAGTTGACGATGGTGATCGACTTCTGCTCGACTGCAGCGGGCGCGGACTGCGCGACGGCTACGGTTGAGAGCGTGCCGAAGTTCGACCAGCAGCTGATTGGGCTTTTGTGCGCGCGCTCGCGCTCAAGCTCGAACTTGATTGCCTCCGCGCGCGCCGCGCTTATCTTTGCGTGGAGGTTGTTGACTGGCTTCGGCGCTTCGCGGCGGATTTCGCCGGTGTTCTTCTTGTAGGTGTCGTGGAACGAGTCGTTCGGGGACGAGAATGCGCTTCTGCGCGGACCCGAATGCTGCATACGCGGGAGGTGGGTTCCGCTTTGCTGGACATGGTGCCCACGTCCGCCGGCGCCCTCTCCGCGCGGCGTGGGGCCGCGCTCTCCGGGCATTGCAGATGCGGCGATTGCGATTGCCGCGAAAGTCGCGGCGAGAAATGTCTTCCTGTTATCCATAATGCACCTCCTTCTTGTATTTCTGTCCTGATAGGCGGCCATTCTCGGAAAATCTGACAGTGATAATGCTCGCGGCGCATTTGCCGCGGTCGGCATGTGCGCAGTCCGAAGCCGTCGGAGTTTTTGAAAAGCCGTGCGGGTTATCTCGAGGACTTGTCAGACCTTGAGAAAATGTGGGACATCCAAGTCGGGCGCTATTGACTTTCGTGGATGCGTAGGTGTATAATATTTTTGAAAAAGATGTGCATAAGGAGGGACTATGGCGGCGACAAGACTTGCATTGAGCATGGATGAAAGCGTGGTGGAACGCGCCCGCAGACTGGCGGAAGCGCGGAACACCAGCATTTCCAAGTTGTTTGTGTCCTTCGTGTGCATCATGGAGCAGCAGAAGGATGCCGATTGGCATGAGCTCCCGCCGCTGACCAAGAAGGCGCTGGGCCTGGCCAGGGGAAGCGTTCCCGCGGATTGGGATTACCGTGACGAGCTATCCGCCGAACTTGCAGGAAAGTATGGTGAGGCATGAAGAAGCGTATCTTCGTCGATACAAACGTCCTTCTGGATGTTCTTCTTGAGCGTGAGGGCTTCTACTATGACGCGCTGAAGATATGGGCGAACGCCGAGCTTGGCAAGGTGGAGGCATGCATCGCTGCGATTTCGCTCAACAACGTCCATTACGTGATGCGACGCCTCAAGAGCGAGACGACTGCAATGATCGCCGTCAAGATACTTATGCAGATATTCAAGGTCGTGCCGGTTGACGCGGACATTCTGCGGCTGGCCGTAGACTTCCACGACAAGGACTTCGAAGACGACATACAGCTTCAATGCGCGCTCAGGGCGAAATGCACACAGCTCTTCACGCGCAATCCCAACCACTACGACAATTCCGCGATAGCCGTCATCCCGCCGTCGGCATTCGTGCCGTGATGTCCGCTATAAGCCGCTTTCTTATGGAGAGATAAGTCAATGAAGTATATGGTGATTGCATGCGTCGCTTCTTTGGCGATTCTCGGCTGCGGTGCGGAGGATTCCGCTGTGCGGACGGATAAGGCGGCAAGGCCTGAGAAATGGGCGGTGCCGATGACGCTTGCGGGCGTTCCGAATCTGCACAAGGTCTCGGATGGGCTCTACCGCAGCGCACAGCCGACGGCGGAGGGAATGACAAACCTCGTTGCGCTTGGCATAAAGACTGTCGTGAATCTTCGCGACAACCATTCCGATTCGGACGAGATCGGTGGCCTTCCGCTCAAGGCGCGGCGCATCGAGATATTCACCGCCAACATGAAGGACAAATACGTCGACGAGTTCCTTTCCATCGTCGACGATACAAACGCAGTGCCGGTTCTTGTGCACTGCCAGCACGGGGCGGACCGCACGGGCACGATGTGCGCGATGTACCGCATCCTGCGCGAGGGCTGGACGGCGGACGACGCGATAGACGAGATGAAGAACGGCGGATTCGGCTACCATTCCGTCTGGGGCAACCTCCCGCGCTTCATCCGCAAGTCCGCGGAAAAGCGCGCCAAGGCGAATGCGGACGGCGGTCAGTGAACCCGCTTTCAATGCAGCGGCGCATTTGCCGCGGATTTGATATAATGTTTGCGAAAAGGGAATTGTCGTTGCATGGACGAAAAGGACATAGGCTTCTGCCCGCGGTGCGGGCGCGAACTTGTGCGCGGCGTGACGCCGACGGGCAAGGTGTGCTTTCGCTGTCCGTCATGCGGCGGCATGGCCGTGACGCTTCCCGTCCTCCGCGAATCCCTGGACGCCAAAAGCATCGCCGCGCTGACGCGCTCCGCCCGCGCCGCGGAGCACGTCGGATGCCTGTGCCCCGGATGCGCCGGACGGATGACGCTGCTGAAGGTCGGCGACGGGAAGGACAAGCTGGAGATCGACGTCTGCGGACGCTGCCTTTCTGTCTGGTGCGACAAGGGCGAATACGAGACGCTTGCGCCGCCGGCTCCGTCGAGGCCGGGCGAGGCGACGATGCGCCAGATACTCGAGCGCGCGACCCCCGAGGCGCGCGAGCGCTACGCCGCCTCTATGCTTGACTCGCTGCCGGAAGAAGTCTCGCCGGGCGACTACGACATCGGAGACATTCTGCGCGACGTCGCGCGCATCGTCGTCGGTGCGCCGACTCTCTGGCGGACGGTCAAGCCGGTGTCGCCGATCTTCACCATCGCGCTGGCGCTCGCCTTGCCGGTTTTCCATGCCTGCGTGTTCTACAGCTTCCACGACATTACGACAAGTATTGGTTCGGGGGTCGGGGTTCGGGGGTGGGATTGCTACCGAGACTTTTGGATACTGACGGAGACTATGGCCGAAAAGTGCGGATTCGACGTATCTTCTCCGCTGACGGCCCTCTCGTTCCCGTTTGTTCAGATGTCCGGACGGGCGGCCTTGCTTTTCGCCTTCCTGCTTTTCCTTCCGCTCGCCACGATTGAGCGACGGGCCGGGCATCGCAGGTTCATCGTACTCTTACTCTCGTTTATTGCGGCTTCAGTCGCTGCGCATGTAGTTTTCACAGGGCTTGGGCTCGCGTCGGGGCGGCTCGTCGGCATTGTCCCGATTGCACTCGGCTACATGGCGTATTCTTCCTTTGCATGGCCAGACTTGCGTGTCAGGGACAAGGTCGGCCTTCTGAGCAATTATGCGTGGCTCTGCGGCCTGGCTATGCTGGCCATGTCATTTCTGAGAAGCGCCTCCTGCGATTATTATTCTTTTGGCCTTGGCCCTATTGTCGCCTGCATCGCGCTTGGCGCATTCCTCGGCCAGCGGAGCAGAAAACAATAAGGAGGCGTAAAAATGAAAGTATGCCGGTTTGCCGCGAAAAGACCTTCGCCTTCATCCTCCGCCATCTCGAAAGATGGGCGAGGTAGCACGACGAAAAGACGATGTGCGAGTCGCTTGCATAGGCGCGGCGCATCCGCCGCGGAATGTGGTATAAGGCCGAGTTATTATGACATATGAGCATAGACTTTTTTAGTACCGAACGGTAAGAATCGGCGTTGACTTGATGCCGTTCGCTATGATATAATACCGTTCGGTAATTGAAAATGGACAAGCTTAGAGACATTTCGGCCATTGGTGCCAAGATTCGTTCAATCCGCAAGGCGCAAGGGGTTTCGCAGGAAACGCTTGCTGGTCTTGCTGGAACAGGTCAGCGCTATATTTCTGAAATCGAGCGCGGTAAAGAGACGGCTCGCATACGCGAGATGCTGAAGGTTCTTGAAGCCCTCGGCGCGGGTCTGTATATAGCCGACCAGAAGGAGGCAGTTGAATGGAATCGCTTGACGTCTACCTGAATGACCGGAAAGTCGGTCGTCTGGACGATGAAAACGGTTCATTGTCATTCGCATACGACGCGGGGTATCTGGCGGACGGCATTCGTGAACCGCTTTCGCATGCGCTGGCGCTTCGTCCCGAACCTTACTCGCATAGGGAGGTCGAACCCGTCCTCTCGAATCTTCTGCCAGACGACATAATCCGCACGCGCCTCGGCGAGATCCTTCAGATCCCGCGCGAGAACACCTTTGCTTTCCTGAAGGCGATTGGGGGCGACTGCGCAGGTGCCGTTGCGTTCTTTCCGCCTGGTCGTACGCCTACAGCCGACGCCATTGGCGAATTTCGCGAGTTGTCGGACGAAGAGGCGGGTGCCGTGCTCGACAATCTGGAGAAGCGCCCTCTCGACATCGGAGAAGAGGGCTTCCGCATCTCTGGCGCAGGGGCGCAGGACAAGTTGATTGCATGCATCAGGGATGGGCGCGTCCTGCTGCCGCTGAACGGAACGCCGTCGACGCATATAATCAAGACGGAGATACGCAACTATCCCGGCAGCGTGGAGAACGAGTGGTATGCTATGTCGCTGGCCGCGGCATGCGGACTTTCCGTTGCCGAGTCCGGGATCGCGGTCATTGGCGGCAAGCGGCGCTTCGTCTCCACTCGCTACGATCGGATGACGTCTGAGGGGGGCGTCAGACGACTGCATCAAGAGGACTTCTGCCAGATGTTCGGGATTGACCCCAGGCGTAAATACGAGACACTTGGCGGGCCTGGCATCGTCGCGTCGTTTCAGCTTTTGAGGGAGCTGTCGGTCTCTGCTGCGGATGCGCTGGAGTTCATCGACCGACTGATCTTCAACTTCCTCGTAGGGAATGGAGACGCACACGGGAAGAACTTCTCGGTGCTCTATAAGGGCGGCGTTGCGACGCTTGCCCCGATGTATGATGTGATGAGCACTGCTGTCTATCCCGAAGTCGGCAAGCGCATGGCGATGAAGATTGACGACGAATATGTGTTCAAATGGATTACCGTTGGCAAGTTTGTCCGCATGGCGGCGAAGATAGGCGTGTCAGAGAAAATGATGCTCCGCGAGATTGCGAAGATGTCGCGCCGCATCGGGAAAGAGGTTTCTTCGGGAGGATAAGTCAATGAAGAACTTGATGATCGTTTGCGTTGCGGCGGTAGCGGTTCTCGGCTGCGGCGCGGAGGAGGCGGCGCGGCGCATCTGCCGCGGATTTGGTATAATGTCCGTAAATGGAATTGGCAACGATATCGACAATGATGAAACGCATTCCACGGCTGGTTTTGCTCGGACTTGGCTTTGTGGTGATGCTTGCAGTCACTTTCGCCATGGTGCCGCCTGAGTCGGCGCAGTCCGATGTCGTGGCTCCAGCGATCGCGGCGGCGGTGCTCATGCTCTTCTGCGGACCGTACCTCCTTGCCGTCGGATGCACGACGGGGTTCCTGCCTGATTTCGGCTCCTTCTTGGGCGTCGCGGCGATGGTTCCGTTTTGCGCGCTGCACATCGCGTTTCTGTCGGTTCTCTCCACGCGCACTTCGCTGTGGCGGAGGATGGGACGTTTCGGCGAGCGCGCGAGGAGGTTCGCCGTCTTCGTTCTGGCGTTCGTTTCCATCGCCGGCGTTTGGTACGAACTGCCGTGCGTCACGCGTTATGACATATCGGTGGAAGGCGGCAAGGTTCCGGCGGAAGGACTCAGGTTCGCATTGGTGACAGATCTGCACTCGTGCCGCTACGGAGCCGGACAGCGCGTCCTCTCCGAAAAGATACTCGCTCTGAATCCCGACGCAATACTGCTGTCGGGCGATATCTTCGACGACAGGCTGCCGGACGGCAACGCGAAGGCCTTTCTCGCTGCGGTGGCGAAGGAGCGCCCGTGCTTCTATGCCTTCGGGAACCACGAGCACTGGAGCGAGCGAGTCCCCGAAATGCGGGGCATTCTCGAGTCCGCGGGCGTGACGGTTCTGGAGGGAACGGTCAGGACCACGGTGATCAAGGGCGTGGAAATCGATTTCTGCGGAATAGACGACCCGACGTACATGGCGGACGAAGAATGGCTTGGACAGCTCGCCTCCGTCGCCGCCGCAGCGAATCCGTCGCGGCTCAGGGTTCTTCTCTCGCACCGTCCGGAATACTCGGGTGCATACGCGGACTACGACTTCGACCTCATATGCTCCGGACACCTTCACGGCGGGCAGTGGGGAATCCCGGGCCTTGGACTCGGCGTCTGCGGTCCGTCGTCAGGAGGTCCGGCTCCCAGCGAAAGGCTTCTGTTCCCGCGGCGCGCGGGCGGCGCGTATCGCCTCAACGACACGACGACCATGGTCGTCTCCCGCGGCCTCGCTCGCGAATCGACGCCGCTGCCCCGTTTCTTCAACCATCCTGAGCTTGTCGTCATCGACATCAAGCCGAGGTGACGCGGCGCATTTGCCGCGGATTTGGTATAATGTCAAACATGGAAATCGACGTAAAGTCCGCGGTGGCCGAGATTGAGTCCACCACAGATCTGCTTGAGCGCGCGCTCAAGCTTTCCGGCCTTGTCACGACGATGTTCCAGCGCAGGGGTTTTCCGCTCGTGGTCGTCGGCGGAAG
>CADCAK010000030.1 GCA_902799385.1 uncultured bacterium | reverse complement strand
TTGCTAACCGACCGATCCCGTTCGACTTGCATGCCTAATCCACGCTACCAGCGTTCGTTCTGAGCCAGAATCAAACTCTCAGAAAAAGAATTTGAGCTTCCTCCGTCGCCATAAGGCTATGGAGGACTTAATTGCTTCGCACAAACATTACTGTTCCGTGTCTCTTTCAAAGACACGTCTCAAGCACCTGTTTTCAAAGAACGACGTCCGCGCATTTCCTTTTTTGGCGAACAGAGGAATAGTATATCAAACTGCGCATGCGAGCGCAAGGGGGTATTTTAAATTTTTTTCATCGGTGCTTTCAGTCGCAAAATCCCGGCAAGCCAGGTCGCGCTTGAGCGCCGTCAGAAGTCGAGGGCGAGGCCGACGCCGCCATATGTAAGGTCGCGCCGGGCCTCTGGGATCTTCATCGACTTTGCCGCTGAACGGGCTTCGTCCGACACGAGGCAGAACTGCCCCACGAACGCGAAAAGCCCTATATGCTCGGCAAGGCGGTAGTCAAGCCGAAGGACGAGGTTCAGCGCCTGGAGGCCGCCATGGTAGCTTGCACCGGGCTTCGTTCCCTTTGGTCCGTAGAGATCCATGAAATGGCGGCTGTCGCCAATGTCACCGAAGAAGTCCGCCGTGAACATGAGCCCGTCGCAAAGCTCGAACGAGCGCTTCACGCCAACGACCCAGTACGTCTCATCTATCGGCCTGCGTATGAGCCTCAGCCGCCAATATGGAGTGATCCACGGAGTATTGAGAACCTGAAGCGCCTGCCAGTCGCAAAGAGTGCGCCCGCCGACATAGCCGGGGTTCGTCACCCACTGGCGGCCGACACCGTTTCTGAGCCGCCAGCCGTCGGCAATGTCAATGTCGTAGTAGTAGCGGAGAAGGTAGTCCACCTCGGCGTAGGCATATCGGCCCATGTTGGCGGAAGTCCCCTTGTCCGACATTGCGGATTGGGTCCAGACCGACGCCTCGACCTTGCCGAACATTCCAAGATCGACCTCGCCCGCCACATACTGCGCCGAATAGGGGCGCGTATCCCAGATGTAGCCACGACACACGTAGGCGCTCTCGACGTCGGCGTATGCGCTGAACGAGAGCCACTTGCGGCCCGGAACGGAAAGTTCGGCCTCTGCGGCCTCCTCGGCGATCACGTCGTCGGCGACAGCCGCGCAGACGGCAATGGCCGCAACGAATAGAATGCATGATTTCATGGAAGAAGCTTTCTCAGCGCTTCGAGGTTTGCGGGCTTCAGGAGTATGCCGTCAAAGCCCTTTTCCGCGTAGTTGTCCTTCATCTCCACCTCGGCGGTGAAGAGATAGACGGGGAGTTTCGCAAGCGAGGCGTTCGCACGAATAGACGCCACGAGCTCCATGCCCGTCATCTCCGGCATCCAAGCGTCGGTCAGCACAAAGTCGAACTTGGGCGCATCGGGAGCCGTCAGAATCTCCAGTGCCTCGCGTCCGTTGTCTGCGAAGGCAATGTCATTGACGCCGAGCCTGCCAAACATCGTCTTGAGGACGATTTGGTTCATCTTCGTGTCGTCGGCGACTAGAATCCTCGGTTGGGTGGTTAGGTGGTTAGGTGGTTGAGTGGTTGAGTGGTTCAGTAGTTGGGTGGTTGAGTGGCTCGTCCCGTCCGTCCCGCCTGTCCCGTTCTCCACAACTGCCACCCCGGGGACGACTATCGAGAACGTCGCACCCTTCCCGAGGACGGACTTGATCTCCATCTCGCCGCCCATCGCCCTCGCAAGCATGCGGCAGATGTGAAGGCCGAGGCCTGTTCCACTGCGCGGCTCGGAAACAGCCCCGACCTGAACAAACGGCCGTGCAAGCTTCTTCATGTCCTCTTCGCTTATGCCGCAGCCAGTGTCCTCTACCTCAAGGCGGAACACTCCCGTCTTGCCGCCGCCGTCCGGCGCGAACGACACCCTTATCTCGATAAAGCCCCTTTTCGTAAACTTGATGGCGTTGCCGACAAAATTGAAGACAATCTGCCTGAGGCGGTGCGGGTCGAGCATCAAGTTTGGCGTTCCCCCTGCGCGGCATAGGATTTCCAGCCCCGGCTTCTGGTGGGTCGCTCCGAACGACGCAGCTATCTCCCTGACGAGACGCGCGACATCGGTCGGCTCCGGCTCAATATTCATCTTGCCCGACTCAAGCTTCGAGAGGTCGAGTATGTCGTTGACGAGCTGGAGGAGCATCTTGCTGCTCACGAGGATCGAATTGACTGCGAGGTCGTGCTCTGCCTTCGTCTCGAAACCCTGCTGGAGCATTTCGGAAAAGGCGATGATGGCGTTGAGCGGAGTCCTGATGTCGTGGCTTACGGACGAAAAGAACAGGCTCTTCGCCAGCGCCTGCTGGATGCGCTCGCCGAACACGGCGTTCGCCCTGTTGTCCTTGAGGGTGATGTGGAAATGCGAGCGCAGCGTCTCGCGCGTGAGCGGCTTCGTCGTCATGCTGTTCATGCCGGCGGAAATCGCCTTGTCGAAAAGAGTGTGGTTGGTATCGGCCGAGATGCCGATTATCGGCAGCGTCCTCGCCTTCGGATTGGACGACGCCCTGAACTCGGAACAGGCGTCGATGCCGCTCTTCCCTGGCATGTTGATGTCGGTCAGGACGAGGTCTATCTTTTCGCCATCCGGCCCGTTCAGGACTTCCAGCATTTCCTCGCCATCCCTGACCTTGACGCATTCGGCGCCGAGGTCTTCGACGATGTGCGCTATGATCTCAAGGTCGATTTCCTCGTCATCCGCGAGCAAGACCCTGTAGCCTTCGAATCCCTTCATTGACCGTTCCCTCCTTTCGCATTGCCGGAATGTCCGTTGATTGCCGCCACAACCTCGCCGTGAAGCCCTTCCAGCCGTTCGAGGCGGTCTGATGCGCCGTCAAGGCCGCCACGCCGGGCTATTTCCACGATCTCGCTGCAAAGCGCGTGCAGGGGGGTGAGCCCGAGCGAAGCGTAAAGTCCCTTCAGGTTGTGGGAGGACGCGAAGAGCGAAGCCGCGTCCTTTGCGTCAAGCGCCTTGCGCATCTGCGCAATCGCCGTGCTGCCCGGCAGCTTCGCAAGCATCCTCTTGTAGAACGCCCTGTTGCCCATGTACGTGTCGCGCAAGGACATCTCGATGTCGCACCCCATCTTGGCAAGAAACGCGAAAAGGTCGCCGCCCTGCTCGTTCGCGCGGGGGCGCACCCCTCCCACCACGGCGCGTTCGCGCAAAATCCCTCCAAGCGTCTTCATCAGCAGCGGTATCCGTATGGGCTTCGCGACATGCGCGTCCATCCCGGCAGCGAGCGCCTCCTTTACGTCCGTCTCGAAGGCGTTTGCGGACAAGGCGACGATGGGGATGCGCCTCTTGCCGGGAAGCTCCATCGCGCGGATCGCCCGCGTAGCAGAATAGCCGTCCAGCACCGGCATGTGCACGTCCATCAGTATCGCATCGTAGAAACCCTGTCCGCCGCGCATGACCTTCTCGACCGCGACCTGCCCGTTCTCCGCCTGATCGACGGCAAAACCCGCCTGAGAAAGGACGGTGAAGGCGATTTCGCGGTTGATCTCGTTGTCTTCCACAAGCAGGATGCGCATCTTGGAGAAGTCGAGGGGCTCGTCATCCTGTGGGCAGGGCGGCTTCTTCGCCATCGCCTCCTCGGGAGTCGGCTCTGGCGCAAAGGGAAGCGCGAGCCGGACGGTGAACTCGGTGCCCTTGCCCCGCTCGGATTCGACCTCGATTGTTCCTTTCATCAGCTCGACGATCCGCTTCGTGATCGGCATGCCAAGCCCTGTTCCGTCGGCGTCGTTCACGGATGAGGTGCGCTCGCGTTCGAACGGGTCGAAAACGCGTTTCAAGAACTCCCGGCTCATGCCGAGCCCGTTGTCCTTTATCCTGATTTCGTAGAAGCCCTCTCCGTCCTTCGTGGATGGGTTCTCGACGAGCGTTACGGAGATTCGCCCGCCGGCGGGCGTAAACTTCCATGCATTGCCGACAAGATTGAGGAGTATCCGGTTAAGGCGGCTCCTGTCGCACATGACGCGGCGATGCGAAACGCGCGAGGTGTCAATGCGGAAATCAAGGTGCTTCTCGGCCATCTGCGCCGCGAAGAGGACGCTGAGTTCGTCGAAGGTGGCGAAGAGATCGACGGGCACCGGCTCAAGCTCTATCTTGCCAGACTCGATGTGGCTCATCTCAAGGACGTCGGTGATGAGGGCGAGAAGGTGGTGGCTCGACGACTCCATCTTCGATATGTACTCGCGCAGCTTGGCCTCCGGCACGCCCCGCCGCTTGGCAAGCTCGATGTAGCCGATTATGGCGTTCATGGGCGTTCGGATGTCGTGGCTGACGCTTGAGAGGAACGCGCTCTTCGCGCGGTCCCTGGCCTCGGCCTTCGCCTGCGCGACCTCAAGCATCTCCTCGCGCCGGCGCTGCGTGGCGTAGAGGCTGAACATTATGACGAGCGAGAAGACCAGGAGCGCCATCTGCACGATGTCGTAGTTCTGCCTGTCGCCGTTGAGGACGTCCATAAGCCCATTGATGTAACCTTCCTCGTCGTGGAGCGCATGGGCGTTGACCGTGCCATGGTACTTTTCGCAGTGCCGCGCCGAATAATCGACTATCGACTCGACCGTGCGCCCGGTCGCTCGCTGCGTTGCGAGCCGCACCCACATTAGCGACGAGAAGAAGATCAGTATGACGATGCCCGTCCAGACGACCGGGGAGCGCCCGAAGCGCTGGTGCGTGTCGTTCTTGAAGGCGTGCCAGTATAGCGCGAAGCCGCCGATGCACCAGAGCGCGAGGACGAGGTACGATTCCGCCGAAAGCGCATTTCCCGAGATGTAGTTCGGCACGAGAAGGAGCAGGCAGAACACGATCGACATAACGACGCCCGCAAGCCCCGTCACCCTCGTTGGCATGTCTCCGCTCTTCTTCGCAAGCTTGAGCGCCGCCGCAGAGGTTACGCAGTATGCGACCGCCGCGCCTATGCTCGACACTTCGATAGGCCAGCCGATCACCGTGCGCCCGAAAAACGGTATCACGAGCGAGACGCCGACGACAAGAAGGATTGCGTTCCTCGGCGACCCGTTCCTATCGAGTTTCCCAAGCCACTGCCAGCGCGGGAACACCTCGTCCACCGAAAGCGCGTAGACAAGCCGACTCATCGCGACTACCGCGCCGACGATGCCGGTGAAGATGCCCGCGAACATCGTGCCGCCGAGAAGCGCGACGCCGCCATGCCCCATCGCCGTGCGCACGGCGGCGAAGGTCGGCATCGAGTCGAGCCCCGCGAGGCCGCGACTTCCCGTAAGGTAGTCGGTCCACGTGGCGAAGCCGCCGGGATGCGAAAGGACGGGGAGAACCGCAAGCATGGCGTACATCGCGACAGACGCGACGATTGCCGCCGCAAGCACAAGCCACAGCTTCTTAACGGGAAAGCCGAACTCCGCCGACGAGTGCGAAACCGCCTCGAAGCCGACGAACGCCCAGGGCATCATGGCGAGGATGCGGAGGACCTGCGCGAACGGCCTTGCCCCGCTGGGCGCGAACGCGGGAGCCATTGCGGAAAGACCGCCGTCGTGACGCGAAAGCGCGAAGAAGAAGCAGACGGAAACGCCGATGAGCATGAACGCGGCAAGCGCGGCCTGTACGCGCTCCGCGAGGCGCCTGCGCCAGAGGCAGACGCCACCGGCGAAAAGCATGACCACGACCGAGAGCAGCACTTCGCCAAGGTATATGTCGAACCCTGCGAGCGTGTCATGCCAGCCGAACTGGAGAACATCCCCGAACATATAGCGGACGAGCAGCACGAGCGCCGTGGCGTTTGCCCAGAGAATGGCCATGTAGGCAAGCGTCAGCGACCATGCGGTGAGGTAGCCATAGTCCGAGCCGAATGCCATTTGCGCGTAGATGTAGGCACCACCAGATCCAGGAAGCGTCGCGACCATGCAATGGTAGTTCCAGCCGATAACAGCCATCGCAAGCGCGCCGACAACGATTCCGATAACCGTTCCTAGCGGACCCGCCGACGGCAGGAACTCCGCACCGGGCATCACAAACGCGCCCCAGCCAACGGCAAGGCCGAAGGAGAGCCCCCATGCAGAAAGCATCGACAGATGTCGCCCTATTCCGCCAGTATTCTCCTTGTTCACCACGTTTATAGCCTTTCCTTTATCGCAGGGTGTTTGTAAACGCCTCCACGAGCTTGCCGTAGGTAAGCGGCTTGAGGAGGATGCCGGTGAAAAGCCTGTTCCTGCCGTCGCGCAAGAACTCCGCGTCGGCGGTAACCGCATAGACCGCAAGCCTGCGGAAGCGGGGATCGTCACGAAGTTTCTCGATCAGCTCAATGCCGTTCATGTTGGGCATCCAGAGGTCCGAAAAGACGAAATCGTAGGGATTGCCCGCCTTCAGCGCCAAGCCAAGCATCGAAAGCGCCTCGCCGCCGTCGCTCGCCTGGTCTATCAAAGCAACGCCCGCATGCGCAAGAAGGGACGCGAGGACCTCGCGGTTTATGGGCGAGTCGTCAACCACAAGGACGCGCTTCGGCAGCTTCTTCGGCACGACAGGCGGCTCCTCCCCGGCGACTGGCTTCTCCCCGGCTGCGACAACGCCCGGAAGCCTCGCCCTGAACGTCGTGCCCTTTCCAAGCTCGCTTTCCACATTGAGTTCGCCGCCCATCGCCTCGACGAGACGTCTACAAATTGAAAGCCCAAGCCCCGTACCGCCGGCACGGTCTACCGAGTGGCTCGGATCCTGCGCCTGGACAAACGGATCGAAGATGCGCGTCAGCAGATCGGGCGCGATTCCACAGCCGGTATCGGAGACGGAAACATCTATTCCCGTCTCGTCGCACGACGCGGCGACTGTCACGGACCCCCTCTCGGTGAACTTGACCGCGTTCCCGACCAGGTTGAAGAGAATCTGCCTAAAGCGATGGCCGTCCAGAAGGACCGTCGGCACGCCACCGGTCCGGTTCACGAGCTCCAACCCCTTCTCGGCCGCAGCCATGCCAAAGGACGAGAAAACCTCGTCCGTCAACTTTGACAGGCTCATCGGCTCCGGCTGGAGCGTCAGTTCCCCAGCGTCCATCTTCGCGAGGTCCAGGACGTCGTTCACGAGCTGAAGAAGCGTCGTGCCGCTGGCGCGGATGGACTTGATGGCCTCGTCCCTCTCGGCCTTGCCTTCGATGCCGAACTGGAGAAGCTCGGAATAGCCGAGAATCGCGTTAAGGGGTGTCCTGATGTCGTGGCTCACGATGCTGAAGAACAGGCTTCTCGCCTTCTCGGCCGCACGGGCGCGCTCAAGGGCCTTCTCAAGCTCGGCCATGTGCTTCGCGGCCTCTTCGCGCTCGATGATGGCGCGACGCAGTTCTTCACGCTCGTCCTCGATAACGAAGACGTGGAGGAAGCAGTTGCTAATGAGGCAGCCGAGCGCGTAATACGGCCAAAGCGGCCATACGATCTGGAAGACAATCGCAACAGCCATCGTGACGCAGAAGAGGAAGACCATAAGGCTGTGGCGACGCATCAGATTACGGCTGTCGAAAGACTTCACCAGCACGAATACGGCCATTATCACGTTCAGCGCCGCCAACAGGAAGAATATCCGGTTGCGGAGCGCAGTTGGCATGTAGTTGCCAGCCGCGTCGAAGCTGAAAAGACAGCCGTTGAAGAAATTGGCGACGAGCAGCACGACGAAGAGGGACAATATCGCGTAGCCAAACCAGATGACCATCCGCGCCGCCCACCGGCTTATGTCCAGGTAGACCACGGCAAAACGACACCACATGAGAACTGATACCGCAATGGCGACGAAAAAGAGCACGGTGTCGGCGTAGAGAATCCTCGTCCAGACGAGCCCGGAAAACACCCCCCAGGCAGCATCCGCAATGTAGAAGGCGAATATGCCCGCCAGATAACCACGATACTCGCCAAGGCCTCGGGCTGCGACGTCACCCCGCCCGATGAGCACCTTGAAGTTCGTGATCAGGTGTATTACCATCGCCAGGAAGGCGATTACGGAATATATGTAGTCTTGCATTGCCTTTACGTCTGGAACACCCCCGTAAGCTTGCCGTAGGTCAAAGGCTTGAGTAGTATGCCGTTGAAGAGCTTGAACCTGTCGTCCTTGTTGAACTCGGTATCAGCCGTCACCGCAAACACCGGAAGGCGGCGGAAGCGGGAATCGGCGCGAATCCTCTCGATCAGCTCAAGGCCGTTCATGTTCGGCATCCAGAAGTCTGAAAAGACGAAGTCGTGCGGATTGCCCGCCTTAATGGCCGAGTCAAGCGCCGAGAGCGCCTCAACGCCGTCGCCCGCCTGATCGATGGCGGGGACGCCCGCTTTCCTGAGGAATGCCGTCAAGACCTTTTGGTTTACGGGCGAGTCGTCAACGACAAGCACGTGCCCCGGCACTTTGCCCAACGGGGCGGCAGTCTTCGCTTCGGCGGCCGGGATCGCCTTTTCCTCCGCAGCCACGACGCCCGGGACGATTACCCTGAACTTCGAGCCCTTGCCGAGTTCGCTTTCAACGACAAGTTCCCCGCCCATCGTCTCGACGAGGCGCCTGCAGATGGAAAGCCCGAGTCCCGTCCCGCCGGCCCTGTCCGCCGCGTGGCTCGGGTCAAGCACCTGGACGAACGGGTCAAGGATGCGCGAAAGCATGTCGGACGCGATTCCGCAGCCGGTATCGGAAACGGAAACTTCGAGGCTCGCCCCGTTGTACGAAGCGGCGACCGTGACAGAGCCACGCTCGGTGAACTTGACGGCGTTGCCGATCAAGTTGAAGAGGACCTGTCGGAAACGATGCCCGTCCAGCATCACGGTCGGCACGCCTTCCGCATTGTTGACGAGCTTTATGCCCTTTTCGTCGGCAGCACGCCAGAACGACGATAACACCTCGTCCGTAAGCTGGTTCAGCAGCACCGGCTCGGGCTTGAGGGTCATCTTCCCTGCGTCCATCTTTGCGAGGTCGAGGACGTCGTTCACGAGCTGCAAAAGAGTCGTACCGCTTGCGCGGATGGACTTGAGCGCCTCGTCTTTCTCGACCTGGCTTCCGTTGCCCTTCTGGAGAAGTTCGGAGTAGCCGAGGATCGCGTTGAGGGGCGTGCGGATGTCGTGGCTCACGATGCTGAAGAACATGCTACGCGCCTTTTCCGCCGAGCGGGCGCGCTCAAGCGCCATTTCAAGTTCCGCCGCATGCTTCTCGGCCTGTTCGTCCTGGATGACGAAGACATGGAAGAAGCAGTTGCCGATGAGGCAGCCAAGCGCGGTTACCGGGGTGAGCGGCCAGACGACCTGGAGGAGCATCGCCGCCGTCATCGTGATGCAGTACATGAACACCATCATGCTTCGCCTACGGACCGAATCACGACTGCCGATGGCCTTGGCGAGCACGAAAACCGCCGTCAGGGCGTTGAAGGCGACAAGAATGAAGAACGCCGGATCGCGCAAGAACCCCGTCTTGTAGACGCCCTGCGCGTCGATGTGGAAGAAGCAGTCGCAGAAGGGATTGGCCACCAAAGCCGCGATGTTGAACGCGAGGATCGCATATCCGCACCATAACAGGAGCCGCGCCGCCCGCTTTCCAATGCCGAGGTAGACGATGGCGAAACGGCACCACAGGAAAATGAACGCAACGAGGGAGAGAAAGAAGAACACCGTCTCGACGTACAGGGTCCTGTTCCAGCCAAGCCCCGCAATGATGCCCCACGCCGCATCGGTGACGTAGTAGGCGAGGACCCCGAACAGGAAGCCGCGGTAGCGAGTCCCACGGATGGTTGCAATCCTCCGCCCGGCGAGCAGGTCGAAGTTGATGATCAAGTGAATCGCCAATGCGACGATGGAGAATACGGAATATGAATAGCCCTGCATCCCCTCAGTCCTTCCTTTCCGCAATACCGGCGAGCAACGGCCCGAGCGCATCAACGGTGACCGGCTTCAGTATGATGCTGTCAAAGCCCTTTTCAGCGTACGTCTCCTGAAGTTCGACGTCTGCAGTTATGACGTGTACCGGCATCTTCGCGAGTGCCGCGTCGGCACGTATCGCCTTCGCAAGCCCCTCGCCGTCAAGCTCGGGCATCCACATGTCGGTTAGAACGGCGTCGATCTTCGGCGCATCGGGGTCCTTCAGCCGCGCAAGGGCCTCGCGTCCGTCCGCCGCCATCTCGACCTCGAAGCCGCCGACGCGCGTCACAAGCGCCTTGAGGACGGCCAAGTTCATCTTCTGGTCGTCAACAAGGAGCAGGCGTGGTTGGGCAGTTGGGACCGACGGGACTTCCGTGTCAAGCGGGACAGGCGTCAAGTCACACGTCCCGTCCGTCCTGGTGGTCTCGGTCGTCCCAGTCCCCGCCACCTTCACTTTCGGCAGCGTTATCCTGAACGTCGAGCCCTTGCCAAGTTCCGAGTCAAATGCCATCGTACCGCCCATCGTCTCGGCGAACTGGCGACATACGGCGAGGCCAAGCCCGGTGCCGCCGTTGCGGGACACCTTCGACGCCGTCTGCATGTAGGGCGAGTCGATCTTGTGCCTGTCGTCCTCGCCGATCCCTACGCCCGTGTCCTCGATTTCGACGAGAAACGTCCCCGTCTCGCCGTCGTCGTCGCGGTCGAAGCGCCCGCGAACCTCGACAAAGCCCTTCTCAGTGAACTTGACGGCGTTCGAGACGAGGTTGACCACGGCGTGGCGCAGCAGCAGGGGATCGACGAGCAAGGGCGGCATCTCGCCTATGGCGGCACGTATCTCGACGCCTTTCTTCGGAGCGCCCATGCGGAACGACTCCTCGACTTCACGCAGTAGCGCGCGGCAGTCGGTCGGCAACGGATGAAGCTCGGTCTTCCCCGACTCGCGCCGCGAGAGGTCGAGGATGTCGTTCACCAGGGAGAGCAGCGACTTGCTGCTCGTGAGGATGGAGTTTACCGCCTCGTCAGACTCCTCCCTCGTCTTGAATCCGAGTTTCAACATCTGCGAAAAGCCGACGACTGCATTGAGCGGCGTTCGTATGTCGTGGCTGATCGTCGAGAAGAAGTAGCTCTTGGCCTTGGCGGCCTCCTTTTCGCGCCGCGATATGACCGAGTAGATGCTGTACATGACGGCGAGGGCGACGAGCATGAGGAATATCTGGATCAGGTTGTAGCGGGTGAGCTCGGAGTTGACCCAGTCCTCCTGGTTCTTGAGGAAGGTCTCTGCCGCCCTTTCCTCTTCCGTGACGCTTCCGTCCTTGTCAATCGGCGCATAGCGCTCGCTGATCTGGTCCACAACAACGTCGGTCAGAAGGCGCGTCTTCTGGCGGCTCCACATATGGCCGGAGAAGAAGATGAAAAAGAGCAGAACAACCCACGCGACGGTTGTTGTGCCGAGCCGTCCGTGGCGGTCGCGGTTGAAAGCACCGCGAAACACGACTATTCCTATGACGCTCCACGCCGAGAGGATGAAATACGACTCAGGCGCGAGCGCCTCGACGACCCAGAAATTGGGGATGAGGAAGTAGACGAGAAAGGCGGTGGACACTGCGACGCCCGCGACGCCGCTCGCCATCACCCAGCGGCGATGCTCCTTCTTCGCGACCATGAACGTGCAGAACGAGACGTATCCGTACGCGATGCTCGCGCTGATCGTCGTGACATCGACAATCCAGCCGACGGCCGTGCGGCCCACGAGCGGGACGAAGCAGGATACGGCGACTATCGCGAGAATCGCGTTGCGCGGGCTGCCGTCGCGGTCAAGCCTGCCGAACGGCTCCCACAAAAGCCCGTCGCGCGACATGGCGTAGACGAGACGGCTCGCGGCTACGACATTGCCGACTAGTCCCGTCACGATCGCGGCGATGGCGGTGGCGCAGAGAACGGCAAGCCCTGCCCCGCCGATGGACCTCTCTACGGCGTAGAACACCGGCTGCGCCTCAAGGCCGTTGAATATGCCCCGCGCCGCAATGTAGTCGCGCCAGTTGGCGAAGCCCTGCGGCTGGACCGACGCCGCGACAAGCGTAAGCGCGGCGTAGGCGGCAGTCACGGCAACGAGCGAAATCACGATGATCCTAACCGTCCGCCAGCGCGGGAAGGCGAACTCCTCGGCAGAATGGGAGACAGACTCAAAGCCGACGAACGCCCACGGCGCGAGCGCGACGACGGCGAACACCTGGAGAATCGGGGTCTTGCCGTCGGCGAACGCGGGGGCGAAGCCCGCAATCCCGCCCTGGTGCTTCGTGAGGACGGCGGCGACGCAAACCGCAATGCCGACGACAAGGACGAGAGCGAAGAAAGTCTGGACGCGCGCGGCGAGGCGCTTGCCGCAGAGGAACACGCCACCTATCAGGAGAAGCGCGGCGACGGAAACGAGCACCTCGCCCGCATAGATGTCGTAGCCCGATATCTCGTACTTGAAGCCGAAACTGAAAAGCCCGCCGAGGAGATGCCGGCCTATGAGCGCGAGCGCGGTGGCGTTGGCCCATGCGATGGCGACGTACGTGAGCATCAGGAACCAGCCGCAGATGTAGCCGTGGTCGCCGCCGCAGACCTTCTTCACGTAGCCGTATGCACCGCCCGCCTCGGGGAAATTCTGGATGAGGTAGTGGTAGTTGCGGCCGACGAGGAACATGACGGCCGCGCCAATGCCGAGGCCGATGAGCGTGCCGAGCGGCCCCGCGACGGGCAGAAACGCCGTCCCCGGCATTATGAACACGCCCCAGCCGACTGCGCAACCGAACGCGAGCGACACCGCGCCCAACGTCGAAAGATATGGTCTAAGTCTGTTGGACTGCGCGTCGGAAGAATTCATCTATCCCCTCCTGCCGTACGAACGGCCGCGAAGAAAACGCCATATCGAGCGGACCCAGCCGAGGCCCGTCGGTATGCGCCGCGCAAGACCCGGCTCCTCAAGGTCTACCCATGTGCCGGTCTCGGCGTCGATCACCCGGCGGCCTACGACTATCTTTTCGCAGAGGTCAAGCCCTTCGCCTATGAACGTGTCGCTGCATACGACGGTCCTGCGGAGCCTCGCGCCCTCGCTTACGTACGAGCCGCTGTCCACGATGACGTCGCCTTCGAGCCGGACGTTCCTCGCAAACCACGTGTTGTCCTGGAGAAGCACCGGCGGCTTCACCTCGGTGCCGTGCTCAATGACAACGTTTCTCCCTATGTGGACGCCACGCTCCGACGAATACCCCGGCATCGTGAATTCATCCGGGTGGCGGAGGACGACGAGGTTCAGCTCGTGCCACGCCTTGACGTTCCTGACGACGAGGCCGTGGGGGACTATGCGCATCCACCGCCCGCCCTCGCGCCTGTAGACCCCGGCGGGAGTCTCGGCGCATTCGGCCTCGGCAACGGGCTCAAGGGAGACGTCCCCTGCCGTGTGCATCGAGAGCGCAAGCCCCCAGACGACCACAAGGCCGTCGGTGATGTTGCCGGTAAGCGGGCTCGAATAGCCGTCTATGTCGTTTAGGCCCCTCGGCAGCTCGCCCTCGCCCTTCATGTAGAAGACGGGAAAGCCCGTGCGGGTCATGTCGGCGAAGTCATTGGCGAGTCTGTCCGAAAAGCGCCAGTCGAGGACTTCGGTGAACATCACGCCGAACCTCTGCGCATGCTCTATGGCATAGTCTATTATGCGCTTTCCGGCGACGGGCAGCTCCGCAGGGCTCGTTCCCGGCAATATCTCACCGACCCATTCCGCCTCGCGCGTCGCCGGGACAAACAGAATGTTGTCCATCAGTACGCCCCCTTTCCGCCGAGAATCGCGGGGATCGTCTTGAGGAGTATCGTCACGTCCTTCCAGAGACTCGGCTCCTGGATGTATTCCTTGTCGAGGCGAACCTGCTCGTTGAAGGGAATCTCGCTTCTGCCGTTTATCTGCCAGAGGCACGTGATCCCCGGAATCACGTCAAGGCGCTTGCGGTCTTCGAGCGTGTATTCGGCAACCTCGGAGGGCACGGGCGGACGCGGCCCCACGAGGCTCATGTCGCCGATGAACACGTTCCAGAGCTGCGGCAGCTCGTCGAGACTCGCCCGCCTTATGAACTTGCCGACTTTCGTGATCCTCGGGTCGTCCTTCATCTTGAATATGACGCCGTCCTTCGACTCGTTTTTGGAAAGAAGCGCGGCTTTCTGCGCCTCTGCGTCGACACGCATGCTCCTGAACTTGTAGAACTTGAAATGCCTGCCGTACCGCCCTACGCGCACCTGGCTGAAGATAACGGGGCCAGGGCTCGTAAACTTCACGGCGGCCGCGATCGTGAGAAATACCGGCGACAGAAGGATCATCCCGAAAAGACTCCCGAAGATGTCTATCGCCCTTTTAGCCGCGTAGGAAAACCAGACCGTGGCCTTCCATGCACGAAGCCGCATGCTCTTGCGCCTGTTGCCGCGCCCCCGCGAGGCGAGTTCGTCGACAAGCTGGTTTAAGTCTGCGTCCTTTGTCCGTTCTAGAAAACTTTCCATCGCTACGCCTACAGAACCTTCGAAAGCTCCTTGATCTTGCCGAGGAGCGTAGCGGAAAGCGCAGCGTCGGAAAGCGCAGCGGACTTCCTGAGCGATATTGCAGTGTCGGCCATTTCCTGGTCGCCCGCCGCAAGGGCGTTGCCCTTGATGGTGTGCGCCGTCCGGTCGAGCTTAGTCCAGTCGGACGCGGCGAGCGCAGACTCGGCCTCGCCGATCTTCTCCACGACGGACGAGACGTACTCGCCGTATATTTCAGCCATGATGTCGGCGTCGCCGCCGAACTGCTCGTCGAGATACTTCTTGCAGCACTCTTTCATTTCGCCCCCTGTGTATTTCCGTCTTTGGAAGATTTCTTCCCGAAAATCGGTATATGGTAAGTCGTTTCGTTGAGCGGCGGATAGCGGTTGCGCTCCACGCCGTCGCAAAGCTCGCGCACAATCAGCCGACCACGTCCGCGGCCCGCCATGTTCTGGTTCGCCTGCTCGAAATATGTCTCTGAATCTCCCGCGACGACGGCGATGCTCGGCTCCTCCGTGCCGGTGTCCCACACGGTGAGGACGAAGTTGTCGCGAACTCGCCTGAGCCTCACCGTCACGACCTCGTGAAGCCGGTTGCGGTCGTCAAGCCCGTGGTCGTAGATGTTCATCAGCTTCTCCTCGAAGACGAGCTGGATGCGCGAGATGCCGTCGTTCGGACAACCCTCGGCGCGGCACCATTCCGCGACACGCTGCGAGGCCGCGTCCACTTCGTCTGGCGAGAGCCGTATGGCCGCCTCGTAAACGCCGGGAATCGGGTCGTATGCGCCAAAGACGAGAATCGAAATATCGTCGTGGCGCTTGTCATAGCCGAGTTCCGCAAGCGCCTTGATGTATTTAGCCGGCGCCGCCGTGATAGTGCCGTCCCTGCGCGCGCTTTCGACAAGCCCGGCGCGCACTTCGCGCGCGATCTTAGGCGGGAGCACTTCTTCGCCTGCCACGTCGCGCGAGAGGTCCATAAGGCCGTCGGTGTGGGCAATGCAGACGGCGGAGCGCGTAAGTGTCGTGTCGACGACGTCGTTCGGGGAGTAGATCGTGTCCGGGAAAAGCCCTATCGGGACGCCGCCCTTGTGCTTGGGGTTGACGTCGAGAGTCTCCTTGCCGTCCATCACTATAAGGTCGGGCGCCCCGCAGCTTATCCACCTGACGCTGCTGAGAAGCGGTTTATGAACGCAGATGAGCGCCGTCATGTAAGAGACGTCGGCGAGATTGGCGCGGAAAAACGTCTGGAGCATGTTCGCCACGGCCTCAGGGCCCATCGTTGCGTCGCCTTCGCGCCTCACGAAGTTCTTGAGAAACGACTGCACCGCAGTCATCGCGAGAGCCGCGCTCGTGCCGTGGCCCTGGATGTCGCCGAGGACGTAGAGGTAGCAGCCAGTTCCAAACGGCTCGGCTTCGAAGAGGTCGCCGCTCACCGCGTCCAGAGGATGCCAGTATGTGGCGTAGAACCCTCGCGGGGTGATGACGGAGCGAACGGGCAGGAGGCTTCGCTGTATGTGCGAGGCGAGTTCAAGCGACTTGCGGTCTTCGTCCATCCTGCTCTGGATGAACATCTCGACGCGGTGCGACGCGATGACCTGCCGGACGCGCTTCAACAGCGTCTCGGTGGCAACGGCCTTGGGGAGGTAGTAGCTTATGGCGTCGTCCATAATGCGCTTCAGGAACCCGCCGCCCTCCTCCGGGTCGAGCGCCGTCAAGAAGAATATCGGAATCTTCGGCGCGATGCCGCGCACCATGTCGCGGAACATGAACCCGTCCATCTCGCCCATTATGATGTCGGTGATGATGGCGCTGAACGAGGTCGGCGCCTTCTTCAGCTCCGCAACGGCCTCTTCCACCGTCGCAGCCGCGACAGGGACGTAGCCGACCTTCCTCAGCTTCGCGCCGAGCGTAAGCCGTATCAGCTTCTCGTCGTCGACGACGAGTATCTTGATCTCGTAGCGGCTCTCTGCCATATCCACACCTCAACGGTCCATGCCTCACTCGTCCCCCCATGGGAACTTGAAGAAGATTATAGCACAAACAACGCGCTCAATCAACCGCCGCGTGCGGGCCGCCGCGCCCGCAGTCCCGTCACAGGCCGCCCATTATGAGCGAGCCGAACGTGGAAATGGGAGTCGTGTCGCGGTAGTTGTCGAGCACCTGGCGAACGTCCTTGATAACGCCCTGCACCTCGTCGTACATGGTGGAGTCGGTCGTGAGCTTGCCGAGCGTGCCCTCGCCGTTCTTGAGCCTCTCGGAGACTTCGTTGAGGTTCGCGAGCAGCTTGTTCGCGCCCGTCATTATCTCAGCGACGTCCTTGTCCATGTTCTCGGGAAGCTTTATCTGCTCGCACGCCTTCTTGAACGACGCGACGGAATCCTTGAGGTCGGCGTAGAGATCCGCGTCGGGCGAAAGGAGCTTTCCGACGGTGCCCTCGCCGGCCTTGATCCTCTCGGATATCTCGGCGGCGTTCGCAAGCATGCGCCTCGCGTCGGCGACGGCGTTGGTGGTCTCGGCGTAGATCGGGTCGTCCGGGGCGAGCAGACGACCGAGCATTCCCTCGCCCTGCTCAAGGCGCCTCGCGACCTCCTTCGCGGAGGAGCTAACCGCCTCGACGTTCGTTATGATCGTGTTGACACTTTCGCTGCTCGTGAGCGACTTCAGGTTCTTCGCGATGTCGGCCATGTCGCGCATCCAGTCGCTCGGCGTCTCGCCTACGAGCGTCTGCGCAGTGATGTCGACAATCTCGCCCTCGCCCTCCTCGAGCATGAGGAACTGGCCGCCGAGCATCGAGAGACTGCACACGGAAATCCTGTAGCCGTCGCGAAGGACGACCGACTTGTCAACCTCGATCTTGACGATCAGGTTGGACGGCGTCACGAAGATGTCCTCCACTCCGCCGACCTTGGTGCCGCGGTACATGACGTTGTCATGCTCCTTGAGGCCGCCGACGCCGTTGAACGCGATGTTGGCGATGACCTTCTGGCGCCCCTTGAGGACGTCCACTCCGGAGATAATGATAGTGAAGTACACGAGGAGCGCGAGAACCGCGATCATGAAAATACCCACAATCGCCTCCGAGAAAACGTCGCTCTTTCTTCTTCTGCTCATATCGTTTCACCTTTCATCGCCGCAAGGAACTCCCTCACGTCGGGGTTTTGTGACTGCGTGAATTCGGCAGGGGTCGAGCACTCAACCGCCTTGCCGCCCTTCAGCAAAAGTATCCTGTCCGCCATCGCAAGCGCACCCTGGAGATCGTGCGTGACGACGATCGAGGTGATACCGAGCTCCTTGTTGAGCTTCCTGATGAGACGGTTGATCGTTATGGACGTCACGGGGTCGAGCCCCGACGTCGGCTCATCGTAGAGAACGACGTCGGACTCGCGCACGACCGCGCGGGCGAGCCCCGCTCGCTTCTGCATGCCGCCGGAAATCTCGGTCGGGTACTTGTCGGCCGCGTCAACGAGCTCGACTGCGCGGAGGGCATGCCTGACGCGCACCGCTATCTCGCGGTCAGTAAGTTTCGTGCACTCCTCAAGCGGCAAGGCGACGTTCTCGGCGACCGTCATCCACGCAAGGAGCGCACCACCCTGGAAGAGGTAGCCTATGCGGTCGCGGAGCTTAACGAGTTCGTCATCGCTACACGTCGCGACGTCGACGCCGTCCACCACTACGCTGCCCGATGTCGGCGTCAGGAGACGGACGAGGTGCTTCAAGGTGACGGACTTTCCCGTGCCGGAGGGGCCTACGACGCAAAGCACCTCGCCCTTCTCGACGGAAAACGTCACTCCATTCAGGACGGGAACCCCGTTGAACTTCTTGACGACGTCGCGAAACTCGATTAGCCTGCTCAACCTCTCAACCTTTCAACCTACCTATAGAACACCCTCGTTATCATGTAGCCGAACATGAGGATTAGAAGGAAGTTGACGATGACGCTCTGCTGCGTGGAGCGGCCGACGCCGGTCGCGCCGAGCTTCGTCCCGAAGCCCTCTGCGACAGAGACCGTGCCTATGAGCATCCCGAAGACCCCCGCTTTCAGGAGCCCCACGAAGAGGTCCTTCGTATCGGCGATGCTAAGCGCGCTCGAGATGTACTGCTGGAAAAAGACATTGAGTTGCGTCGAACCGACGATGCCGCCGCCGAGGGTGCCGATTACGCTGCAGTAGAACGCAAGGATCGGAGCCATGACGAGAAGCGCGAGAAGCCGCGGCGCCGCAAGATATCGTATCGGCGAAATCGACATTATCTCGAGCGCGGCGATCTCGTCGTTGACCTTCATCGTGCCGAGCTCGGCGGCAATCGCCGAGCCAACGCACGCGGCGAGACTTATGCCACACGCAAACGGCCCCATCTCCCTTAGAAGCGTAAGCATCACGGCGGCGCCAAGGTATATCTCCTGGTTGAAGCGCCTAAGCTCAAGCCCGACCTGCAAGGCGAGGATCATGCCTATGAACAGCGACACCACCGTGATGACGGGAAGCGTCCTTATGCCGACGATGTAGAGCTGTGCGGCAAAATCGGCGCGACCCGAGCGCCTAAGGAGAACCGACGGGAACGCGGCGACGGAAGAGACAAGTATCCGCGCCGTCCAGCCGAGCGTAGAAAGGAACTGGAGCAGACGACGGGAAAGCGCCTGCGTTCGAGAGCGCGGCGCATCGTCCCACATCGGCTCCCGCACGATCGTCATTTGGCATCCTTGGCGGCCTCGGCGTCGAGCTGCTTCTGGGCCGCGTCCGCAGCGTCGAAGAGCGAACGCTCAGCGCGCTTCTCGTAGCGCTTCACGATCTGGAGCGTCGTGTCGACGCGCGTCTTCGCAAGCTCGTCGTCGCCCACCGACGCCTTGAGCGCCTCAAGCATCTCGACCGCCTTGGCGCGGTCGCCGCCCTGGGCGACGCAGCGCGCGGAGCCGAGCTTCGCGGTAAGCGCGAGGAAGGACTTCCCGTTCGCCTCGGCGAACGCGTCGAACGCGGCGCGCGCCTCGTCGAACCTGCCGAGCGCCTCAAGGCACTGCGCCTTGCCGACGGTCGGGATGTCCTCGAACCCGTCGGGCGCCTTGCCGTCGAGGGATTCGTATATCTCGAGCGCCGAGTCGTAGTTCGCGGAATCGAAGTAGCTCTTGGCGAGGCGGAGCCTTATGACGCCCTCGGCCTTCGAGCCCTTGAACTTCGCGGCGGCGTCCTCAAGCTCCTCCGTCGTATAGGCGTTCGCGACGGCCTCGGAGGCTGCGGCGCGCCTGTCGGCGACGTACTTCCTGACGCCGTGATACCCTGCGACAGCGATTCCGACGGCGAGAAGCCACGGAATCACGGCCTTTACTTCCTGCATGAGCTGTTCGAGTTCTTCGTTCATTTGCTGTTGCCTTTCTCTTCGTATAGGTCCGCCCATTCGTTTAGGGCGCTTTCGTCCCGTTTTTCGGCGCGCAGGACTATGCGGTTGTAGTCGAGCGCGTCGAGGAAATCCCGGTTGTGCACGAACCGTGCCTTGCCCCTCTGGGGGCTGGCGGTGAGCCGCTTGCGGCTTTCCATGAGGAGAACCGCCGTGAAATACGTCGCCTTAGGCATCTTGAGGGCCGCCATCATCGTCTGCATGATGCGCCGTCCCGCGCCGTCCTTCGAATCGGCCTCAAGCATGGTCGTCATGAGGACCGCAGCCCTTATGGCGTTCGAGACCTCAAAGCCCTTCCCCGCCATCATCGTCTCGTAGCTGTCGAGCGAGGCGAGGTACTTCCATATCGAGCACTTCGCGCCGCCGGCGCGGCCGACATGCGCCGCAAGCTCCGGCAAGAGGTCGCCGAGAAGCCCCGTCTCCCACATGAGCCTGAACGCCTCGGCGCTCTTGCCGTACGGGAAGAGGCGGAACACCTCCTCACAGACCCTCGGGAGCGCGGCCGTCAGTATGCAGGAATGGTATTTCTTCATCGCCGCCAGCGTCTTGCGCTCGATCGTGAAGCCGAGGCGAGACGAGAACTTGACCGCGCGCATCATCCGCACCGGGTCCTCCTGGAAGCGAATCCCCGGCTCGCCGATCGCGCGGATGACCTTGTTCTCGATGTCCTTCATGCCGCCGACCCAGTCGATGACGCTGAAGTCCCTGATGTTGTAGAAAAGCCCGTTCACCGTGAAGTCGCGGCGGTAGGCGTCGGTCTCGGGAGTGCCGAAGGTGTTGTCTTCCTGCGGGCCCTCCGCCGCATGCTCTATTATCTCGCCCACCGTCTGCGAGGTGCGGCGGAACGTCGCCGTCTCGATGACCTTGTCGCCGAACCTGACATGCGCGAGACGGAAGCGGCGGCCGATGAGGAAGCAGTTGCGAAACGCCTTCTTGACTTCGGCGGGCTTCGCCGAGGTCCCGACGTCGAAGTCCTTGGGCCTGCGGCCCATCAGCAGGTCCCGCACGCCGCCGCCGACGAGATACGCCGTATAGCCGAGGTCGGAAAGGCGGTAAAGCACCTTCAGCGCATCAGGATCTATGTCCTTGCGCGAAATGCAGTGTTCCTGCCGCTTGTAGACGGCAGGCAGCTTTCCCTTTCTCCTCAGGAATCCAAACATGAGGGACTATTATACCATATTTTCACCGCTGGCGGTAGAACAGCCATCCCCCGACGGCAAGAAACACCGCATGGGGGAGAAGCGCGGCGGCGATCGGCGGAAGCCAGCCGACGTCCGAACCGACCATGCAGCCAATGACAAGCCCGTAGAACGCAAAGAACATGGCGAGAGCCCCGACAATGCCCTTGAACACGCTCTGGCGCCCCGACGCGATGCCCGCCGGAATCGCGAAAAGCGTTATGACGATGCATGCGAGGGGGGCCGTCATCTGCGACCACGTGTCGTAGCTGTACTTCCTGCGCATCCTGTCCGAGAGGTCGGGATGGTGCCTGACATACCTGATGCGGTCGGCCACGGAATTGTAGGCCCAGTCCCTGTTCTGCATGATGAAGTCGCCCGGGCGCTCCCCAAACTGAGGGAAGGACCTCGTCGGCAGCGCGTCGAGCTCGGGAGTCGGCGAGGCTATCTCGCGCCCCGATGCGTCGTAGTGCTGCACGGTCACGCCCGTCATCCACCACTCGCCGTCGAGATAGTCGGCGCGCTCGGCCACGACGTTCATGAGCCTCGCGCCGTTTGGCCTGTCAACCGTGACGCGCACGTCCTTGAGGTGCTCGCCGTCCGCGTCGAGCATGGCGTCTATCGACCACGTCCTGTCGGCCTTGGCGTTGCGGAACACTATATTGTCGGCGCGGGCCGCCTTCGCGGCCTCGAACCTCTCGTTGCGGAGCTGCTTCGCCCACTGCGCGACCCTCGGCACGTACCATTCGTCCACCCACGCGACAAGGCAGGCCATCGCGAAGGCCACTGCCAACAGCGGCTTCACGATGGTGAAGAACCCTATGCCGCTGGCGCGCATCGCCACGATCTCGGAATGGCGGCAGAACGTCCACATGGTGTAGAGCGTTGCGAGCATGAGCGCGGCGGGCGCGAGGTACTGGAAGAACGGCGCAAGATATCCGCAGAAATACTTCACGACGACAAGTGTCGGCGGCTTTGCCTCGGCGAGACGCGAAAACGACCCCGAAAGCTCGAAGAGGACGTAGATTGAGACGAACCCGCACAGGCAGTAGAAGAGCGGGACGAGAAACTCTCGCAGGACGTATCGCGTAAGGATTCGCATGGCGGGGATATTATACCATTTCTACGCCAATGCGCCGACGAGGTCGGCGACCGAGGCAAATCCGTGGCGCTCGCAGTAGGCGACGACGCCGTCGTAGACCTCTGCGACGACGCCTGGATTCGAGAAGGTCGCCGTGCCGACCGCCACGGCAGTCGCGCCGGCGAGAAGGAACTCGACTGCGTCCTTCGCCTCGTAGACGCCGCCCATGGCGAGGATTGGGAGCTTCGTCGCTTTGTGCGCGTCGTAGACGAGCTTCACGGCGGCTGGGTGGATACCTCGCCCGGAAAGCCCGCCGGTCACGTTCGCGAGCACCGGCACGCGCTTCTCTATGTCGATCACCATCGCGGGGATCGTGTTGACCATCGAGAGCGCGTCGGCTCCGGCGTCTTCGCATGCCTTGACATACGGAACGATCGACGGCACGTTCGGCGCGAGTTTGACGACAAGCGGCAGCTTCGTAGCCTTCCTGACGGCCGAGACGACCTCGGCCAGCACCTTAGGATCCTGTCCGAAAGTGTGCCCGCCCGCCTTGACATTCGGGCACGAGACGTTCATCTCCACGGCATCGACCGCGTCGCCCATCTTCGCCGCGACTTCAGCGTAGCCCTCGACGGACGCGCCCCATATGTTGGCGATGAGCGGCACGCCCTTCGCCTGCTGGCGATACCACGGCACGGTGTACTTTAGGAAGTGCTCTACGCCGGTTCCCTGCAGCCCGATTGCGTTTACGAGGCCGCCGGGCACTTCCGCATGGCGCGGAATCTCGTTCCCCGGCCACGGCTCGACGCGAATTCCCTTCGCAGTCACCGCGCCGAGCTTCATGTAGTCCACCGCGCCGACGTACTCGAACCCATAGCCGAACGTCCCGCTCGCCGTGGCGAGGAACGTCGGCATCCTAAGCCCGCCAAGATTCACCGATGTGTCAATCATGCGCCTATTATACCAAAAAACGCATCGCGTGCGGGGGCTACAGTATCCTGTCGCCCCAGAAGGCGACGGACGTGTCCTTGCATATTGGGCGCGCGGCGGCGAGGGCGCGGCGCACAAGCGGCTCGTCGAGCCGCCCCTTGTGCCCCTGACTGTGCCCAAGCTCCCACAGATGGCCGAACACTATGCGCTTGGCGTCCACCTTCCCGACCGCCTTCGCCGTGTCGATTCTGCAGCCCGGGAAGAAGAGCCACAGGTCGGGCCGCCCCCAGGTCGTCCCGAGCTTCGGCTCAGTCCCCCTGCCGCTGTCGCCGGTGTGGTACAGTACGAAGTCGCCAATCTTGATCTCGAACGCCGTCGTGTAGTCGACGAGGTAGTCGTTGTGGTCGATCAGCGAAGTGCGCACCTTCACGTCCTTGAACCCGAACTCCTTCCTATCGCGGGTGTAGCCGCCGTTCCCCTTCCGGTCCCTGACGCCGTAATTGTCGAGGAAGTTGGAAACGACGGGCTTGCCAGAGGCGTTCATGGCCCCGTAGAAGCCCTGGCGCCAATGGTCACCGTGGTTGTGAGTTATGAGCGCGAAGTCAAGAAGCGGGGCAAGCTCGGCGTCGCGCCTGTGGACGAGGTCGATGGAGAAAAGCGACTGGCGGGTCTTGACGACATAGCCCATGTTGTACACGCTCCACACGGCTGGCGCATCGTCTCCCACGGCGGTTTCCCTTGCCTCGCGCAGCACCTTCTCGAACGCGAGCTCAAGCGACTCCAGCGCCTTGAAGCCCCTCGTGTCGCCGTCGCGCAGGTACTGCCCGTAAACCTGCGGCGACACCGCTTCGGTCGCCTCGTCCCATTTCGCCACAAGCTCGTTTTGGCGCTCTTCGCTCCTGCGAAGCGGCGCGGACGGCGCGAAATCGCGCGTACATTCCGCCGCAGGCAGGGCTGCGAGACCGAATGCCCCCTTAAGAAAATCTTTGCGCGAAAACATCTTGCCGGACATGCATCTCACCTCAATAGGACAAAAAGGGTGTAGAGTAGAGCGGGATGCCCCTCGCCGGGTACGCCCGCTCGGTCCTTCGGACTATCCCCTCGCTTCGCTCGGCCCTCTCTGCGTTCGGCGGATACCCCTCGTCAAACCGTACGTGCAGTTTTCCCGCATACGGCTCTCCGTGTGGGACTGGTTTCATCGGTTTCGCTCCCCTTCGCCTCTCGGCTTCCATATGGACGAGCGGTTTCCGACGCGCCGCCACATAGCGGATTGTCCCCTATTGCAGTCTTTCGACATTATTGTTCTCGCCATTTGATTTGCATCGTTCCTTTTTTCACGCAGAGGCCCTTCGCACCCCTGCTTCGCTTCGCGACTCGCCTTCGGCTCGGGGGATACCCGCGGGCGTTGCCCCGCTTCCCCGCTACTATGGCCTCGTCCGACTACTGCTTTCGCTTTCGCTATTCGCAGTCCTCCCAAGTTCCCTTGCAGAGCTTTCGAAGCACGCCGCCACCTTTGCCCCGCGCGGGCCATTGCGCTCGATGTCTTGCACAAGCCTATTGATCTTGCACAAGGTCTTCCTGTCCTGCGTCTGCCAGTACAGATAGTCATCCCATGCCCGGTCAGTCCATGTCTTGCGCATGGCTAGACCTCTATCAATTCATGCTCTGTAACATGTCCTGCACGGGCTTCGGCAGCCGACGCGCGGAGATGGCGCATATTGGCCTCGCTGTAGAACCGGTCAGCCGCCAAGTCAAACGGAATCTTCCTGTCCCGGACGACGCGCTTTATGAATATATTAAGCGCAGCATTCACGCTCAATCCGATTTCAGCGCATATCTGCTCAAAGCACGCCTTGACAGACGGATCAGCCCTCATAGTTATTGGTACTGCGGTAGTCATTTTCAATATCTCCTATATGTTTTGATGCCGTAATGATACCATAATGATTTCATATTGCATACACTCATCATCGGCCAAAGTTGCCCTGTAATACCCCACTTTGGCCACCGAACATCTTTCATCAAGGCACTATTGCCAACCAGCCGCAGTTTCAGGCGGAAATGGCGGGAATCACGCGTATCTTCGCCCATACGTATCTCACCCTATCCATGGCACATCCATTCCGTCACCTCACCGCGCAAACGCGGCCGAAAGCGGCATAGCGCACGAATCCCCTGCAAAATGGGCCTTTCGCGGGGACTGTCCCCAACTTTCTGGGCGATAAATTGCCATAACAACGCCTTACATCGCAAAAACGCCACGCAAATGCGCACCATTCCAGCAAAAGCCTTGCCACAATCCACGGGGCTGGTGCGCACCACCAGGAGTTTTGGTGCGCACCAAAACACAAAATGGTGCGCAGCAAAACACAAAATGGTGCGCAGCAAAACACAAAATGGTGCGCACCAAAACTTGCTGCGGTGCGCACCAGCCCCCAACAATTCAGCGAGGAACAACTGGGGACAGTCCCCGCCAAACCCCTACAAAATTCCTACAAAACTGTAGGAGATTAGACAATGTGAACAATCTCCGCCACGCGGCTCGGCTTGCCTCGGGGGATATGCGCCCGTTTCACCGTCTGCCCGGAAACAGCCGCCTCGCGAGAGGCTTCTACCCGCTTCCGAGGTCATTCAAAGGGTTGAAATCGCA
>CADCAK010000029.1 GCA_902799385.1 uncultured bacterium | reverse complement strand
GGGCATTCTCGCTGGACATTACCACATAGACGTCGCCGACCGCTTTTCGCCGACTGCCAACGAGTTCCTTGTCGGCGGCAATTTCCTCTTCCACGGACAAGAGATTACCATATCCTAATCCAAAGGGAATGTTTTTCCCGAATGGCCGAAGAATTCCAGATGCTGTCCAAAAACTTGCTTCAAGTTCTGCGGGGTTTGCAGGAAAATCGGGGAAATGGTATAATATGCATGTTCCGTGAGTGATTGCGGAGCATGATCTTTGACATTGGCTCGGTTTTGCAAAGTGAGCAGTTTTGCAAAATATGAGCCTCCGGCCTGTCTCACCGCGCAAGCGGCGCGATAGGCAAAACCCCGGCAGGACGCGTTATCATAACGCGCCGCAACGGTAGGGGCGGTATCCTATACCCACCACCACTAACCGGGGAGCTGCGGAAACGCATCCGACGCCCGCAGCCTGTCCTCCGTAGCCGCGCATGCGGCGAAGGGGGATACGCTACGCAACAGCATTCGAAATATTCAATCAGGAAAATGGTATAATATAAGCAGTATTTGCAAGGAGGAGTCAGTTCCATGCCGTCACTTGAAACAATAGCGCGTCCGCGCGGAAATCGCATCAGTATAACGGTGCCGAAGGAATACGGTTCGTATTCCTTTCAGGTGATTTTGATTCCGCTTGCAAAGGCGGAAGTCTCCGCACCTGTGGAACAATCACGCAAAGGACGCTCTTTTGTGGATGTTCTTCTTTCATGTCCAAAGCTTGATGACGGAGAAACATTGGTGGAAGACCGCCGTGTCTGGGATCTTCCGTCGGCGTTTGATCGGGCTGGAGGTTTTGATAGCGAGGATTTCTTATGAAATATCTCCTTGACACATGTACGATCTCCGAGACGGCGAAGCGCATTCCGTCTGAACGTGTGTTGAAATGGTTGCGCAGTGTTCCTCCAGAAGAATTGTATTTGTCATCCGTTACGATTGGCGAGATTGCAAAGGGCATATCCAAACTTGCATTGAACGATCCTCGACGCACGCGGCTTGAATACTATTTTGATGAAATCAGGCGCCAATTCGCGAAACGGATTCTTCCCTTTGACGACGTGGTAGCGGTCGCGTGGGGTCGCATGGTTGGAGAAGGACTCCGTTGCGGCAGACCAATGTCGCTCGCGGATTCGCAAATCGCTGCCACCGCCGGTGTCCATGGCATGAAGCTTGTCACGCGGAATGTCGAGGACATGGCTGGCATGGGAGTGCCGATTCTGAATCCCTTTGAACAGTGAATGGGTGTCACAGCGAGAATCTGTAAAAGGAGGACATTAGCAAACTAAATCGCATATAGCGGTCGGGCAGGGATGCCGGCCGAGGGTCACATGGGCGACGCCCAGAGCTGACCGCAGCTGCGGGTGGGCAACCTAACCGCGGCAACGTACGCAATCTTGCGTATTTGGCTTCACCCGAAAATCGCCAATTTTCATTAGTTAAGCCGAGTATGCGAGATGCGCTGCGTGTGCAATCCACACGTGGCGTGTCTTGTATTCCTGTTTAACTAAGGGTGTTTGGCGATACCTCGGGTGAAACATGAATTTCAAGGCACGCCACGTTTTCTTTTCCGCGCCGACGCGACGAGCTTTTTGTATGGTAGGCGCGGAAGGAGAAGTAATTGTCGAATAGTCCGTATAGTGCGGCGATGACGGGGTGCGGTTTCATGCTCGATGAGACTGTAGCTTTGCTGCCGATTTTGCAGTCGCCGGATGCAGACAGTCTTTTGAAAGCTGAAGTGGAGGGCAATCATCTCCTTCAACTTGGCAAGGCGAAGACCCGCTTGCGTATGATGTCCGAGTTCAAAAGGCGGTATGCCGCTATGCCGCCGTCATTCTGGAAATGGTTTCTTGCCCTTGACCGCGCAGGACAGGTGATTGCGCTATATTACTGTCTCATGCGCACTTATCTTCTTGTAAAGGATGTGCATCTCAATGTGTTTCTGCCGCGCCTTAAGTCGGCGAATCCAACGGTCGTCAAGGCGGATGTCGAAAGACACATCTGTCAGATAGCTGCGATGGACGATTTTGTCGCAAGCTGGTCTGATGCGACAAAAGGAAAGGTAGCAGGGGCATGTCTCTCCTTCTTGCGTTGCGTGGGAATGCTCGATGGTGACGGCGAACTCAGGGCGGTTCATGTCGATGACAGGCTGGCCGCGCATTTTCTGTCGCGTGGCGAGTCGTGGTATCTCGAATCGCTCGGAATGCCGCTCTACGAAATCAACCGGGTCAAGAAGTGGCTTTAGGGGGCGCAGATGATAACAGAACTCTACAACAAGCTGAACAGCAAGGATTTCCAGTCCCCGGGCGGGATCTCCCACAACTTCTACATCGTTCCTTACGACGTCCGCGAAGAGGGCAAGACGCTCGCAAACGTCGCCCACATAGTTGAAGACCTCAAGCGCCCGAACGACTTCATCGATGTCCTGTCGCTCGACCTCTTTGAAGTTTTCATGGAGTATCTTGGCACAGTGAAGTGCGGCGGGCAGAGTCTTCTCGAAGACCAGCTTGAAACGGACGGACAAGCCGTCGAGAGCTACATCCATGCAGGAGTGGCGGACAACCTGCGTGCCGAGGCCCACGGCAGGGAGTTCCTTGATTTCGTGTATTCAAAGGTTGTTGCGCACTTTGGGAAAGACGAACCGTCCCTCAAGCGGCCATACGTGTTCTTCCACGGCGTTGGCGCGATGTATCCGTATCTTCGCGCAAATGAGTTCCTGACTGCTTACGAGGCGGTTAACGACGCATCGCGCTACAAGGTGATACTGTTCTACCCCGGAGTCGTTCGTGAAGGACAGTTTTCGCTTTTCGGAATCCTCAACGACCAGCACGCATATCGTGCACAGCTACTTGAAATCTAAAGGAGCAAGGCAACATGAAGCTATCCGAACTCTATTCGCGCAATGTCGAAGAGACGCTTAATCCCGTCGTCGCGACGGGCGATCTGAATGCGCAGACGGTCAGCACCGAGATCAACGAATATGTTTTCACGGTAGACATCGTGAACTGGCTGTACAGAACGCTTGAGGCGATCAAGGACGGCTCTGTGAACCACAATGGTGTCTGGGTGAGCGGCTATTTCGGATCCGGCAAGTCGCATTTCCTCAAATACGTCAGCTACTGCCTGCGCAACGAAGGCGCCGCGCTTGCGCGTGCCGCAGAGGCGGTCAAGAAATACAATCCTCTTGACGGTGGGAAGAGCAACGTGACGCCGACTGAGTGGCAGCAAGTAGCCGACTGGTTCGCTTCTGGTTCGGAATCGGTCAAGACGATTATGTTCAACATGGGCGAGGCGGGCTTCTCCAATGCAAAGGAGGGCTTTGACTTCCTTATGGTGTTTTGGCGAAAGTTCAACGAGATGCGAGGCTACAGCGGCAGAAACCTCGCGATAGCCTATTTTCTTGAGCGTTCGCTGGACAAGGCGGGGAAATTCAGTGCGTACAAGGAGAAGATTGCCGGTCTTGGATACGACTGGCTCCGAATCGGCGGCGACATCACAAAGCTGAACAAGCTTCTCGAAGCCGCCGCTGCCGTTATGCCGGAGCTTGCCGTCGATGCCGTGCGCGAAAGCATAGTCCACAATCGGGTTCCGCTTTCGGTTGCCGATTTCATGTCAGATGTCAAGGAGTGGCTTGACGCGCAGGGAAAGAACTGCAGGCTTGTGTTCTGCGTGGACGAAATCAGCCAGTACATCAACAATCGCGGCAACCTTCTCCTGCAGCTGCAAGAGATCGTGACGGCCTTTCACAATGTCTGCGGAGCGAAGGTTTGGCTTGTCTGCACCGCGCAGCAGGACATGTCGGAGATCGCCTCGGCGAGTGGCTTCGCGCAGACGAGCGACGAGTTCGGGAAGATCATGGGACGCTTCCCCATCATGGTGCAGCTTTCCGCCGCGTCAACGGAATACATTACCAGGAAGAGGGTGCTGGACAAGACCCCGGCCGCCGCCATAAAGCTTGGTGAATACTATGATTCGCATGCAAACGAGATATGCGCCCAGTACGAACTTCCCAAGGCGTACGGCGTCTATGCAGACCGCGAAGACTTCATAGCCACCTATCCGTTTCTCGGCTGCCACTTCAGGCTCATGGGACAGGTGCTTCGCGCCTTCCTCGGTCGCGGGTTCGTCGTACAGAACGTGAAGGACAACGCACGAAGCGTTCTTACCCTGACGCTCGACGTCGCAAAGGCGACCCGCGACTGCGAGGCGGGGAAGAAGTTCATAGCCTTCGATGAGTTCTTCAGCCAGAGCCTGAATGACGGCCTTACGGCAGTTGCCAATGCCGTGATCCAGAACGCCCGCGCCTTGACCACGCAGCGCCCGGACCCGGCATTTGCCACACGTGTCTTGAACTCGCTCTTCATGGTCTGCCACCTCGACTACAAGGACGCCCAGGCGTTCCCGGCGACGATCGGCAATCTTACGTCTCTGATGATGACGGACATCACCACGTCGCGCAAGGTGCTCAAGGAGAGGATAGAGGCCGAAGTCAAGTATCTCTGCGACGAGAGCGTCCTTATGCGCGAGACTTCCGATTCGGGTGTGGAGTACTTCAAGTTCTACACCAAGGTCGAAGCGGAAATCGACAACCGGATCAAGAACCTTATTCCGGGCGACGGTGACCTTGCCGACACATGGGCGGAGCTTTTGACCGACTGCCTCGGCAGTGCGCTCAAGTCGAAGATCGAGTTTCACAAGGTGCGTCTGTCGGTGGGAATGGATGTTCTCGGCCGACAGCTTCTGAACCACAAGGCAGATGTGGACATCAGGGTCCACGTCAATTCCGGCGGCGTTACGCTCGACCAGTTCCGGCTCGGGAACGCCGACGCATCGCTGGTGCTCTTCTTTTGCGACATGTACGCCGCTGACACGAAGTTCCGCGACGCACTTTACTCGTACTGCAAGTTCAGCATGTTCGGCAAGCAGAGCGCGCTTAACAGCCAGGAGGAAAAAGATGCTTTCGAGGCATTCCGCGACAGGGCGAGAAGGCTGCGGACGACGTGCCTTCTTCCGACGGTGGAGAAGTTTCTCCGCGACGCGCCTGTAGTAAGCGGTCAGGGCGAGATTCCCAAGTCTTCGGCGTCAAGCGCGGCGAAGCGCTATGAAGAGGTCCTTGCAAAACACCTCGAAAGGCTCTATCCCAATGCAAGAAAAGCCGAGAATCTGCCGCACACTGCGGCGGCACTCACGTCCGACATAAAAGGCTATCATCCTCCGTTGCCGGGCTCGCCTCTTGCCGAGGCGGAGCAGGAGGTTGAGGACTACCTGAACGGGAACCCATCTGTGTGCCCGGTCGTGAATGTCGTGGACTACTTCAAGAACCGTCCGTATGGATGGGACGAATACTCCACGCTTGCCGCGCTTTGCCGCCTGGTCGCGGGCGAACGGCGCGAGTTCCACTACAACGGCGCTCCGAATCCGTCGCGCGATGTTGTCGCAGTGAATCTCGCGAGAAACCAGGCGTACTTCTCTATCGCGACGAAGGCGTTGATCTCAAAGGAGACGATCAATGCGTTTATAGACGCTCTGCGTGCTGTCTTCGGCCATACGGCACTTCAAAATGCAAAGCCTCAGGCGGATGAACTGGCCGCACAGGCAAAGGACTTCCTGCAGGAGAAGATCGACCTGGTCAATGCCGCAAAGGGCAAGACGGGGCCGCGCCCGTTTACCGCGTCGCTTGACGTCACCAGCGCGAAATTCGCGGAGTGGAAGCAGATTGCGGACGTGAAGACGTTCTTCGACACTGTCGCGGCGGAAGCGTCGCCTCTCGCGGCGGAATGGGACGCCTCCAAGCAGGCCATGGATTTCGTGAACGGGAAACAATGGCAGAAATACCTCGACTTGATCGCCTTCGCCGACGACAACGCCGAGAACGTGCAATTCCTCGACGATGCCGGGAAGGATGGCTTCGCGCACCTCGTCGCCGCAAAGGAAGACACCAAGCCGTGGAGCAACCTGCCAAGCTTGATCAAGATCAGGAACCAGACGGAAAACGCGTTCGCCGCCTGCCGCACGGCAAAGGAGGCGCAGATCGAAGCGGCCTATTCTGCCGCTTTCGATGAACTTGAGACGCAGGCAGCGAACCTTGGCGTGGACAAGAGCGCATTTGCGGACCGCGCCGCAACGATTGCTGCGAAGAGGGCTGGCGGCTCGCTCATGGCGCTTGAGAATGCAATCAACGCCGTGGCGAGTTTCAAGGAATCCGAGACGCAGAGGATAATTGCCGCCGTTCCGAAAGCGGAAGGGTCGCAGTCCTCTGCGACCGTCAAGAGCGTCAAGCTAAACGTCTCGCATCCAACGCCGCTGAAGGACGAGGAGGGCGTCGATGCCTACCTTGCTGGACTCAAAACGCAGTTGATGGTTGAGATTTCTGCGGGCGCGTCTGTCATCGTGCAGTAGAGCGATTGGGGTTTTCAAGATGAATCTGAACGAAATCGAGAAGTTTGCGACGCGCACCAGGCGAAACCTGACGGAGGGCGTGGATGCCGCGCTCGCCAAACTCGGCTTCACCGACAAGATGCCAGAGCCCCCCGTAGCAGTTCAAGGCGGCTGGACTTATCGCGGAGAGGTCATCGAGGACGCCGACTTCGGCCCGCGCTGGAAACGTCTGAAGGAGTTCGTCGAGAAGGAGGGGCGGAAGGTCGCCGTAGAACGCGCCGCCTACAACATGGTTCAACCGCCTTGTGGCGATAAGGATACTCGCCAAGCGAGGGCTTGTGCCGACGCAGCTCGAATGGGCGGACGTGAGTGCGCATGTTCCGCAGATCGTCCATCGCCTGCGCACGGGCGGCTGGATTCCGAATCTCTCGCCGGGCGAAGACACGGCGCTTGCGCGCGTCCGCCGCGACCCTACGAAGACATGCGAGCAGTTTGCGATTCTTGTCGGCGCGTTCTGCCGCGAGACGCCGATTCTCAAGGCGGCATTCGGCGAGATTGACGACTGGACGATGCTGCTTGTGCCGTCGAATCTGCTTGCGGACGACGGGCTTGTTGACGACTTGAATAATTCCACGCTGCTTTCCGACGACGACTACGCGAGTGACGAACTCATCGGCTGGCTATACCAATATTATATTGCCGAGCGCAAAGCCGAGGTTTACGACGGATTCAAGAAAAACAAAAAAGCGGGCGTTGCCGAGATTCCTGCCGCGACGCAGATATTCACGCCGAACTATATTGTAAATTATCTGGAGGGATTTCTTGTAGATGGAGTGCTCTCTGATGTCGACGAAAATACTAAGTTCATAGACCCGTGCTGCGGGTCGGGCCACATGCTGCTTGAGGCGTTTCGCCGGTTCTTCGCCGTGTATGATAATCTCGGCTATTCGAAGCGCGACGCGATAACGCAGATATTCGAGCGCAACATTACTGGTATCGACATAGACCTGCGAGCGAGGCAGCTCTCGACCTTCGCGCTTCTCATCGCGGCGGCGAAGGAAGATGAGTCGTTCGCCGACGCCCACGCGCTGCCGAAGGTTTACGACACAGCGCTTTTAGTGGGCGATGATATCGGCGAGAACAGAATCGCTAAGGCCCTCGACATAACGAACAAGGCGGCGATTGGCGAGATAAATGCTGCGCTTGCCCTCTTGCGCGAACGTGGCGATACCATTGGCTCGCTGTTGAAGTTTGAAATCTCGCCAGAGACGCGAGCGCTTGTAGAGACGCGACTTGATGATGTCGGAGACGAAGGTCTGTGCCGCGCATTCGCACTCGTTCTTGCGTTAACGGCTAAATACGACGCGCTTGTAACGAACCCACCATATCTTGGCGCGGGCAACCTTGAGCCGCAAATAAAGGAGTATCTTGAAAAGAATTTCAAAGATGGCAAGAGCGATCTCTTCGCAGCTTTTATATTAAGACTTGTAGAAATGTGTGAAAAGGGCGGACGCATTGGCATGGTCACGATGCAGAGCTGGATGTTCCTATCTTCGTTTGAGGCGTTAAGGAAACGAATTCTCGATGAAGCGACGATTCTCACGATGGCACATCTTGGCGCACATGCGTTTGACTCAATCGGTGGCGAAGTGACGCAGACCACAGCGTTTGTGCTTGCGAACGAATACATCCCAAACTACAAGGGGGTGTATTATCGACTTGTTGATGGTAGCAGTGAAACGGAAAAGGAGACAATGTATAAAGCGGCAATAGCCGATAGCAAAGCGTATCGCGTTTCTGCCGAAAACTTCAAGAAGATTCCCGGCTCGCCTATCGCGTATTGGGTGGGGAATGCTTGGTGTGATTTATTTGACAATAGTCAACGAATTGGCAATGTTGCCAGAGCCGCCAAAGGGTTAGTTACAGCAGACAATGAACGATTCGTTCGTTATTGGTACGAAGTTGGGATGAATAAATCCTCGTTTGGCGGCTTGTGCCGACAGGAGGCTAAAGATTCTGGCAAGAAGTGGTTTGCGTATGCAAAAGGAGGGGCATTCAGGCGGTGGTATGGAAACTATGATAGCGTGGTTGATTGGCTAAATGATGGTGATTCTATACAGCACACCCTTACTGGGGATGGACTTAGAGTGCGAGCAACAAATTTCAATCTCGATCGGATTTTTAAAGAAGGGGTTTCTTGGACGGTAATAGGCTCTGGATTGCCATCGTTCCGTTATGTTCCAATCGGGTTCCTATTTGATGCTGCTGCAGGGATATGTCAAGCAACAGTAAGTGTAACAAACGATGTTCTCCTTGCCTATTTCAACACACCTATTGCTACAGTAGCCTTGAAATTTATAAACCCGACTATTAACCTCCTTCCCGGTTATTTGGAGGCCTTGCCGTTTCGTTCTGCGAATGAAATAGAGGGTGTTGTATCAGAATTGATAACTATCTCTCGCTCCGACTGGGATGAATATGAGACCTCTTGGGACTTCAAGGTGAATCCGCTTGTGCGTGAGGGATGGCAACGCACTGGTGCGGCGATGAGTCTTGAGACGGCATGGGCGGCCGTCTTTGTGCGGCGGTTGGAATGGGCGGAGCGTATGAAGACGCTTGAAGAGGAAAACAATCGTCTCTTCATCGAGGCGTATGGATTGCAAGATGAACTGAAGCCGAACGTGGCGTGGAAAGATGTGTCTATTACAGGTAATCCGTTTTATCGATATAAAGTTGATTCTGACATTAACGCAGAGTCGCGGAGTAGCGAAGATGCAGAGAATGATACTCTGCCTCTCTGCGCCTCTGCGTTAAAAATACCACCCGAATTGGAGTCACGCGCGCGGGCGGACGCAATGCGGGAACTCATCTCATACGGGATGGGTGTCTTGATGGGTCGCTATTCGCTTGAACAGGAAGGTCTGATTCTCGCTTCGCAGGGGGAGACATACAAAGACTATATCGAGCGCGTTCACGGTGCGGGGAAGATTCTGCCAGACGACGACGGCATCATCCCGGCAATCGCCCTTGACGGCAGCTTCTTCCAGGATAACCTCCTGCATCGAATGCGAGACTTCCTTTCCGCCGCGTTCGGCAACGACGCGCTGCCAGGCAACCTCAACTTCATCGAAGAGGCGCTTGGGTGCGGGTTCGACAAGTACCTCACCGACAAGTTCTTCGACGACCACGCGAAGACCTACCGCAAAAGGCCGATCTACTGGCTCTTCAAATCGCCGAAGGGGTATTTCCGCGCGTTTGCCTATATGCACCGCATGACTGGCGCGACGGCGGGACTGATACGAAACAAGTATCTGCTTTCCTACATCGAGCATCTCGAAAGGACGTTTGCGGCAGAGTCGGCGAAAGGCGAGGCGATGAATAGCGCGGAGCGCAGGCGTGTGAAGGAAATCGAGAAGGCGATAGCTGACTGCAAGGCATACGACCTCGCGCTCCACGACATCGCCGAGAAGTCCATCGCCATCGACCTCGACGACGGCGTCGTCGCGAACTGGGCGAAGTACAAGAGTGTGCTGGCGAAGATCTGAGGTTGCGAAGATGAAAGCTGAAGACATCAAGAAGTGGTTCGAGACAAAGGGGCGTAACGTCGTTTTCGTCTTCGAGGAAGACGCGATGGCGCGCGACGAGATTCGCCAATTCGACCTTGGCCCCGACGCGGAGATTCTGGAATACAAGGGTGACGCCTTTGCCGTCAAGTACAAGATAAGAATGCTTCCAAGGGAGAAGAGGCTTGTCGTTCTTGTCGCCGAGAGGTCTCCGCTGGCGTCTCTGGCGCGCGTCGGCGAATGGCCGCTTCTCGCCGAACTGATGACAAACGGGGAGTACAAGGCGGAAAGCCCGATTTCCTTCATGTCCGCGAAGGGAATGAACACGGACGACGCCGCGCTCGTCGCGATGGTTGGACGCCACTTCTCGGAGCTCAGGACCGCTAAGGCGGAGACGGTCTTTTCAGGACAGTCCGGCCCCGGCTACACGACGGAGATCGTGGCGCGTGGATTGATAAGCGCCCGTTTCGGTACAAGCGAGATGCTTGAGTGGCACAGCATCTTTGTTCGCCTTCTCATCTGCGATTTCGAGTTCAAGAACTCCCCGGCTGCGGAAACGAGGTCGTCCTTTTTGTTTGGGCAGGCGTACGACGATGTGCTGGGCGAAGTGCAGAAGCGATGCAGATGGTCATTCGGCGCAGAGGGACGGCAGCCGACGGGGGCAGAGATTGGCGAGAGCGGGTTCTTCTCTGGTGTGGCGGAAAGGCTAAAGTACAATGCGGTGACACGTCCGCTGCCCGTGTCGGCGACAGACCCATACGCATCGCTAAAGGAGACTGACGCCGTCCGCCTTGACCGCATAGACGGCTTTCTGCGTTGGGCGGCCGAGAGCCTGCAGGGAAAGCAGCGGCAGAAGTTCTTCGCGGCGCTTGAGGGGCTTGCGGTCAGGGCAAAGGACAAGACGATAGTCGGCGCCTACGGTCCGACGGCGGCATACGGGTTTATGACGAGCGGACTGTCTGCGGTGGTCCTTCGCACGCTGGCGGCAGATGGATTCGGGACGAAGCCGTCGGATAAGGCGGTGGCGGCAGAGCGAGTCGAGAAGTCGCCGGTAGCCAGCCCGGACATTGCGGCATTGGCGCGTGCGGAGGCGGCAATGGCGCGGTTCTACGACGTTCGCTCGAAGATAGCCACATTTGCGCTGAACACACGGGAGGATTTCGTCGCCGCGTATACCGGTGGATGGTGGCGGCTCGACAGGGAGTACAGGCTCGCGCTTGAACATTATGCCGCGATTGCAGGCGATGGCTGGCGGGCGATTCTTGAAGATGCGAAGGACACGTTCGAGACGGACGCGCAAGAGGTATTCAATGCGATGAATCTTGCTTGGACGGACGCACTCTCAAAAGCGGGGGGAGTTGACGGCATTGGTGGAACCGTTCGCCAGGAGGATTTTTATTCGACGAAACTTGACTTGTCGAACAAGGTCGCGGTAATCGTCAGCGACGCGCTGCGCTATGAAGTCGCGCTTGAAGTGATGGACAGGATCAATGCGGATCGGGGCGCAGTGACGATGGAAGCGGGCATTGCGCGCTTGCCGACAGACACTAAATACACAAAAGCCGCGCTATTGCCGCATTCTTCCGTGGAGTTTTTGCCTGAGAAACCGCTATCCCTTGACGGTGGCAAGGCGACCGTCACGACTACGGACAAGGCGAAGATTCTTGCCGCGCACTGTGCAGACGGACGCTGCGTTACGGCGAAGGATCTTGATCAGATGGGACCCAAAGAGCGGTATGAGTTGTTCAAACATAAGGTTGTTTACGTGTTACATGATTCCATTGACGAAAAGGGACATGGAGATGCCACTGGGCAAGATGTTGCAAAAGCGTGTCGCAATGCAGTGGATGAACTTGTCAAACGCATAACGAATATACAAAATTCGTGGAATGTAAATCATCTTTGGCTTGTGGCTGACCACGGCTTTCTGATGGGCAATAGGGCGATTCCGGACGGAGAGAAGATTCCCGTCGAGGAAGTAGAAAATGCCGTCGAAAAGGCGACGCGCTACTACTTTACGCAGCGAGCAGATGCGATTCACGGCGTGACGAAGTTTGCGATTCCTGGCGGTGGCTTTGTCGCTGTTCCGGCAGGGGTGCGGCGTTTCAAAGCGCTGGGCGGTTATTCGTTCGTGCATGGCGGGGCGTCTTTGCAGGAAGTGGTTATCCCGGTTATGCATTCGCGGCTCTTGAATTCTAATGCAAGCAGAAAACGTAACAAAGTGGGTGTCACGATCCTTGGCGTTGATTTGCGAGTGCAGTCAAGCCGACTTTGCTTTCAGCTGCTGCAGAACGAGGCGGTTTCGGCGGAGGTTCAGGAGAGGACGGTGCGCTGCGCGCTCTTCAGCGACTCTGGACAAGTCAGCAACGAGGTGGATGTAAAGCTCGATTCCACAAGCGGATCGCCAGAGGACAGGCGCAGGACGGTGGAACTTGTGCTGAACAGCTCTGCGCCGGGGTTGCTCACGCTCAAAGTCTTCGCGGAGGGAGATGCGCTCAATCCGCTTGCGACGAAACAGGTTACGAACAACACTCTAATCGAACAAGACAACTGGTAGAAGAGGAGGCAAACAATGGTGGAAATAGACAACGAGGTACTGGAGGCGGACGCGAAGCTTCGCGCGAAGGTGCTTTCCAAGTTCGGCAAGTTCGTGGTGCGAAAGGACTTGGCGTTTCAGGTGAAGGGCAACCTCCCTGTGCCGACATATGTAATCGAGTATCTTTTGGCGCAATACTGCCAGTCGGATGACGATGCAGTAATTGCAGAGGGAATCGAGAAGGTGAAGGAGATTGTGCGCGAACATTACTTCAACCGTGCAGACCACGAGATCATAAAGGGTCGTATTCACGATATGGGCTCTTATATGATAATCGACAAGGTTAGCGCCTATCTTGATGCCGCCGGAGACTGCTACCGCTGTGACTTTGCAAATCTTGGGCTGGGGGGGCTCGTTCTTCCCAATAAGTGCGTCCGGGAGAACGAAAAGCTGCTTTCGGGAACTGGAGTGTGGTCGATAGTGAGAATCAGGTATGTTCCGGGCGAAGAGCCGGGACCTCGTTGGGAAATTGAGACATACAAGCCGATTCAGATTGCGAATGTGGATGTTGAGGAATACAGGGCGTTGCGAAAGGAATTCACTACGGATGAGTGGATTGACTTCATGATTCATTCGTCGGGGCTCAATCCGTGTGTTCTCAACCGCCGTGAAAAACTGCTTGTCATTTCAAGACTTCTGCCCTATGTGGAGAACAACTACAATTTTGTGGAGCTTGGCCCGAAGGGAACAGGCAAGAGCCATGTTTTCCAGGACTTCTCGCCATACGGTGTGTTGGTAAGCGGCGGCGATGTGACGAGTGCGAGGCTTTTCGTCAAGATTTCGGGGCGGCAAGAGATTCTTGGTCTTGTCGGATATTGGGATAATGTTGCGTGGGATGAGTTTGAGCAGCAGAAAGGGCGGGCTACGGATGCCGTTCTAATTGACACGATGCAGAACTACCTTGCGAACAAGGCGTTCAACAGAGGCGGCGCGACGCATGAGGCGTCCGCGTCAATGTGCTTTGTGGGCAACACCAAGCATACTGTTGAATACATGATGCGCAAGTCGCATTTGTTTGAGTCGATACCGACATCATTCGTAAAGGGGGCATTCCTCGACCGTATTCACCTTTACAACCCCGGCTGGGAAATCTCGCCGCTCAAGAAGAGCAGCTTCTCGACGGGATATGGCATGATCACGGACTTCTTTGCGGCGATTCTTCATGCGATGCGAAAGGACGATCTTTCAGGCGAGATGTCGAATCTGGTGAAGTTTAGCGGAACGTTAAGCGAGCGTGATCACCTCGCCGTCAGAAAGACATTTTCTGGCATGATGAAGCTGCTCTATCCTGATGGCAATTATACGACAGAAGAGGCGTTGGAAATTGTCCGCTTTGCTGCGGAGGGGCGTAAGCGCGTGAAAGAGCAACTTTACCGAATAGACGAAACTTTCAAGGCGGAACCTGCGGTATTCGAATACACGATCCTGTCGAGTGGTGAAAAGCAATCGGTCAAGACGCTTGAAGAAATCGAGAATGCGGCCACTTCTGAGGCGGCGGGCGGTGAAGCAAGTCAGGCGGTTGCTGGTGGGGTTGGCTCTGCTGCATCGAGTGGTGGAGATGCTGCATCGTTAGGGGCGGCGGGTGTTGTTGAGTTGCACCAAGCAGAGACACCGCCGGCGCTTGGGCCGAAACATGTCTATGTTCAGAACAACCAGCGCGGCGTTTCGTATAAGTCGCTGTTCGGGGAGTATCTGAAAGGTGCGCGGAAGATCAAGATCATTGATCCCTTCATCTATAAGCCGTATCAATTTGACAACCTTGCCGATCTTCTCCAGCTGATTCTTGATTCGAACGCAGATTCAGAGAGTGATTTGCGGGTTGAGCTTCATACGCGGGTAAGTGAGACCGATCCGCAGGGGCAGAACGAGACATTGGAGGCGTTGAAGAATGAGTTGGCGACCGAGGGCGTTGAGTTTGAATACACATACGATGCGACGCACGACAGGGCGATTCTTGTAGATGACAAATGGGCGATAAACCTTGGTCGTGGGCTTGACATCTTTGACTACTTCCAGCGGCATTCGCTCAAGCGTTCGTCGCAGCGGATGCGCAAGTGCCGCGATTTTCAGATGACAATTGCGCCGATTCAGTAAGGTGAGGAACGATAACATGAGACGCGACTATTATGGAGGCGATGGATCGTTCCGAGGTTATAAGGATGGAAATAAGTTCTACGACGCACATGGAAACTATAGGGGGTGCTATGTTCATTCGTCTGGCAAGTTCTTCGGTGCGCGTGGGGAATACAAGGGGCGAGTGTCAAATTATGGAACTATCACGAAGTTATTTGATGCTCGTGGAAACTACAAGGGGTATCGTGACAAAGTGACGGGCAAGCGATTTGGGGCACATGGTGAATATAAAGGGAGGCGCGACAAGGACGGCAAGATTTTTGGGCCCCACGGTGAATACAGGGGGCGTTCGGTGACGCGCGGCGGTGAGAGTAAGAAAAGTGTCGGAATCTTTGGTTTCTTCAAAGCGTTGTTTGGGAAGTACTGATTTAGATAGGGAGAAAACTATGGGTAGGAAGCCGAAAAAACGTCGTGCAAAGAAGATAGCACAAACGAGAGGAAACACGGTGATCGGTAAGGACGGGAAGACCTATCGGCGCGTCAAGACGGGGGACTGGTATCCTGTTCGCACGGGCTGGATGTCGGACGGGATATTTAGCAATATTTTGAAGATGACTCAATATGCGAAAAAGGAAATGGCGAGTGACATAAGGCGGGGTTCGGTCGGCCAGATTCTTTATGGGGCACGTAGGCGCAGAGACAGGTACGGGAACGGGTTTCTCCAGAAGTGGGCAGACCAGATGGTGCGAGAGGGCAAGAACCCTCATGTCCTTGACTTGAACAAGGCACCTGTTGCCGTAAAACGCGCATACGACTTCTGGAATGATGGCGACTTCGGCGAACTCTTCAACCGCGCACAGGAAGACCCCATTTATCACATGAACGGAGTGATAGAACGCATCTGGGACGAGATTCCCGGCGTGGATAACATGACGAAGGGCGAGGCGATTTTGGAGATACAGCGAAGGTTCTACACCTTGCAGTTCGGTCCTGACGGATATGCGGAGCCGTGGGATGATGCGAACCGCTGCCCGAAGGAGTTTGATTAGGGTTGTTATTGGGTATCTAGGAATGGTAATCTGAGGAGAAAACTTATGGCGAAGAAGATAATCTGGAAGAGGGAAGACGATACGCTGACAAAGATGCAGGAGAGACACGGTATCCGCGACATCGAGCTTTGCGGCATAAACCCCTATTGCATCAATGTCATGGTGCCGCTTGATTATGGTGACGAAAAGGTTAAGGCGTTTGCGAACGACTTGTTCCATGAACTTGGACTTATTGACGACGAATACGACATGGATTTCAGCGGTTGCACGTCGCTCTGTGACCTTGTCAAAGACGAAGACAAGGAGTGCTACTGCGTAATCTTCAATCACCATGATGTTGTTGGTAGCGAGCCGGGAGACGACCTTTACCAGTATACGATTGAGGCGATATGCAAAGCGAGTGATGACGGAGATGGTGACGACGACGAGGCACGGATGCGGAAACTGGCCGAGGGCATCAAGTCAGGGAAGATTCGGTCGAAGTCTGGCGAGGGGTTCTTCGTTTTGGAAGGCAAGTATTATGATCAGATCGCGGCTGGGAAAAAGACAACGGAATACCGCGACATAACCCTTCGCAATCTCTCGAAGTCCATCGGCATCAAGACGGTAAAGTTGCAGAGAGGGTACAAGAAGGTGCAAATGCGCTATGCAGTCGAGTCAGTGAGGCTGATGGATGCAAATGATAGGGAATGCGACCCCTACAACATTCCAGCGGGCTTCATGGCGACGACGATAGCGATACGCCTTGGGAAGAGGCTTGGATAACAATAAAAAACGATCCAAGTGAATGGCGAACATCGATCCAGTGAAAGGCAAGTGACGATCCAAGTCAAGCTCGATGTATAGTTAAGTCAACGTCGCAAATCTCTTAAGTCAAAATCGGACATGACTTAAGCGTAAAACGCACTTCACTTAAGAGAACCAAGGAAGTCGCTTGTAGGGCGCTTTTGCTGTGGCTATAAGAAATTATTTTAAGTAGTAGAAATCGACGATTCCCGGCGTTTTACCCCCTTGACAAAAAATATCGGGTTTTGCGATTTGGCACTGGTGCGGTGCAATTATTCATGCTTTTGCAAGGTGTAGAATTTTTGTCAAGGGGGTTTTCAAGATTATTTTTTGTAAAAGTGCGTCTACCCCCTTGCATTAAATTCGGAGTTGTGATATCGCCCACTACAATACGCTAGTTGCTTGCGACTTTTGAGAGTGATTTTATTCTGTCCGAGCAGCGATGTGGTATTTTTGTTGTGATCATAAAGTGCATGAATTGCCTCATAATCTTGCGAGTTGTCGTAGTTTCGTTATCTTTTTCGCCGGGGACGGCATAATGCCCTTGTCGTAAATTCGCGTTTGTGCTATAATGTTGCCATAAACGCAAGCGAGAGGACAACTTCGCGGTCCTGGCGGACTTTGGCGCACGGTGCGCTGGAGGAAGGGCGCAGGGAAACAAAACAGGAGGAAGAGGAAATGAAAGACTGTCCAGAAAACGAGTGCGATGCGGGCACGATACTGCTCGCAATAGTGCTGACGTTCACATGGCCTATACTGATAGTGCCGTACATATTCATTAAGAGTATTATCGGGTGGGGAGAGAACGGCCCGACTCTCGACCTCGTGGAGAGGGATCGTGTCCAGTGGCTTTTGGGGACTGGTCGCTATGCCAATAAGGAGAATTCATGAAAGAGTTAAAATGTCCAAAGTGTGGTAGCGTATTCACCGTGGATGAGGCGGATTATGCCTTCATCCTGCAACAGGTCAAGACGGCCGAGTTCAACTCTGAGTTGGAGAGGCGTCTGAAAGACGCCCGCAAGGAAGAGAAAACGAGGATTGAACTGGCGCTCTCCAAGCAGAAGTCCGAGTTGGACACTGCGCTTGAGGCCAAAGATCGTGAGATTGCAAAACTCGAGGCAACCATTGCAAACAAGGACAGCGAGACGAAGGCGGCGCTACTCGCAAAATCCTTGGAGGATCAAAAGACGCTTGCCAAGAAAGAGGAAGAGGGTCGCAAGGCGCTTGAAGCGAAGAAAGCCGAGATTGCAAACCTCAAGGCAGACTATGAAGGGCGTCTCAAAGTGGCTGAGGAACAGGTTGCCTTCTACAAGGACATGAAGGCCAGGATGAGCACAAAGATGATCGGCGAGTCGCTTGAGGTCCATTGCTCGACCTTGTACGAGCAGTTCATGCGATTCGCGCTGCCGCAGGCAAGGTTCGAGAAGGACAACGATGTCGTGGACGGCACGAAGGGCGATTTCATATTCCGCGACTATGCAACGGACGGCACGGAATACGTCTCCATCATGTTCGAGATGAAGAACGAGGCGGACACGACGGCCACGAAGCACAAGAACGAGGACTTCTTCAGGAAACTCGACGAGGACCGCCGCAAGAAGAAGTGCGAATACGCGGTGCTGGTGTCGATGCTCGAGCCGGACAATGAGCTCTACAACGCCGGAATCGTGTCTGTCGCAAACGGCTACGAGAAGATGTACGTCGTCCGTCCGCAGTGTTTCATTCCCATAATCACGCTTCTCGTCCAAGCGTCTCGGAAGGCGATGGAGTACAAATGCGAGATCGCGGAGATGCGCCGCCAGTCCGTGGACGTCACGAACTTCGAGGACAAGCTGCTCGACTTCCAGCAGAAGTTCGGCAACAACTGTCGTCTTGCGAAGGAGAAGTTCGACAAGGCCATTGCGGAGATCGACAAGTCGATAAAGGCGCTTGAGGAGACCAAGAAGGCGCTTCTCGGCAGCGAGAACAACCTTCGCCTCGCCAACGACAAGGTCGAAGGGCTCACTGTCCGAAAGCTGACATACGGCAACCCGACGATGCAGGCGAAGTTCGCCGAAGCGAAGGCGGCTGCCCAGCAGCAGGGGCAATAGCGATACACTTTGGCAATAGGATAGGATAAAGGCAGAATATTGCAGATTTCCAAGATGACATTATTTCTGAAAGACACCGGGACTTACAACGGAAAGGGACTTGTTAATCTGAAAATTGAAAAGTATACAAACATTGTTCTTGCGGTGCCGCATTCGGTCGGGGTGCCGCTGGACTTCGACTGGTGTGGTGATGCGAAGATTGCTGCGTCGGCGAAGCGTTGGACTGACTGGCATACCGACGATCTGTTTGGTGTCGAGGATGCTCGGATAATTGTTGTCAAGGGGCGGCTCTCGCGCTTTGACTGCGATGATGAGCGGTTGGAGGACGAGGGCGACCGGCTTTGCCGCTATGCGATAGAAGGGGGAATCGACCGGCGGGAGATTGGCGCGAGGCAGTGGAATGTTCGGCTCGCGGAGTGGTTCAGGTATCGCGCCGAACTGATGGCTACTGTTGCGCAAGGCGACCGTCCGCTCATAATCGACTGCCATTCATTCCCAAGCGATCTTGCGCCGGATGTTGATATCTGTATCGGTTTCAATGAAGATTGCTCTAAGCCGAGCGAAGAGACGCTTGCCGTCGTGACGGATGCGTTTAGGGCGGCGGGATATGCGGTGGCGCACAATCGCCCTTATTCGAATGCGATTGCTCCGTTTGGATATCGCGGGCATTCGCTCATGATAGAGGTCAACAAACGATGCTATCTCGATGCCACCGAGTTGGATATTGGCGATGGCTTTGCCAAGCTTCATCAAACATTGTCCAGCATTTACAATTGCCTGTTGGAGTCACAGGGAAAAGAGTCATGAGCGAGGATTGCAATTTCAGAGATTGAGGGGCGAATCATTATGCGCTACCGTTTCTTTATATGCAAGCCGATGAAGAGGTGTAACCATCTTCTTTCAAGGGCTTTGAGAGCGTATCTTGAAGACGGTGGGCATCATATTGACAGAGAAGACTTGCTTTTGCCGTTTGATGTGGCGCGTTTGTCCAAGTTGCTTTGCATTGCTTCAGGGGAGTCCGCTGGGCTTTCGCCAAGATTCAAGTTCAGGCAAGTCGGCGGCGTTCCTCTTCTGGTGGTCTGGACTGAATATCGCAAAGCCCAGGATGTGGCGGACTCTCTTGCAATATGCATCGGCTACGATGGAGTGACTTTATTTGATGGTGAGATGGAATGCTCCAAGAACATAGAGAAGTGGGAGCGCACAAAATTTGTAAAGACGCAGCTGGCGTGTCAGCGATTGAAAATGGCGTTGCAGAAAAATCCGGCGCTTACTGCTGGCTGTTGTGCGCGGGCGGCATATTTCAACTTGGGGCAGTGCTTCTATCCAATTGGAATCGTTGATGTTGCCGTAATGATATTGAAAGGGGAATTCAGGGCTGCGGTAATGGCAGTTGATGAAACGCTGAGGTCTTCACTTGCAGAGGACGAGTCGTTGTCTTGTGGCTGCGGATGCTTTGTGGTGGCGAATGATGCTGTTGGCTACAAGATTCGGTTCGTGGTCGAAGGTTTGGGGAAGTCGGCTCAATACATGGGGTGGGTCGTGGATGGGAGCGTTCATCTGGAACTGTTGCACAGGGAGAGTCTCTACAAGACAATAAAGAACATTGTCATGGCAGGTGATGGCGAGATGCAGTATGTCCGCTCGCGCCTGTACTTCCGTGAGGCGTTTGACACTCGCGGCGAAATGCGGAACCCAGCCGACAGATTTGTGGACAGTTATAAGATTTCGAAATGGCTGAAGCGGTATGGGATTGATGTTATCTACGGGCGGCATCCGAAAAGAAGTCACAACGAGTTTGTGTTTTATGCGTCGGATGGGCATTGCTCTGGATGGGATTCATGGAAGACTTCATCGTTTTTCACTACAACGGAAGAACAGGCCGTGCCGTTGCTTGCTGTCTTTGAGAGCGTCATCCCTTATTATTACGAATACTACTATGACACCTTCCATTTCAGGAAAGAGGAGGCGAAGTTGATCCTGGCGCGAATCGAGGTGGTCAGGCGCCAGGTAATTGTCGATCCATGTGATTCGGCTCTTGGCAAGATCTCACAACGATTGCAGCATTCCGATTTCGCATTGCTGCGTCAAGATGGGAAAACTGCTAATGGCATCAACGAGGCAGAGCGTCGCGCAATATTGGTTGAGAATAGATTTCGGATTGTAGCGTTTCTTGATTTCTTCTCACGATGGTTGTCTGATTTGCGGGATGAGGGATTTTATGTTCAAGGACCATAATGACATGAATGAATTGAAAGAACGTTTGGCTTCGCTTTTGCACAAGGCGGACGAGCTAAATCCGTCCGCTATTCCTACTGCGAGGAAGAAGATTCCTGTCTGGAAATTGGAGGGTGCGCCTGTCAGGATAAAGAGCATGATAGGCAATGCCTTGGGTGTTGACACCATTTGGGATCTTGTGCATGTGCCATGCGGCAAGTTTTTGCAATATCGATGCTTTACCAATAGCCGCGCAAGGATGTCAGAACTGGTTTCTGCCATCGACGAGGCAATATTGACATTGGCGGGCGACACTATTGCGAGCAATTGAAAGGTTCATGGAAAATGGAAGACGAACAACAGAAAGGCCATCAGGAAACGGCTTTCGGCGAGTATAAGCGGAAAGTCGTGGAATGTCTGATGAAGGATGAAGGGCTTACAGAAGCGGAGGCAAGAGACTGGATGAGCGGGGAAGACGAAAACTTGCGAAAATATTTGCAGGAAGGATTAGGCCCTCTGACGGCGGCTCAGGTTTTAATAGCGTAGCTGGAGTCGCGACATGAACTTCAACAGGGTCTGAATCCTGTGACACAGCAGGAGTGATACAATAGGTACAAATGGCGATGCCACAGAGAGACGATCCGCCTACGCCAAGGCTACGGCGGACAAGTACGATCCTCCTTCGCTCTTGCGAGCTTCCGCCTACGCGCTTTGCGCTATGGCGGACAAGACGGCGGACAAGTTGAGGAAATCAAGCGGCTAAAAGGTTGAGGTTGTAGTTTCTCGCGGCGGATTTGGCACAGTTGAGGTTTGCTGCGGTCACCGTCCCAAAAGGAATGGCATGGATATGGTATAATATGCGCCGCACAGGCGAAGGAGCGAAAACATGTCCACAGGCAGTGATTTTACGTTTGCAATTACAGGAAAGGCGGTCGTCGCAGTGTATGCGATTGCATTGTCGTGGTTTGGACGTGCGGCTGCCTTGCGCGAGCTTGCGGCGGATGAGATTCCGCAAGAGAAGATGCGGGCGATCTACGAGGAGGTCAAGACGCCGTACAAGGCCGGAATGGCGCTTGAGCCGGAGGACGGCGAGATGCTGGACAATCCGATGGTCTTCCGCAAGGGAGAGTCGTGGTACATGATGTTCATTCGATTCGACGGCAAGGGCTACGAGACCCACCTTGCGGAGTCGAAGGACCTAAGGACATGGAAGCGGCTTGGATGTATCTTCTCGCGCGGTGCCGCCGGGCAGTGGGATTCGGCGCAGGCGGACGGATGGCCGACGCTTGTCGATACGCGGTGGGACGGCCCCAACACGCTCAACACGTTCAATGGGCGGTACTGGATGATGTACTTGGGTGGTTCGGCGCACGGATACGAGACGGACCCGCTTTCCACCGGCGTCGCATGGACGGACGATCCGTCCGCCCTGCGGCAGTGGACGCGGTACGAGGGCAACCCCGTCCTCAGCCCCTCCGACCCAGACGTGCGTGATTTCGAGAAGAAGACGATCTACAAGCATTTCACGGTTGAGGATCCGTCACGCTCCTGCGGCGGACGATTCGTGAACTTCTACAACGGGAAGGCGGCCGGAATCTGGCAGGAGGCCATCGGCATGGCGGTTTCGGACGACATGCTGCATTGGCGCCGTGTTGGCGACGCCCCCGTGATCGTGAACGGCAAGCGCGGAATCTCCGGCGATCCGTTCATCAAGCGCATTGGCGACGTATGGGTGATGTTCTACTATGGGTATGGCTGGAGTGCCGACGTCAAGGGCGCATTCGACACGTTCGCATGTTCGCGAGACCTGCGGCATTGGACGAAGTGGGGCGGCGAGCCGCTTGTAAGGCCGTCCGAGGGCTACGACGGCATTCATGCCCACAAGCCCTGGGTGCTAAAGCACGAAGGCGTCGTGTACCACTGGTACTGCGCAGTTTCCAGGCGTCCAGACGGACGGGAAGTCCGCGGCATCGCGCTTGCTACGTCGGCGAAACTTCAAGGGAGTCAAAGAGTCAAAGCTTATTGATACAATGCGTTCCAAAGCCGTGAACACAGTGAAAGCGAAGGGAAGTGACGAAATGGGCGATAGGGCGGCGATGCGCGCCGAGGCGGCGGGAGGAGTAATCTGTTGTCATGGAAAACATTAAGTCCACGATTGTTTCGAGTGAGGCGTCGGTAGCGGATGTCGTTGCCGAGCTTGGGCGCGGGAGCCGCGTCCTGCTGCTCCTGCGCCATTCGGAGCGCCCGAAGATCGGCTACGATGACAAGACCTTCGGCGCGTCGCTGCCTCTGACGGAGAACGGGCGGCGGCTGTGCGTCGAGTTCGGGCGGATGCTGGCGGGCGCGACGCCGAGCGTCGAGTTCAGGGCGAGCCCGCTTCTTAGAACTGTCATGACGGCCAAGCTTGTCGCCGAGGGCATGGGGTTCTCGGGCGCGGAAGTCGTCTGCGATGCGCTCGTCGGCAACGGGTCCGCATATGTCGCGTCCGAGCTCGAGGTCTGGCGGCTTTTCAGCGACGGGTCGTTCTTCCAGCGGATGGTCGAGTACATGCAAGCCGGCGAACAGCGCGGCTTCAATCCGCTCGCGCCGGCGACCGACGCCTTCGAGGAGTATGCGCTGTCGGTGTTTTCGGCGCAGCTCGGCGTCTTCGCTACGCACGACGTCTATGTGGCGGCGTTTCTCCACGCGCGCGGCGTAAAGACCGACTTCAACATCGACAACTGGCCGCGCTTCCTCGACTCTGCGGCAATAGTCCTGCGTCCGGACGGCGAACGCCGGTACATGTTCGTTCGCGCCGGACTCTCACCACTTGCCTGCGGAGTATGACGCTCTCGGCAATTTCCCCAGCCGACCCTTTTGCAAGGCGGTCGGGAATTATGGTAAAATATGCCACCAATCTGCAGTTGAAGGCATCAAGACATATATGAACAAGACAGAGAAGATCATTTGCCTCCTTTTGGGCGCCGTCCTCGCTTGGTACGTCTGGACCGAAATGGGGCGCAACAGGGAGCGGCAGAAATACCTTGCCGAGCAGGCGGCGATCGCCGCGACGAACGTGATGGCCGAGGCCACGGCCAATGTGGGCGCGGCTGGCGCGACAGGCGTGGATAGCGCGACGGACGGGACTGGCGCGACGGCGGAGGCGGCAAAGCCCGCCCCCGCGCTTCCCTCGGCGCCGGAGAAGGTCGTCGTCCTCGAAAACGACGAGCTGAAGCTTGAGCTTTCGACGTGGGGCGCGGTCGTCAGGAAGGCGACGCTCAAGAAGTATGCGAAAGACCGCGGCGAAATCTCCGACGATAACCCGCCAGTCGTCTTTGACTTCTCCGATTCGCCGCTCGGCGCGGGCGGGGCCGTGGAGTCGTTCGAGGTGGCGGAGGAAAATCCCGATTCCGTCCGCTTCGTCAACGGCGGCAAGAGCCGCACGATCCGCCTCGGCGCGGATTACCGCATCACTCTCGACGACGAAGGGATCGGCGGTTCCATTTCCCTCGGGCAGATGCGCATGGGAGACTCGAAGAACGACCTTCTTTCCGTGGACAGCTGGGCGATGGACGCCGACAAGGGCAAGGAGGGCGTGATCCACCACTGCGAGGGCGACTCTCCGCTCAAGGGCTATCTCGTCGGCGGGCTTTCCGGCGGCTGCAGTGGCTCGAAGAGTGCGGCGGGCATGCCCGAAGAGGCGGCGATAAAGTATCCTGGCGCGCAGAAGTGGGTCGCGGTCAAGAACCGCTTCTTCGTGACGGCGTTCTGCTCGTCGACTGCGGCAAACGCCGGCTTCGACGCGACTGTCGCGCGCGACCTGTCCGCCTCCAACTACCGCCCTGCGTCTGTCTCTGCCAAGGTAATGCTCGCGGACGATGCGGCGAAGCGCACTAGCGTATTCTACGTCGGCCCCAAGAAGCAGTCGCTTCTCTGGGACCTCGGCATGAAGGACGTAATGGAGTTCGGCATGTGGCGGTGGCTCTGCTATCCGCTCGTC
>CADCAK010000028.1 GCA_902799385.1 uncultured bacterium | reverse complement strand
CATGAGGGCGAGCCCCTTCTTGAAGCTGTCGACGTTGAGCGTAAAGCGCCCGCCGCAGTCGAAGAGCTCGCGCGCCCTCGAGGCCGGGTCGAGCGCGGCGGCCTCGGCCTCCGCGTCGGTGCAGCCCGTCGCCTGCTGGTAGATGTTCGCGACGCGCGCGAGCTTGGGCAGCTCGGAAGACACGTAGCCCATCGATTTCGCCCTCTCGACGCTCGCGCCGCCGGTGAACTTGCCGCCGCCGAGCGTGTCGATGGCGACTCTCACGAGATTGATGCGGCGCGCAGTAAGGGGCTTGCCCTTGCCGAAGTCCTCAAGCTTCATGTTGTCGCGCACGATGTCCGGAATGAACTTCTCTCCGCCGAACATGTTTGCAACCGTCTTGAGAAAGAGGTCGCGCACCTGGTCGTTCGCCGTCTTCATGTCTGACGTGCGCCAGAACGACGCAAACGCGCCCTTGTAGTCGCCACGCGGCATTCCCTCGAATCGCGCAACCGTGTTCTCGCCCTTCGTCGCGTAGGCCCTGGTTGCGAAATCGACAAACTTCTGGAAGTTGGCGCTGTAGTTCGAGTTTATCTGCGTAGGCATTGTTCTGCTCCTTGATTGATGTTGTGTTTAGTTGCCGTCTCACCTTGCATACACGCGAACTGCGAAAAGGTTACACATGAAAATAGCCGCTTGAAATCATGCCTTGGTGAGAGTCGCCGTCCGGCAAGGTCGCCGCGCCCTGGCTCTGCGCAGTTTCGGCCACGCGCAGGCCGGCAAGCGCCTTGCGCCAGTTCTCCGCCTGGTTGACGAGTGATTCGAGTCCGGCGGAGAGCGACGCGATATCCGTGAGCGCCAACTGGAAAGGACGCACGATGGCGTAGGCATTGGTCTCCGGGTTCTGGCAGAGCGTCGCGCCCTCCGTGGCGCGCAGCAGGAAGTTGGCCATAAGCATCATCGCGCCGAACGCGCCGTTCGCGTCTGGCGGCGGGTGCCCGATCTCGGCGCAGGCAAGCATGCCATGCGTCTGCGGGTCGTCCAGTAGCTCCACGCGGATGCCTTCGACGTCAAGTTCCGCAACGCCGTCGGCGCCGTCGAGTCCCTCGATTCCGTACTTCGCGGCGAAGGCAGATAGCAATTCCTCGAACACCATGTCTCTTTCCCCTTTTTGGCCACTACGCCCAAACACATTGGCATAATGCGAGCATTATAGCATTTTTCCGCATTGTCCGCATGGCAACTTGCAGATTTTCAACCCGACCAATTCTACTTTGGGCCGCGAGCGCCTGTAGACCCCCTGTTAGGAAAAATGGTAGAATACGCGCATGAGCCTTACACTTGTAGACAGCACCCCCCGCGAGAACGGCAATGCGGCGCGGGCGATTTACGAAAACCGAATCGCATTCCTCGACTATCTGCGCGTCGTCGCCTGCTTCATGGTGATGGCGATACACTCTGCCGAGCCGTTCTACCTCGGCGGGAAAGCCCCGGACGTCACGGCAATCGCAAGCCGACGGGACATGTTCTGGATCACGCTGACGGAATGCCTCTGCCGCGTCGCCGTGCCGCTTTTCGTCATGGCGTCGGCCTACCTGCTCTTCCCCGTGCGTCGCCCGGCGGGCGAATTCTTCAAGCGGCGCCTTCTGCGCGTCGCCGTGCCGTTCGCCGCATGGGCGGCGGCATACGTTGCGGCGGCACACGGCCGATTTGGCCAACTGCTCTTCAACTTCCCGGACGAGGGCGGACATCTCTGGTTCGTGCCGATGCTGCTGGGGCTCTATCTTCTCATGCCGCTTCTCTCGCCGTGGGCGGAAAGGGTTTCGGAACGGGAGCTGCGAGGATGGATCGGCCTCTGGCTTTTCACGACGACGTTTCCGTTTCTGCGACGGCTATGGGAGATGCAGTTCGGCGAGCCGCCTTTCGGCGCAGTACCGTACCTCTACGGAGAATGCCCATGGAACATGTTCGGCGCGTTCCACTACGTGAGCGGATTCGCAGGATATATGCTTCTCGGCTTCTGGTTTCGCAAGTTCGCAGCCGAACGCAACTGGAACAATACTCTTACCAATGCGATTCCATTGTGGATTGTCGGCGTTGCAATCGTCGGCATCCCGTTCTTCTTCTATGCGAACAAGTTTCCCTTCGCCGCGCCGTATGCACATGCGGTGAGGATGGAAATGAGCATAGAATACTGTTCATTAGGCGTTGCTTTGACGACGATAGGCGTTTTCATGGCAATGCGCAAGTTGAATTTCGGCGGGGCTTTCCACGAGCGGATCATTCGTCCTGTCTCCGAGGCGAGCTACGGCATGTATCTTCTCCACATGTTCATCCTCGCCCCGGCGTCGGCCGCGTTGATTCCGCGCCTCTCGACGCCGATTGCGATATTGGCGACAGCCTCGGCGACATTTGCCCTTTCTGCCGCCGCCGCGATCCTCATCCGCAAGGTCCCATTCATCGGCAAGTGGATTTGCTGATCTCAAAGGCTGGCCGAAACAGACTTGTAGCGGCCGATACGGGCCAAATCATCGCGGCGCTGGTCCGAATATGGTATAATGCATCGACACGATGGTGTACACAAGAAAGAGAATGCCCCTATGAAGAAGCTCCTTGCGCTGTTTTGGCTTGCTGCGGCGACGGCGGCGATGTCCGTCTTCGCCGAGCCGTACTGCGGGGTCGATAAGCTGCCCAACCTCATAAAGTGCCTGCCTGCGCCGCCGAAACCTGGTAGTGCGGATTTCGCCCGTGACGTCGCGCGCTACGAATGGGGCAAGGAACAACGCAAGGATCCAGAACGCGCTGCGTTGGCGAAGCGCGACGCCATCTGGTCCTTCAGCGCCGTTGCGGACGCATTCTCCAAGCCTTTCGGAATGGAGATATCCCAGGCGAAAACGCCAAGGATATGGAAAGTCTTTGAAGACAGTCTTTCCACAACGGACCAGATGCGCGTTGCCCCGAAGGCATTCTACCACCGACGTCGCCCATTCGCGTATTTCAACGAAGAGCCGCTATGCCCCAAGGAAGACGGCGTGTGGCGCGACGAGGGCAGCTACCCTTCAGGCCACACGATGAGAAGCATGGTCGCCGCGCTTGTCTTCGCGGAGATCAATCCGGAGAGGGCCGACAAGATCTTCGTCAGGGCGATGCAATACGGCGAGAGCAGGGTGATTGCCGGCGCTCATTGGCAGAGCGATGTGGACATGACGCGACTCGCTGCCGCAATCGCATATTCGCGTCTGCAGACAATACCGACATTCCGCATTGACATGGATATTGCCAAGCGTGAATTCGCCGCGCTTGCGAAGACGCGTCCGGACAGCGAAGGAACTATAGTCACTGCAATCATGACTCCGACCGAACTACTTGACCACCCTGCGCTCATCGCGCTTTTGGGCGCGGTGGGAGCGTTGGTTCTGTGTTTTGCCGTGGCAGGGATCTACATCACACTCAGGAACGTCCGAGTGCTCAAGATCTTATTGCACATGGAGAAGCTTGGATACAAGAGGTCGCCCGACGGATGGTGGACAATGAAGAGGATGAACGAAATCCTCAAGGCGGCGGATAGCATGCCGACGCTCGGTTCGGCAAAGATGGACGCGACAAGGCAAAAACTGCGAGAGCAGTCGGGCTCGCCGGTCTTTGGTCGGTTGATTGCAGCTTTGGCCTTGTTATTCGCCGCGATGGTCGCGCTTATGGCAATTGCGACAGGTCGAGCCATTGTCGCACTAGCGCTCTTGCCGGCAGCCGTGGTTTTCCTCGCCTTTCATCACGCCATCAAGCACACCGACAAATCCTGGCGATGCAAGGAATCTGAGAGGAAGTAATGGAATGTCATGGAGTCGAGTATGACGTTTAAAGATAAAGTCGTCGTCATAACTGGTGGGGCGCAGGGCATCGGGAGGTGCTGCGCCGAGTGCTTTGAGCGCGAGGGCGCAACAGTCCATGTAATCGACGTCAAGGACGGACCGTGGTTTGTGGGCGATCTCGCCGACAAAGCTACCCTCGAACGTTTTGCGGAGGACGTTATCACCAAGAGCGGACACGTCGATGTCCTTGTCAACAATGCGATGCCGCTTTTCAAAGGCATCGACGAATGCACATACGAAGAGTTCGCATACGCACAGGCAGTTGGAGTCATAGCCCCCTTCTATCTCGCAAAGCTCTTCAAGGAGCATTTCTCTCAAGGCGCATCCATAATCAACATCTCTTCTTCTCGCGATCGGATGAGTCAACCGCAGTCGGAGAGCTATACTGCCGCCAAGGGCGGGATTGCCGCGCTCACCCACGCGCTTGCCGCAAGTCTCGCCGGACGCGTCCGCGTCAACTCGATTTCCCCCGGCTGGATTGACACGACGGGGAAGACTTTCGAAGGCCCCGACGCTTCGCAGCACTTCGCAGGGCGCGTTGGCAACCCGATGGACATCGCGAATATGGTGCTCTACCTCGCCTCGGACAAGGCGGGCTTTATAACCGGCGAGAACATCTGCATCGATGGTGGCATGACACGCAATATGATCTATCACAACGACTTCGGCTGGCGGCTGAAAAATTGATTTTAGCCACAAAGAACAGGAGAGGCAGGAGAGGTAAGATAAGCTATGAAAAACGATTTCGAGAAGTTCAGGAAATGGCGTCGCTTTCAAGCGGTATTCGCATGTGCGCTGATCCTCGCGCTTGTACTTGTTGCCATTTTGTCAACATCTTCAGATTTTGCCTACATCGGGCGTAGGGACGGCCTTCGGATTGTGGGCATTGTCAGTGCACTTGGCGTAATCATGAATATCATTGCACTTAACATCACGAAGAATCTACGCTGTCCACACTGCGGGAAATCTGTCATGTCAAAATGGAATGGCCGCGACGCCGCAGGCCGCAATTGTGCCAAGCAAATCATAAACCGCCAGCCAATTCAGTGCATTCATTGCGGTCAAGAGATTGACACAAATTAAAAATACATTCCTCAACTCAAGGTTAAGCAAAGAGCACGATAAAAACATTGCAGCGAAAAGCATGAACTTCAGATACGGCAAGAAGGAGATGGGGTATCTCAAGTCGCGGGATCGGCGGCTTGGAGAGGTTGTTGACCAGATCGGGCACATCAGCTGGACGGTTGAGCCCGATCTATTCTCGGCCATCGTCCAAAACATCGTCTCGCAGCAGATTTCCGGCAAGGCGGCCGAGTCTATTCTCGCAAGGGTTGGCGAACTGCTCGGGGAGATTACGCCGAAAACCATTGCAAAAACCGACATACAGGCCTTTCGCACTTGCGGCGTTTCGCAGCGTAAGGCGGAATACATCAAGGAGTTCGCCGCCAAGGTAGTGTCGGGCGAACTAGACCTTGACGCCGTCGCCAAGATGCCTGACGCTGAAGTGATCGCCACGCTCTCTTCCCTGCGCGGCATCGGCGTCTGGACGGCGGAAATGCTCTTGCTCTTCACCTTGCAGCGTCCGGACGTCTTGAGCTATGGCGATCTCGGCATCCATCGCGGGATGCGAATGGTCTATCGCCATCGCAAGATCACGAAGAAACTTTTCGAGAAATACCGCCGCCGCCTTTCGCCATGCGGCAGCATCGCAAGTCTCTATTTCTGGATGGTCGCCAGCGGCACCATCCCAGACCTCACCGACCCAGCAGGCGGAACACAAAAATGAACGGAGAACACGAAAAACTAATCGGCCGCGAGTTTCGGCACTTCAAGATGCACCTGCGGCGAAGCCGTCAGGTTCCCCGACGAGCAACGCGAGGAGCTTTGCGAAGCAAAGTCGCAAGAGGGTGCGCAACCTCTATCGCCCCGAGGGATTCACGAAGGATTCCGAGACACTGGAAGAGATGGTTGTCTATCGCGCATTATATGGAGAACACGGTCTATGGGTGCGTCCAGCAAAGATGTTCTTCGAGACAATTGAGCGAGACGGAAAGCAGATGATGCGGTTTGAACTTTTAGAAAAATCTAACGCGGGGAAAATGCAGTGAGCAACACATTTGGAGAGTACTCTTGGGCTGTCAGGACATATGAATGCGGCCCAGACGGCTCGGCTACGATGGCCTCTGTCTGCAACTGGCTGCAGGAGGCAGCAAGTCTTAACGCCGAGGCACTGTCCTTTTCGAAGTCCAACTTCGAGTCTGCCGGCGAGAACATCTCATGGGTGCTTACGCGCCTCAAGGTGAAGATGTCGCGATTCCCGAAGTGGGGCGAGACAGTCTCGATACTGACATTCCCGCGCGGCGGACGGCGTATTGTCGCGTGGCGTGACTTCGTCTTGGGGGGCGCGAACGGCGAGGAACTCGGACGTGCTACCAGCGAATGGATGCTCATCGATCTTGCATCCCGCAAGGTAGTCGCGATTCCAGAAGCCGTGTTTGCGGCGGCGAACACGGTAAGGGAACCTATTTTCGGAGACGAGCCGCTGCCAAAGTTGCGCTGGGAATGTAGCGTTGCGTCCCCTGACGCACTCGTCTTCCGCGCACGACGCGGCGACATCGACTTGAACGGGCACGTCAACAACGTCCATTATGTCGAATGGCTGATGGAGGGACGCCCTGACTCGGCGGGCCCGTGCCATGAGCTCGAAATCGTGTTCAAGTCAGAGACGCTTGCAGGCGAGGAGGTGCGCGTTGAATCCGTCGAGACGGAACCTGATGTGTTCGTCCACCGCGTATACGCTCCCGACGGCCACGACCACGTCTTGGCAAGGACTGCACGATAGTCAAGAACAAATATGGAGCATAGTTTTTCAATCGTCCTTCTTCGCCCTGAAATCCCGCATAACACGGGGGCGATAGGTCGGCTCTGCGTAGGGCTGGGCGTGCCGCTTCATCTCGTGAGACCTCTTGGATTCGCGCTCGATGATCGCTATATAGCCCGCGCGGGGCTCGATTACTGGCCTCATCTCGACGTGACGATTCACGACACCTGGGAAGAGTATCTTGCGGCGGCAAAGCCAAAGCGTCTCTTCTTTCTATCAACGCATGGCGAGAAATCACTATACGAGTGCAGCTTTTCGGAAGGTGATGCGCTTGTGTTCGGCAACGAATCGTCAGGTCTGCCAAAGGATTTCTACGACCGCTACAAAGAATCGCTCTTCAAGATACCGATGCCAGGCGAACACGCGCGAAGCATCAACCTTGCAAACGCCGTTTCCATCGCCGCGTACGAGTGCTATAGGCAGATAGCAGGAGAAGAATAGGTTTTAGCCACAAAGAACAGGAGATTCAGGAGAGGTAGGAGAATAGGTTTTAGCCACAAAGAACAGGAGATTCAGGAGAAATTGGAGAATTTGTTTTTAGCCACAAAGAACAGGAGATTCAGGAGAAATTGGAGAATTTGTTTTTAGCCACAAAGAACAGGAGATACAGGAGAAATTGGAGAATTTGTTTTTAGCCACAAAGAACAGGAGATACAGGAGAAATTGGAGAATTTGTTTTTAGCCACAAAGGACAGGAGACACAGGAGAGGTCAGTAGGCAAACAGTGGCAAGGAAAGCAATATAAAGAAAGGACAAAACGATGAAAAAGAACCTTGGAAAGAAGAACTGGATGTTCCCGATGCCGGTGTTGATGATCGGCACTTACGGGGAAGAAGAAACGCCTGACGTGATGAACGCCGCATGGGGCGGAATCACACTCGAGGACGAGATAACGATTTGTATCGATACCTCGCACAAGACATGGGAAAACATCGCCGCCCGCAAAGCGTTCACAGTCGCTTTCGGCACCGCCGACAAGGTCGCTGCCTGCGACTACTTGGGACTCGTCAGCGGCAACAAGACGCCCGACAAGGTCTCGAAGAGCGGGCTTACAGTTACGAAGAGCAAATTCGTCGACGCACCAGTCATCAACGAGCTCCCGCTCGTTCTCGAATGCGAGCTTGTCTCAATGAACGATGAAAACTGCAACGTCGTCGGGAAGATCGTCAATTGCGCGGTCGAGGAAGCCGCGCTTACCGACGGCAAGCCCGACGCCGCGAAGATGAAGCCGATCTGCTTTGACCCCTGCGCCCACGTCTATCGCATCATGGGAGACGCCGTCGCCAACGCATTCTCCGTCGGCAAAGAGTTGGCATAAAAACGATTGGTTTTAAGCCACAAAGTACAGGAGAGACAGGAGATTAGAGAGGGTATAGCAATGCAAACAACTAAAATAGTGCGACAGGTGATACAGGCTTCAAGATATTATTTGATGGTAATGATTGGCGCATTTTCGGTAAGTGCGTCGGGTGCAACTCCGATTGCGGTGTCGATGGGCGGATGTTTCCCAAGTAATGACGTTTGTGGCGTTCATCTGTCGGTTGTCGGCATGGGGCCTGATACTGTTGAAGGCCTGTCGCTGGGGGCAATCAATTCCTGGCATTCGAGAGAACTGAGAGGCATTTCAGTCGTCGGGATTCAGGCTGGTGATGAATGCGTCAAGGGCGTTCAGATTGGAGGTGCTTTTGCCTTGGCTGAAAAAGCGAGTGGACTTCAGCTAGGCGGCATCGCATCAGTGACGGTTTCCGGCATGACGGGCGTCCAGATAGCGGGATTGCTTTCCCAAGCTGCATCGAGTCAACATGCGGAAAACCGAGGTTTGCAGATAGCATGCTACAATGGCGCTGTGTCAATGTGCGGGGTCCAAATCGGGCTTATAAACTTTGCTTGTCCGGCAAAGGATGGATGGGTTGTCCAAATCGGACTTATCAATGGAATCTCTCACGATGAAGACGCGACTTATTTCAGCGGAATGCGCTATATGCCGATTGTTAATGTTGGATGGTGAAACGCGCCTGCAATATGCTCTAACGCAACGACTTCGGGTAGAGGCTTGATTTCTGCCACAAAGAGCAGGAGAAACAGGAGAGTGGCAGAAGCGAGGTGATTGGAGCCACAAAGAGCAGGAGAAACAGGAGAGTGGCAGAAGCGAGGTGATTGGAGCCACAAAGGGTAGGAGAAACAGGAGGGTGGCAGAATCCTGGTGATTTAGGGCCACAAAGAACAGGAGAGACAGGAGAGATGACGGAAGAAGAATCAAAAGCGAAGTGTGACGCGATACGGCAAATCGCGTACGAATTGCATGTTTATCTTGGGACGGGCTATCTTGAGAAAGTCTATGAAAATGGTCTTGCCCATAGGCTGTCAAAAGCAGGTTTCAATGTCAAGACACAAGTGCCAATCAAGGTGTGCGATGAAGACGGCTATGTCATTGGAGATTACATTGTTGACATGCTCGTAGACGGGATTGCGATAGAGCTGAAAGCTGTGTCCGCGCTTCAGAATGCACACATAGCGCAGACAATCAACTACCTTTCCGCCATGAAAATAGATTATGGCATGTTGATAAACTTCGGATCGCCCAAGTTTGAGTCAAGAAAACTTGCTCGCCCTCGTCTCTCTCCTCCTGAACCTCCTGCTCTTTGTGGCCAAGCCACACCCACAACTCCCTCCACTCCTGTATCTCCTGTTCTTTGTGGCTTAAACCCAACCCCACCCACCCCACCCTCAACTCCTGCATCTCCTGTTCTTTGTGGCCAAGCCACACCCACAACTCCCTCCACTCCTGTATCTCCTGTTCTTTGTGGCTAACTCCCACCCAAAAGGAAATCATAAAATGCAACCAGACTTAACTGAAAAGACGCTCGCCACCGAGCGCAAGTACACAGGCAAGATCATCAGCGTCGATCTTCTCGACATCGAGCTGCCGGATGGTCGCAAGGCGAAACGCGAGGTAATACGCCACGGCAACGCCGTCGCCATCGTCGCACGTCGCCCTGACGGAAAGTTCGTGTTCGTGAAGCAGTACCGCAAGGCAGCAGAAGAGGCGCTGATCGAGGTAATCGCCGGTGGACTTGAACCTGGCGAAGACCCGATAGAAGGCGCAAGGCGCGAAACAGCCGAAGAGACTGGCTATGAGGTGACTTCCATCAAGTTCCTCACGACAATCATCTGCACTCCCGGATACTGCGAGGAACGCATACACCTCTACTTCGCGGAGATATCAGACAAAGCTCACGCACAAGACCAGGATCCCGACGAGAATGTCTACCCGGTTGTCCTCTCGGAAGCCGAAGTAGAGGACGGCATCCGCAACGGTACGATCTTCGACTCAAAGACGCTCTCCGCCTGGCTTTGCTGGAAGCTTGCGAGGTAGCAAACTGCAATACCGCAACATACGGAAAATTTGCAAGGAACGATACCATGAAACGCGGACTTGTACTTGAAGGCGGGGGATTGCGCGGGCTGTTCACGGCCGGTGTACTCGACGTCTTCATGGAACACGGCGTGAAGTTCGACGGAATCATCGGCGTATCGGCAGGCGCCTGCTTCGGCTGCAACTACAAGAGCGGACAGATCGGACGCGTGATCCGCTACAACAAGCGCTTCGCTCGCGATCCCCGCTACTGCTCGTGGTCGTCACTCTTCAAGACGGGCGATCTCTTCAACGCCGACTTCTGCTACCGCAAGCTCCCAATGGAGCTTGATGTCTTCGACGCCGCGGCATACGCGGCGAACCCAATGGAATTCCATGTCGTCGCCACAGACTGCGCAACAGGCAAGCCAGCCTACAGGCGACTCGACAAGGCCGACGCACGGGCGTTCGAGTGGATTCGCGCCTCGGCCTCCATGCCGGTCGTCTCGCGGCCAGTCTCAATCGACGGCTGCGAGTATCTCGACGGCGGTCTTTCCGACGGGATTCCCCTTCGCTACTTCGAGTCGCTTGGCTACGACTTCAATGTCGTCATCACGACGCGCCCGCACGGCTACAGGAAGTTCCCTTCGTGGAAGCACCGCTTGGCAAAGCCGTTTCTCCGCCACTGCCCAGCCGTCTATAAGGCGCTCAAGACGCGGCACGAATGGTACAACGAAACGCTAAGCTACATCGATTCGCGCGTTGCCGACGGCGCGGCAATCCTGATTGCGCCCGACACACCGCTCGACATATCGCGCGTCTGCCACGACCCAGAGCGCATGCAGGCCGTGTACGAAGTCGGCCGCAAAAAGGCCGAAGCCGTAGTAAGCGACCGCAATTTCCATAAAGGACAACATCTATGATCACGCGTCGGACATTTGTGAAAAAGGCGTCGCTTGCGGCGGGAATAGCCGCAGTGTCAGGCGGCGTCGGTTGCTTTGAAAATAAACCACACAAGGAGGAAACAATGAAGTTCAGCGAACTAATCGAAGCTCGCCGTAGCGTACGCAAGTATGCCAAGGCGGAAATCTCCAAAGACGAAATGGCAAAGATCGTCGAAGAGGCGCTCAATGCCCCGAGCTGGAAGAATACCGAGACGACTCGATACTATGCGGCGATAGGCGACGACGCCAAGGCGAAGATCTGGAGCGACGCCCTTCCAGGGTTCAATGCCGCAAGCTCTGAGAACGCCGCCGCACTTGTCGCCGTTACTTTCGTCCCCGGGCAAAGCGGCTACATGGGCAACACGCCTGCAAACGAGCTCGGCGAAATGTGGGGCGCGTACGACTGCGGACTCGCGTCCTCCTACTTCGTCCTCGCGGCGAAAGACCACGGATGGGACACCCTCATCATGGGCATACGCGACACGGCAAAGGTAAAGGCGATACTCAATATCCCCGAGAAAGAGATACTGACGTCCGTCATCGCGGTCGGAAAGTCCGCCCAGCCGTATTTCAAGAATCCCCGCAAGCCCGTCGCCGAAGTGCTGAAAGTGGTGTAAAGGGGAATTCGTGCCGGATGATCTACCACAACGACTTCGGCTGGAGACTCGATAAATGAACGAAGGACACGAAAAACTAATCGGCCGCGAGTTTCGGCACTTCAAGGGGAACCTCTATCGACTCGAGGGATTCGCAAAGGATTCCGAGACGCTTGAGGAGATGGTCGTCTACCGCGCGCTGTATGGTGAACACAGCCTGTGGGTGCGGCCAGCAAAGATGTTCTTCGAGACAATTGAGCGAGACGGAAAGCAGATGAAGCGGTTTGAACTTTTAGAAAAATCTAACGCGGGGAAAATGCAGTGAGCGACACATTTGGAGAGTACTCTTCGGCGGTCAGGACGTACGAATGCGGTCCTTACGGCCGCGACCACGTCTTGACAAGGACATGTGGCAAAATATGGTAAAATATGCGGCATGGACGGTTTTTCGCAAGTCAATCTCGCCGCCGCCTTTGCCGAAAACAGGCAGAGACTTCTTGCCATCGCCGAAAGACGGCTGAATCCAATCCTGCTAAAGCGATTGAATGCGGAAGATGTCTTGTCGGAGGCATACGTCAACGCTGCGAAGCGGCTTGACTACTTTGCCGCGCATGGCGATGTGCCTGTCTACTACAAACTGCGTACGATACTTCTCCAGACGATAGCCGACATAGAGCGCCGCAATCTTCAAGCGCAGGGGCGCGACGCCTATCGTGAAGTCGAAAGCCCGAAGTTAGACGACCAGAGCAAGGAAGCATCGCCCTTCGACGACATTCCCGCCGACATCACGTCCCCTGCCTCCCACGTAGACCGAAACGAGCGTCACGCGCTCCTCCGCCGCGCTCTTGCCGCGATGCCGGAGAACGACCGCGCAATCCTCGTCATGCGCCATTTCGACGGGTTCGGCAACTCAGAATGCTCCGCCGCGCTCGGGATTACCGAAAAAGCTGCGTCGATACGCTATGTCCGGGCATTGGAACGCCTGCAGCAAAAACTCGTGGAGGTATCATGCTTCAGGAAGAACTGACCGCAGATCTGCGCCATCTGGCGGCGGAGCTTGACGAACTTGGCGAAAACGAGAACTCGCATGCTCCTTCGTTCCCGTCGATTCCCGACTTTGAGCCCATTTCACTTCTTGGCATAGGCGGAATGGGCGCGGTCTACATGGCACGGCAGATCTCGCTTGGGCGCGATGTCGCTGTCAAAGTTCTTTCATCTCATGGCACTCTACCGGAAGAGGCGCGAACGGTCGCACAACTCCACCATCCGAATATCGTTCAGGTCTTTTCGGCGGGAAGCGACGCAACAACGGCATGGTTTGCGATGGAGCTCGTAAAGGGCGAGAGCGCCGACAGGCATAAGTTCGCGTCGATTGAGGAAGTGGCCCGCCTTGGAGTTTCCGTCGCAGAAGCGCTTGCATACGCCCATCGCTGCGGAATTCTCCACCGCGACGTAAAGCCTTCCAACATCTTCGTCGGCGAAAGCGGCACGGTGAAGCTCGGTGACTTTGGCCTTGCCTGCCTTGCCGCCGCGAACGAAAAGGACAAGTCGGGGACGAAGCGTTACATGGCGCCGGAAGTGCTGGACGGCGGAAAGGTTTCCGAATCGAGCGACCAGTACTCGCTCGGCGTGACGCTGCGCCAGCTGGCCGAACGCGTCGGATCTCCTTCGCCCGACTTTGCCGCGATTCTTTCAAAGACAACAGCTCATGATCCTTCTTGTCGTTATGAAAGTGTAAATGCGTTGCTTGCCGACCTGCGCCGTTTTCTCGCGCACGAGCCGGTCGCCGCCAATCCGCCTTCACCCCTACGGCGCTTCCGCCTTTTTGCGCGGCGCAATCCGATTGCCGCGTTTGGAATCGTTGCGGCTGTTCTTCTGCTCGCGGCGTTCATCGCCGCGCTTGCCGTCGGGTACGTGAAGACCTCCCGTGCGCTTGAGGCGACGCACCAGGAGGCTGCGCGCGCGGCGCAGTCGCTCGCCGCGACGATGACGAACTTCGACAGGAGCGAACAAGATCCGCGGGACACTGAGCTGCGGCGAGCTTTGGAGGTAGCCGAATCGTTGGCGGCGCGCTTCCCTGATGACGAGACGATCAAGGCGTCCGTCGAGGCGATCCGCAAGGCGCGCGAGCGCCGCGCCAACCTTCCGCGACGCCCCCGCGGCAGAAAATCTACACCGCTCAACACGCCAAGCCGAAAATAGTGTATAATATGCAACGTTCGCCAAGAAAGGAGGTTTATGGCATGAGGGTGTATCTCGACAACTGCTGCTACAATCGTCCGTTTGATGATCAACACAATCTCGCAACAGCATTGGAGTCGTTCGCCAAGTTGCAGATACAGTCTATGATGCGATCTGGCGAACTTGAATACGTTTGGTCTGATAGTTTGTGCCATGAAGTTGACAAGAATCCATTCCCACGGAGATTTAAATCGATAGTTGCATGGATAGGCGGAGCTTCGGTCTATGTCGAGACTACAGATGAAATCATTGAACGGGCAAAGGACTTTGAGGCGATGGGCGTAAAGAAAATGGATGCCCTGCATCTTGCCTCTGCAGAAGCGGCCTCGTGCGATTGGTTTTTCACGACGGACAAGGGCATTCTTAAGAAAGTCAGGGAAATAGGCGAAATGCGAGTGGCCAATCCTGTCGAATTTGTCACATGGAGGAGAGACGATGACTAACTTCAAGTTTGAAAGCGATCAAGCGCTTGGATCTCGATGCATGGACGTCCTGTTGCGGAACGTTGGATTGCTCGAAACAGAGCGGTTCATCGCGTATCTCAGTCGCGAGAGCGCGGACTACACGGCGTGGCGACAAAATCAGTTTGATGATCTAACTATCGAAGAACTCGGTCGCGCCACGCGGGAATCTGGCGAGCGGATAAGATCAGTCCTGCGAGCTGACGCTGCGGTTTCACAACTTCAACGAAAAGATTAACTATACAATCCGACTAACTGCAAAGAAAGGTTCGGCTCTTGTGAAAGGCAATAAAAGCGGTGTGGAGCAATCCTATGCCGCTTGGATTTCTGACCTCAAACGGCGTTATCGTGCAACACAGATCAAGGCGGCGCAAAACGGGTGGAGCCGCAACTCGCTCTTGAATTGGCTATCAACCGACCTTGTCGTGGAGGTCAAGACAGGGAAATACGAACCTGCCGACCTTGGACAGTTGAGCGGCTACATGGCGATGGCAAAGCATGTGCTCAACACGCCCAGAGACAACCAGCCCGTCGGACTTCTCATCTGCAAGGAGCACAATCGCGTTCTCGCCAAGTACCATCTTGAAGAACTTGGCCTGCCAATGGGCATCACCGATTACGAGCTCAAGAAGGTGCTTCCCACAAAGGCACAGCTGGCAAAGTGCGTCGCTGACGCGGAGCGGCAGATTGCGAATGCGAAAGGCGGTGTAAAATGAACGGAATGTCGAAAATGACAAGAGCGACGGTTTTCTGCATGGCTGTTGCCGTGACGTCTGGTGCATGGGCCGATACGTGGACCGATTCGGCCGGCTACACGTGGACGTATCGAATCAACGGCAACACGGTGGAAATTAACAACGGATATTCAACCGCCATCTCTCCGCATCCCTATGGTGCTGTGACGGTTCCTTCCTCGCTTGGCGGCAATCCTGTTACGAGCATCGGAGATTATGCGTTCGTGTCTTGTAGCGGGTTGACGAGCGTGACGATACCAGACAGTATTACGAGCATCGGGCGAGAAGTGTTCAGAGATTGTAGCGAACTTGCGAATGTGGTGATCGGAAGCGGTGTTACGAGCATCGGAGATTATGCGTTCGAATATTGCAGAAAGTTGAAAAGTGTGGAATTCAAAGGCAATGCGCCGCCTTATTGTTATAATTCTGTATTCTATGGCATAGCAAGTGGATGCGAAGTGATTGTGCCTCGCAATTCAACCGGTTGGGGCGTAAGAGAAGGCGAGCTTTGGCATGGCCTCGTTCTACGATATGCTTCAAATGTCAAATGGGAGATTGTCAACGGCGAACTGAGGGGCGTGGAGCTTAATGGCGAGACCGACATAACGATACCAAGTAGCGTAACAAAGATTGGGTCTTATGCATTCAATTGTTGCAGCGGGCTTAAGAGCGTTGTGATAGGAAGCAGCGTAACAAGCATAGGTGCTTCTGCTTTCGACCGGTGTAGTGGGCTGACGAATATTGTGATTGGAAGCGGCGTTACGAGCATCGAGGGATGGGCGTTTAATGGTTGTAGCGGCCTAAAGAGCGTGACAATCCCTGCTAACGTGACGAGTATCGGGTATGGCGTGTTCATAAGTTGCCGAGAATTGAAAAGCGTGGTGTTCGAAGGCAATGCGCCTATCTGTAATCAGCCTCTTTACGAAATCACAAACCTCGAGAAAGGTTGTGACGCGATTGTGTCTCGCGATTCGACTGGATGGGGCGTTAATGAAGGAGAACTCTGGAACTGTCTTGTGCTGAGATATGCTTCGAATGTTGAGTGGACCATCAATGACTATGGGAATCTACAGGGGGTAAATCTGAATGGTGAGACCGACATAACAATACCAAGTAGCGTAACGAGGATTAGTTATGATGCATTTCGAGGGTGTTCCGAATTGACTAGTGTGATTATCCCGAACAGCGTAACAACTATTGAGAGCGATGCGTTTGCCAATTGTCACAACTTGACGAATGTAACGATAGGCTCAGGCGTTGAGACAATTTCTCACCATGCGTTCTATAATTGCGACAGATTGACGAGCGTTATTATAAGGAGCGGGACAACGAGAATAAGGATCGAGGACAATGCATTTGACGGCTGTTCCGCTTCGATGACCATCATGGTAGATGCGGGTGCGATTTTCCATGGAGGCGTGGCGATTCCAATGACAACTATCAATGACTATACCTTTCAGGACTGCCGTGGCCTGGTGAATGTGATAATTGCAGACAACGTGACAAGCATCGGGTCTTGTGCGTTCTCTGGCTGTAGCGGGTTGACAAATGTGGTGATCGGCAGTGGCGTTACGAACATCGGGAATTCGGCGTTCTCCGGCTGTAGCGGGCTGACGAGCGTGACGATCCCGAACAACGTGACGAGCATCGGGGAGATAGCGTTCTACAATTGCAGCGGACTAACTAACGTGATCTTCTTTGGTAACGCACCAACGATCGGATCCTCTGCTTTTTCTTCGGTCAAGTCAGGTTGTGTTGCCTCTGTTTCGCCTCGGTCAACGGGATGGGACGTTGGTGAGGGTGAAAAGTGGAATGGGCTGACGCTTCAGTATTGGCCGGAAGTACTGACGGCGGTTGCGAGCAATGAGGAGGCTGGCGAGATTGTTGCGATTTTTGCAGACAAGGGGATTGCGGCACATGTTTCCTCTGTGGCTGAATATGATGCGTTTAGAGCGTGGGCAAATGGAAACAATCTCTATCCGCCAACAGTCGTCGATAGTAAGAATACATGGCTGTCGTATGCTTTGGGCGCGGACGCGCTCATCGGGAAGGAGATTACGTCAAACGATGTGCAGATTGTGAGGTTTGAGGTGTTGGATGGTGGCACGATGGGGACATCGCGTCCTGCCAGCTTCGCACTTGAGGTGGCGATTGATGGCGTAAACATCGGCGGCGGTATGGTTGCGGTGGAAACACTTAAAGAAAACTTGAAGAAGGTTCTTGGTGTTGAGGGAGCGGCAACGCTCTCGCCGGATGGTTTCTCGTCCGACAACATCGACATCACCTTTGATACGCCTGTTGATGGCAAGGCCAAGTTCACCGTTTCGCCTCCCTCCGATGCAGGCAACTCGTTCTTCATGCGCGTGAAGGTGAAGTAGTAAAACTATCGCAGTCCTAACAAAAGCAAAGAAACGCGGCAAGTTTACCGCGTTTCTTTTTGTCCACAAACGAAATGAGCAAGGCAAAATCTATGGCTATTTCACCATAACTTCGCTTCGGCAGTGGATGACCTTGAAGTCAGTTCCGCGGCCGCTGCGCGTATAGAGCGTAAGGAGATAGGTTCCTTTGGGAATTGCTTCATCAAAGACGACTTCGGCAAGGTCGGTGTCGGATTTTAAGATGCGTCCGCGCGCAACCTTTGTGTAGGAGTGACGTCTGGAATTGACGTGCATACGCTTCTCCAGCCACACGCCCTCGTCGTCCCTTGCCTGGTCAATTACGATGTCATTGCCTGAAATGGAGAGAGTATGACCTGGCGTCACTATTCCGTATCTGCTGGTCTCCCTGTCGAACACGTTGTAGATGCGCACGCGAGATGTTGCTTGTGCGTTCTCGGCCACCAGCCGATGTTTCAACCCGTTGACCAGCGCACGACGCGCCTTCACCGATCCGCGCACGAACAGTCCTTCGGCTTCGGGATCGGCATCGCGGCTCGTTAGGCCGCCAGACAATCGCGGATAGAACGACACCAGCCCGAAGTCCAGCCGATATCCCTTGGCGAGCTGATCGAGAATGAAGCTCTCAAGCCCGATGAGGTGTGACTTGGCCATTCCCTGCGGTTGCCCCGAATAGGAGGCCCACCGCTCGGCAATGTCGTCCATCGTTAGCACTTCCTCAGGTTTCAGGACGGCCTGAAAAGTCCCGCTCATGGCCGTCGATCTTGCGACTGCCTTGATGCTTTGTCTTCTGTCCATGTACAATTTCCTTCCTTTCTATGGCCAAATTGCATTCGCCCCGTAGCCAAACAGCGAGGAGTCCATGGCCTGAAAAAGTTTTGACGCCATTATACCATAGTTTTGGCGTCAATTCAATAGTGTTTTGGCGTCAATTCTACCAAGTATTGACGCCAAAACTCATGACTGTCCACATGGAGACTAATTTCTGTCCATAGGCAGAATCCATTTGCCCATAGGCAGATTCTTGAATGTTCACATGGCAGATCGCTTCTAAGTAGGCGACGGAATAGACTTTGATGGGCGTAGGAACGCACTCGCCCCCTTGTCCTGAGAGTTTTAAATGCTGTGTAGATTATTCGTCGTTGTTGCGTTCTTATGGGTGGACGGCAATGTTGCTGGACAATAAAAAGGACCAAAAACCATGAAATTATGGCTGACATTCGCACTTTTCCTTTCAACGGCACTCTGCGTACAAGCAAAGCATCCGCCGAAAGATGGATCTATGGATTGTACGGAAGGTACATGTCCCCTGCCGACATCGGGCGAGGTGATACTTTCCGTCGTGTCGCCAGTGCCAGAAGCGGCAGTTGAGCCGATGCCAGCTGCGCCGCGCCTCAAGTCACTGGACGGCAAGACAATCGCGCTTGTCGGTGGAAGCTTCATGGCGAACGTAACGCACCCAGAACTGAAACGCCTCATTCTCGCCGAGTTTCCGACAGCGAAGGTTTATATGCTTAGCGAGATTGGGGCAGCAGGGCCATGGCCGCGCCCTGGCGTGGTGCGACGCGAGAAGGACGAGTTCCAGCGCAAGCTAAAGGAGTTCAAGGTCGATGCGGTTGTGTCGGGCAATGGTGGGTGCGGACTCTGCACACCGAAGGAAACGGGCTCTTGCATCGCCGCCGAAGCGTTGGGCATTCCTTCCGTAATGATTGCCGCGCCGGGATTCGTCAAACAGGCAAAGGGCGCGGCGGCATCGGCTGGGCTGTCGAGACTATGCGTGGCAGAATATCCTGGCGCATTCGCGAGCCACACGCGCGAAGAACTGCTGGCAAACACGCGTAAGATGCTATGGCCGCAGGTCAAGGCGGGACTGACAGCTAAAACTGGTGACGACACCCATCCGACAGTCGAAGGCCCGATGGCGAATGATGATCACACAATCTTCGGCACCTACGCAGAAATCCAGCGCATCTTCCTTGATTCCGGCTGGACTGACGGACTGCCAATAATCCCACCGACGGAAGCTGCCGTCGCGGAGTTCCTCAAGTTCACCGATTTTCCGCCCGACCATTCGCTTGGCGCGATTCCGCCCGTCCAACGCGAGGTGACGATCCGCCATGTCGCGGCGAATGGCGTGATGGCGGGGTGTCCGCCGGAATTAATGCCCCTTCTCATTGCGTTCGTCGAGGCAATGAAGGATGGCGACTTCCGCCGTCCGCTCGCATCAACCCATGCATGGACCCCCTTCTGCTGGCTGAGCGGCCCCGTAGTGCGGCAACTTGGATTTGACTGCGGACAAGGCGAAATCAACGAACCGAAGAACGCCGTCCTTGGGCGCTTCTTGAACCTCGCCATGCTAAACCTCGGCGGCTACCGAGTAAAAGAAAACCGCATGGGCACGTTTGGATACCTGATGCCGTGGTGCCTCGTGGAAGACGAGGCCGCCACTCTGAAAATCGGCTGGAAGCCATGGCATGTGCAACAGGGATATTCACGAGACGACTCGACTCTTACTGCCGCATCTGCGATCAACTGGGGAAACAACCTCGTGCCCGCCACATCGGACGGCGAAAAGATCAAAGACATGATTGCATGGGACGCAACTGAAAAGTCGCAGATGGCGGTTGCGAGCGGGATGCCATGCACATACCGAGTATTCCTGCTGACGGAGGGGGTCGCTCGCGACCTGGCGCGGACGTATCCCACGAAGGACGCGCTATGTCGCGCCGTGGAAGCGACGGCGCGCATTCCGCTCGGGGCTCGGGCGTTCGCTAACTACTGGGGCAACCCCGGCAGCGCGTTCGACCCAGCTAAATACAGCGTTGGGATGCACGAGAAGCGCGTCGCCCGCAAGGAGGGTGCATCCGAGACTGCGACGCCGCCGTGGCTCGCATGGACCGGCATGGAGCGCATGGCGACAGTCCCCGCTATGTCGGCGGGCAAGAGCGCATTCCTCGTCACCGGCGATCCGTCTCGCAACAAAGAAATGTGCCTGCCGGGCGGCGGTTTCGCCACAGTCAAGATACAACTTCCCAAAGCATGGGACAAATTGATGGCCGAGCGCGGCTACGAGCCGTTGGAGAAGTTCCATCTCCAATGGTAGCCGCTCATGTCACGTCAACAACAACGGAATATCGACTATTGACTTTGGACGGCGCAATGTGTTATCATGGCCTGAGCATTTTTTACGCACTTAAGGATTGATGAACGAAGCAAAAGGTACGAGGTAAATCTATAACACTTGCGATGCTCACACACGGCATCGCCGAAACAAAGGAGACACACATGGAAACGAATACCGTCTATCAATTCACCGTCAAGGGACGCAAGGGCGAGGACGTGTCGCTCTCGGACTACAAAGGCAAGGTTCTGCTTATTGTGAACACAGCCACTCGCTGTGGCTTCACGCCGCAGTACGAAGGGCTTGAGTGGATGTACGCCCAGCACAAGGACAAGGGCTTTGAGATTCTGGACTTCCCCTGCAACCAGTTCGGACAGCAGGCCCCCGGCACCGACGATGAGATACACACGTTCTGCGTCGTGCACTACAATACGGCATTTCCACGGTTTGCAAAGGTTGATGTAAATGATGACAACGCCGCGCCGCTTTTCAAGTTCCTCACGGCCAACACTAAGTTCGAAGGATTCTCGCACGACGACAAAATCGCGCCGCTTCTCGAAAAGATGCTGAGCGATGCCGACCCTGACTACGCGAAGAAGCCCTCCATCAAGTGGAACTTCACCAAGTTCCTCATCGGACGCGACGGGCGCATCATACGCCGCTTCGAGCCGACCGCTCCGCTTTCAGCCATTGAGACGGAGGTTGAAAAAGCACTCAAGTAAGCCCTCACGATCTCTTCACTTCTACGAGAGTCATCAAACCTAGATAAGGAACACAAAACATGAGCATAAAAATACAGCCCGTCCGTTTCGCCGAAAACGGTTTCATGACGCGTCCATTTGCCCTTGGTGGCGAAGGTGCGGAAGGACTCGACCCTGCGGTCAAGTACCGCTCGTGCCTCCAGAACTGGGTGATCGACACCGGGAGCGAAGTCATCCTCGTCGATACGGGCGTCCCCGAAGACTTCCCGTTTGGCGAACCGACAGAGGATGCGACAATCTATGTCGGCAGGAAAATCAAGCCGTACATCGAGGCGCTTGCCGACCTTGGCTACAAGCCAGAGCAGGTCTCGAAGATTCTCATCACCCACAAGCATGCCGACCACACTGGCGCGCTGCGCTATTTCCCGAATGCACAGATCATCTGCTCCGCAGCCGAGGCGGAAGCGGACGAAATCAAGCCCTACAACCCGACGGTTGCGACCTTCACGGACGGACCCTATTACGAGTTCCCCGCCTCGCAGCGGATCGCTCCAGGTGTGACCTACATATCCGCACCGGGCCACACCACGGGTAATTGCATCGTCGCCGTTGAGACGGACGGACTTTTCTATCTCATCCACGGTGATGTCACCTACACCGATGTGGCGCTCTATGAGAACAAGCTCTCCGTCGTGTACGAGGACAAGGCCGCTGCGCGCGAAACGCTCGACCGCGTTCGTGCCTTCTGCCGCGCCCGTCCGACCGTGTATCTTGGCACCCACACGCCCGAAGCGCTGGAAAGCCACGCGCAAAAGCGTGTCGTCGATCTCGACAATCCGCCTGCCGTCATTCCCGTCGGCGAAATCGTCTTCAAGACGCCGACTGGCAAATACATCTGCTCGGTCTGCGGCTATGTCTACGATCCCGCCGAGCATGACGGCGTCGCGTTCGAGGATCTCCCAGCCGACTGGCGTTGCCCGCGCTGCAAACAGCCGAAAGAAAAGTTCAACCGCGCATAGGCGTGAGCAAGAACGCAAAGGTATCCGGCTCGGTGGTCGCGGGGTTTCCCTCGCCAGCCGAGCAGTATCAGGAAACGCCTCTTGACTTGAACGAGCTGCTGGTCAAGCGACCCGCAGCTACGTTCTTCGTGAAGGTGCAGGGCGAGTCGATGGTAGGCGAAGGAATCCGCGACGGAGACCTCCTTGTCGTTGATCGTTCGCTTCGCCCCGCCAGTGGTGACGTCATTATCGCCTGTGTTGACGGCGACTTCACGGTGAAGACGCTTCGCTGGGGGAAAAGGGAAGAGGGAAGAGGGAAAAGGGAAGTGTGGCTTGAACCGGCAAACCCTAAATTCCCTGTCATCAAGCTTAAACCCGGCCAGGAACTGGACTACTTTGGTAAGGTGACGGCCTGCATACACCGCTTCTGAACATGGTCGGGCTTGTTGATGGAAACAACTTCTTCGTCAGCTGCGAGCGCGTTTTCAACCGCCGACTCGTCGGCCGACCCGTCGCGGTCCTCTCCAACAACGACGGATGCTGCATCTCGCGCTCCAACGAGTTCAAGGCGCTCGGCATCGCGATGGGGACGCCATATTACCAGCTCAAGAACCGCGAAAAGTCGTGCGAGCTGGACTTCTGCTCATCGAACTACGAGCTGTACGGCGATATGTCGCGCCGCATAATCTCGATTCTCCGCGAAGAGGCGCTGGACGTTGAGCAGTATTCCATTGACGAGGCGTTCATCTATCCCCCGACATGCAGCGGCATCGATCTCGTCGAATACGGGAAGCGCCTACGCGCCAAGATACTCCGCTGGGTCGGCATCCCGTGTGGCGTGGGCTTCGCGCCGACAAAGACGCTCGCAAAAATCGCAAACCACATTGGTAAAAAGCGTCCTGAAGGTGTGTATGTGCTGCCCGACGATCCGACGGAGGTGCTTGCAGCTCTTCCTGCGGGCGAGGTGTGGGGCGTAGGGCGTCGCCTTGCGCTGAAGCTCCGAGCAGAGCGCATCTTCTCGGCAAAAGACCTCCGCGATGCAAGCGACGACGTGATCCGCTCCGTCGGCGGCGTGGTGCTTCTGCGCACGGCAACCGAGCTTCGCGGCAAGCCGTGCAACGATGAAAGGGACTACGACGGAGACCCGGACAGCGTGTCGTGTTCGCGCTCCTTCGGCGTGCCGGTGACGACGCTCGACGGCATTTCTGAATCTCTTGCATCCTTCACGGCACAGGCGGCGACGAAGCTTCGAAGACACAGTATGCTTGCAGCGGGCTGCAACATCTACGCGCAGATATTCCGTTCTGGTGGGGGCGGGGACTGCATCGTGCGGACGGTCATGTTCCCCGAGCCGACGGATGCGACGAACGCAATGCTCGACGCGATCCGTCCCGAAGTGCCTGCGCTGTTCCTGCCCGGAACACGCTACCGCAAGACTGGCGTCGTGTTCTTCGGACTGGAGAAAGTCGGCACCGCCCGCCAGATGGACTTGTTCGCCCCGCCCAAGGTGTCAGAGGCATCGCCGCTCTACAAGGCAATCGACGCCATCAACGCCCGCTACGGCAAAGGCAAAGTGTTCTCCGCGTCCGAGGGCATTGGCGACAAATCGTGGAAGATGAAGCGGTCGAAGCTCTCGAAACGCGCCTCAACCCGCTGGGACGAGCTGCTAACCGTCCGCTGACACAGCACGAATGTCGCATTGACGGGAAAGTGCCTCGCATGATATAATATTAGACATCTAACTAAATTAGCTGATGGAACACAACGCGATAATGCTTGTCGGGCGCATCAATGCGCTGTCGAACCGCTGGCTGACGGATGAACTCTCTGCCGCCGGGCTTGCGGGAATGGTGCCGTCGCATGGCGACGTGCTGGCCTTGCTGTTTGCCAAGGGCAACGCGACGATGCACGAACTCGCCGCCTTTGCGCATCGCACGAAGCCGACGACAACGGTCCTTGTGGACAAGCTGGAGAAGCTGGGGTTTGTGCGGCGCAAGGACTCCCCCGACGACGCGCGGAGCGTCGTCGTCTCGCTGACGCCGGCGGGTGAAGCCCTGCGCGGCAAGTACGAGTCCATTTCGCGCCGCCTTGTCAGACGCGTCTATGCGCCGCTCGGAAAGGCGGAGGGCGAGACGTTCGAGACGCTTTTGACGAAGGTTCTGGCGAACCTCGAAACAGAGGCAAAGTCAGAGAAAGGACAAATAGAATGATTCGCATGGGCATTATTGTTTTGTCGGCGGTGCTTATGCTGGCTGCGGGATGCACCAACTGCGCCTCCGAAAGCAAGCGTCGCATAGAGCGCAACCGCGAGGCGATGCGGCTTTTCGAACAGTGCATCAACTCAAACGACTTGGCTCTTGGCAACAAGCTAATTTCCGCAAAGGCCGCGTTCAAGACACCCGTTTCGCCCGATCCGCTTTATGGCGCAGAGGGATATTTGAGCGTCGTTGCGATGATGCGGGCGAGTTTCCCAGACGTCCAGTGGAAGCTTGAGGACATGGTCGCCGACGAGCGGACGGTCGCCGTGCAGTGGGCCTGCTCTGGGACGTTCACCGGTTCGCAGCCGTTCGCGGGCATCCAGCCCAACGGGCGCAAGTTCTCCACGACCGTCATGAACTTCTACAAGTTCGACGACGACGGCCTTATAATCGATGACATTGCAGCTGTAGGCATCGCCGGGATTCTCCAAGGAATCCGTGTTGCGCCATAATACAAGCCAGGAGGCAAAATGAAAGACAACAAACCATTTGCCATGTTCTTCAACGCCAGCCCGCGCAAGGGCTGGAACACCTCCAAGATGCTCGAGGCGGCGAAAGCGGGCGCAGAAGAGGCGGGCGCCGAAACGGAATTCGTCAGCCTCTACGATTTCAGCTTCCTTGGCTGCAAGAGTTGCTTCGCATGCAAGCTCAAGAACGCCAAGACGAACGGCGTGTGCGCCATCCGCGATAATCTAAGACCCGTTCTCGAACGCGCGCGCAAAGCAGACGTGCTTGTCCTCGGCTCGCCGATATACTTCAGCTACCCAACCGGCGTGTATCGCGCTTTCCTTGAACGCCTCGCTTTCCCCGTTTACAGCTACCACTACGAGAACGGCAAACCGCTCGTCTGCCGCGACAAGGTGATCGAGACAGCCAACATCTTCACAATGAACTGTCCGGAGAGCATGATGAAGGACATCGGCTATCCGACTCTCCTTGAGGCAAACACGCAGACGCTGGCGGCGGTGTTCGGCGCATCGGAAACGCTCTACGCCTGCAACACCTACCAGTTCGCCGACTACTCGCGCTATGACATGACGCTCTTCACTGAAGAGGAAAAGCGGGCACACAGCGATGCACACTTCGAGACCGACCTCGCCAACGCCCGTTCCCTAGGCAAGCGACTTGTCGAAAAGGCCATGTCTCACATCTGACGGCCAGACGCCATGGCGCGGACGGTTTCGACAAGGGCGGAGGCAGCCGGGGAAAGTGCGGCGTTCTTGCGCCAGGCAAGATAGACGTCGCTGACGAGCGCGGGCGCGAACGGACGGAACACGACACGGTCGGCAAACTCCTGCGGTATCATTCCGTCTATGCAGATCGCCGCGCCAAGTCCCGCAGTTGGCGACCACATCCAGCTTCCCGAACGGACAGCCGAACCATCCGGCGAGAAACTCCTTCACCATCGCCTGGCGCGAACAGATGAGCGGAATCCCTCGCGCGTCCTTGGGCGATATGCGCTTCTTCTCTGCGAGCGGCGAATCCTTTTCGACGGCAAGCCCCCAATGGTGAGTATAGGGCAGCGTCAGGTAGTCGAATCCCTCGTAGCGTCCGGGGCCTACAAGCACGCCGAGGTCGAGCGTGCCTTCCAGGAGATGGGCAAGTATGTCTTCACCGTTGCCTGATGAGACGGAGAAGTTGAGTCTCGGATTGGCGCGGCGAAGTTCCTTTGCGGCACGGGCGACAAATCGGAACGCAGGTGTCTCGCCGGCGCCGATGGATATTGTGCCGGAAAGCTCATTGGAATCACCGGACTTTATTTCCGCCTCAATGCGTTCGGCAAGATCGACAAGATCGTCGGCGCGGCGCTTTAGGGCGATGCCTTTCTCGGTGAGTTCGATTCCGCGAGCGCCGCGCTCAAACAGCTTCTGGCCAAGTTCGTCCTCCAATGCGGCGAGCTGCGTCGAGAGCGCTGGCTGCGACACATGCAGTCGCTCGGAGGCGCGGGTGATGTTCCCCTCCTCCGCCACGGCGAGAAAGTACCTTAGTATCCGTAAGTCCATGCCGCGTATTATACCAGATTCAGGCATAAGTGTAAATTATGGCTCGCCGCCTGTCATTTGCTAATATGGATTTCTCCTTGCCTCCCCCGCTGTCCCATTGACTTTCGCCACGAAGTTTAGTATATTACCCATGCTCTCTTATTGGGGATACTATGCCCTGAAACGGCGAGCGTACAAAAGAAATTGTAGCAAATGGCAGTAAAGCTAGAGAATGTGAGCGTGAAAGATGATGAGAAAATCGTCACCTTCGTTGCGTTTTGCATTGAATGCTACAAGACAATCCACGGTATCAGCGGACATGAGGTGGCCGACCTGTTCCGCAAGTATGGTGTCGAGAAGTACCTTTACGAGGAATACGACATACTGCACTCCTTTGGCGAGAGACAAATAGTTGATGACATAGAACGCTTCATAGAGGTTCGTAAAGGGAAGGAGCGTTTATGAAGGTCTATCATGGGAGTCTGATTGAGGTGCGTAATCCAGAAATTCGGCAGGGTGTTCATGTAGGCGACTTTGGCTGTGGATTCTACGTGACGAGCTCGTTGGCGCAGGCAAGGAGATTTGTTCGGTTGAAGTGTTCTCGTGAGGGGGCAGAATCAGGAGTTGTCTCTGTCTTCAAACTTGACGAGAAACTTTTTGCGCCGCCGTTCAAAGGTAAGGTCTTCACTACTCCGAGTCGTGCATGGGCAAATTTTGTTCTTGCCAACCGCAAAAAGCCCGACTTCTCGCATGATTTTGATTTTGTCAGAGGTCCAGTTGCAAACGACAAGGTTTATACATCATTTACTTTGTATGAGGGGGGTATCATATCTTTTGCCTCGCTAATTGAGCGGCTGAAGACCCGGCGGCTTTTTGACCAGATACTTTTTCACACGGAAGAGGCATTGGCTTGTCTTTCATTTATAGGGAGCGAGGAGGTCGTATGGCAGAAATAAACCAGTCAAACGTCTATATGCTCCTGCACTGGAAGGTCGCGGGGCTCGCGCAGCTTTGGGCGAAGGATCTCGGCGTCTCTACGCTTGAGGCGATGATGCGCTTCTACGATACGCCGTTCTATGCGAAGTTGGAAGACGAGTCCACGAAGCTCTGGACATACAGCCCTCAGCAGCTCTATTATCTCTTCCACAACGCGGCATAATCTTCAACGATCGTTCACACTCAATGAAAGGACACTGCCACGAGTAAGTAACGAACAATATGGCGGGGAGAAATCCGCCAAAGACAATTTGCGCTGCAAAGCGGTCGTTTTGGGAATGTAGAGAGTTCACAACTGGCGACACTATGCAGAGGAAACGCGCAAGCGTTTTGCCTCTCTTCGTGTTCCAGTTAGGCAATCTCTACAGCCTCCAAAAGACACGAAGAGAGGTTTTTCATGCCCTCAAATCGTGTCAGTCCGCCGCGTGGCGACACGACACGGAACGAGGACAAGCCCGATTCTCCGACCGTGAAACAAAACGAGGGCATGGAGAAACGAAGATGACAGAAAAAGAAGCGAATGAGGTTTGGGAACTAGCGCATAATGCGGCAGGTCCAATAAAGTTTTCTGAAGCGGCAGTTCCGTTGAAATGCAATGGAACACCAGGCGTAGCAGAACATATTGCCGCTGCCAGCCGTTGGCTTGAAGCGCACAATAGAAAATGTGATGCCATAGAGGTAATTCGGACATTCGTTGACCAGAACTATAAATGGCCTTGGCAGAAGAAGTAGAAGAAGAAGGGACGCGATAATGATACGCCTTCTTGGTGCTATCTTTGCCGTTGCCTGAGGCGACCTGCGTACGGCGCAAAGGAGGAAAAACACGAAAGAGGCAAGACAATACAGGCGAGGAGAAGCATCGAATGACATTTGAGCCGGGACAAAAGATCGGCTCGTACCGAATCATCCGACTTCTCGGACAAGGCGGCATGGGCGCGGTGTATGAAGTTGAGCATGAACAGCTCGGCGTTCGCTACGCCCTCAAGGCGTTCACTTCGCAAAGCGAGTACGCCGACATCCTCAAGAAGAAGTTTCTGGCCGAAGGCAAGGTGCTGGCGCGGTTGCGCCATCCGCTTCTCATCCGCGTGTTCGATCTCTCCATCGACGAGGCGACCGGTGTTCCGTTCTTCGTTATGGACATCATCACATACAAGGACGATGTGCCACACACGCTTGACGATGTGGAGCTGGGTGATCTTGAAGAGGACTACATTTTCACTTGGTTTGACGATCTGTGCAAAGCTCTTGACTACATTCATTCGCAGGGTATTGTCCATCGTGACATCAAGCTCGGCAACGTTCTTCTGCGTGAGGACAAGCACGTGATGCTCTCTGACTTTGGTGTGTCGCGTATCTTTGGCGCGGGGCTTTCGCGCGAGGTCAACGCAACGCGGACGATTGTTTCGGACGGTAAGACCGAATCAAAGCTCATCATGGGAACCAAAGGCTACATGGCTCCCGAAGTGCAGCGCGGCCATGACGCGACGCCTGCTGCCGATGTCTATTCGCTCGGCGTGATGTTCTTCCATCTTCTGACGGGACTTTGGTACGAGCCGGGAACAAAGGCTCTTGGGCTTCTCGATGGTTTCAAGTACCGATGGTGTGATGTACTGACGCGAATGCTTGCAGTCGATCCGCAAGACAGGCCGTTGCCGCTTTCTGTTTTGCCGCGTCAACTCCAGCCTATCGAGACCCCCGAAGAACTTGCACCAACAAAGGTAATCCCCCGGAAGTCATGGACTGGTTTCTTAAAGCGGCGGCGGATTGCCCTTGCCCTTGTAGCTATCCTTGTCGCCTTGGTGGTTGCCATGGTGGCTGTCTTGGCATTTCGCCCTAAGGCCAATGGTCTTCTGCTGCCCGCGCAAGATGATTTTGGCGAACTGTTTTCTTCTCCAGATGTGTTCCAGCCTGAGGGGGGCGGCAAATGAGCGCATTCCCCGAAACCTCAATGACCCTTCTGCGGAAGATTGCCGTTCAGGTGACAGGAGAACGCGAAGCGGCATGGGTAAGGTTCTTCGGACTGTACGAACCGGCGATCAAGCGGTTTGTCGCGTATCATGACAGCACCCACGACCCCGACGACGTGGTGCAGGACATCTTCCTCAAGCTCGTAACTGTCGTGCAGTCCGGCGGCTATGACTCGTCCAAGGGGAGCTTCCGCGCATTTTTGGCGACGATGATCCGGCGGCATCTCGTTTCGCTCTACCGGAAAGACCAGGCGCGAGGGGCGGGGTTGCATGTCGATATTGACGATGTCGAACCTTCCATCCCGGCGGATGTTGCCGAACAGATAGACATCAAGTGGCGGATGGCGCGGCATCAAAGCGCAATTGAACATGTGCTTACCAAAACTGCAATATCCGCGCAATCTCGTGCCGTTTACCGTGCTTACGTCGAGGACGAAATGCCACTGGAGGAGGTTATCGCAAAGTTTGGCGTAACCAAGGCTACGGTTTATAAAATAAAGTCCCGCGTAGAGCAGATGGCCGCCATCATCGAGGATGAATTCGCCGATGAAAAATAATTTCGATTTCAGGTGTCAAAAGTCTGCCGCCGATGCGATTCTTCATGTGTCGGCGTGAGTTCCGCCGGAGAAAACAAGGAGAATAAGACTATGAAATGCACGAAAATCATGTTGAGCGGGTTGGTGGCCTTCGCCGCTACGGCGAACGCCATGCCGACCCAGGAACAGACCAAAAAGGTAGAACCACTGGTCATGGATCTCATGCGCGAGGATCAGACCGCCCTTAAGAGCGGCAAGAAAACGCGCGTCGAGGTGGCCGAATCGGCAATGGAACTTGCCGACAAGGCGGAATCGGAGGCGGCAAAGCTGCTTCTGATGAAGGGAGCGTTCAACCTCTATGTCCGCGCGGGCGAGTTCGACAAGGCCATCGAAACGCTCCAGGCCATGCAGACGGCGATACCCGATATGCCGCCCGCCAACATGGTCAACATCATCGAGGCCGCGCTCCGCGTCGTCTCGCGCAAGAACGGCGGACAGCTCTATCGGCTTTTAGACGAGACCAAGACCCGTATGCGCTACACGAACGAGGCGGCATCGCTGGAGAAATCCGTGAAGAGGAGCCCGACCGACCGCACGCTTCGGACAAGGTTGGCCGAACACTATGCCTATCTCGGCAAATGGGACTTGGCCCTTGAAAACTTTGCGGCGACAGACGGCAAGGTCGGGGCGATTGCAAAGTCCGAACGTGAGGGAAAGGCGGCAACCGAGAAGGTCGCAGATTTCTGGTGGAACTATCCAACAGGCAAGGCGGATGAGCTTGTTAAGTGCTTCCGCACACACGCGGCGAAACTCTACGAAGATGCCATTGACTCTGGCGACATCAAGGGACTGAACAAAGTCCAAGCCGAGCGGAGAATAGAAGAGGCGAAGGGGTATGGGGAAATGCCTTCGCAAGAATGTGATATGTTTTCTTCCAAAGTTGCCAAGCTACGTCTCGCCTCTGGTGTCGAACTTGAACTAATAAAATGTCCTGCCGGCGAATTTACTATGGGTTATGAGTGCTGGAAGAGGTTTGGGGCGGCACTTAATAGAGAGTCTCGCAAAACACATCAAGTGAAACTTACAAAGGATTATATGCTTGGTAAGTTCCCTGTGACATATGCGCAATGGCATGCGGTCATGGGACAGGGAAAGAAGCCGCCAAAGGAACTTATGAATACGCCTGTAGGCAATATTTCAGTACAAGAAATGGAGGTTTTTTGTGAAAGGTTGACCGCAAGGTTCAGAGGTACCCTTGGACGGAAAGTATTTCGTCTGCCAACCGAAGCTGAATGGGAATATGCGAGCAAAGGTGGAAAGAATTTGGACGGATTATTGGGAAAAGACCATGGGCCAGGCGATCCGAGTGATTATAGAGCAGTTTTTAGGACACTTGGCTATAGCGGTAAAGATCACGCAATTATTTCAAATTCAGGCGATCCGTTCTGTATGTGGAAAGCACTTCCTGTTGGGAAGTTTGAGCCAAACGAGTGGGGCTTCAAGGATTTCATAGGCAATGTTCGAGAGGTTACCGCAGATACAGCATTAGATCAAAATGTTCCAGGAGACTGGACTGGCGGTTGGAGAAAGAGCGGGGAGTATCTGCATCCATGGAATGGTGTTCAACAGCATTACTTTGACATTGAAATTGATCCATTGCGCCATGGACAGAGACATGTCGTGAGAGGTGGTGTTTCGCATGATGGGTGGAACGGACCGTCAGAGAAACTTACTGTTGACAGGAACTGCAAGCTTCCATCTTTAGGTTTCAGAGTTTGTATTGGCGAAAAACTCGGCGATTGGAATAATGGTACAGCATCTAAGCCGACGGGATCGAAGGAGAACGACTTCAAGGACTCCAAAAAGTATTGCGTGATAGACATTTCCAAAGGCTCGAAGGCAGGCAAATACTCCGTGACTTACATGTCGGAAGCGCCGAAAGGCGGATGGTCACAGAATGATAAAACAAAAAGGATTGTTCTTCGTAAAGTTAAGGCAGGAAATGATCCGTTGGGCAGGTATTCAATATCAAAAGATTTTTACGTTGCGATTTTTGAAACCACACAAAAGCAGTGGGAATTGGTGATGGGGAAGAATCCTGTAGAAACAAAAGCAGACAAGTTGCCTGTAACAATGGTGTCGTATGCAGATGTTTGTGGTAATGATGGATTTGCAAAAGTTCTTTCTGAAAAGGCAACAATCGGTATTTTTGATTTGCCAACTGAGGCGCAGTGGGAGTATGCAAGTCGTGCAGGAGTGGCTACCAGATATTCAATAGGCGATTCGGAAATGGATTTAGACAAAACATGTTGGTATCAAAAGAATTCTGGCGGCAGGCAAATGGAGGTTGGTTTAAAACAGCCTAATGCGTGGGGACTCTATGACATGCAGGGGAATGTTTGGGAACGATGCAAGGACTTCGGAAGTTCCATGCGGGGTGCTGATCCTGTAGGTAATGTGTCTGGCGCTCAATCAGCAAATTGTGGTGGACAGACACTTGACCCTGCGGGATGCTGTTGGCATGGTGGCCGTGCAGTTAGTAATCTCGCAAATGCATGGTGTGATCGAGGCTTTAGAATTGTTCTGAACTTGAAGTAGCATTCATACAGAAAAGGAATTGCCGCGCTCGTTATGGGCACGGCAATTTTTTACTGTCAGAAATGCTGCTCGCTTGCGATTCTTCTATTGTCGTGCATGATGTGGCGCGGCAGAAAGAAGGATATAATGTTCAAGAGAAAGTTGGAATTGCTGGTTGTCCGAGGAATGATGTCGGGGCGGCGTTTTCCCATATCGGTAAATGGTAGCCGCCTGGGACGCGCCGGATCGTGCGAGATCGCCATAAACGACCCCATTCTGTCGCGTCACCATTGCCTGTTCGAGTATGTACATGGCGATTTACGTTTGACCGACCTTGCAAGCGCGAACGGCACATTCGTGAACGGCGAGGGACTCTGCGCAAGAACGACAGTCCTACGTCCTAACGATGTCATAACGGTTGGCTCAAACACGGACATAATCGTGCAAACGGCGAGAAAGTCCCGTCGCTTCTTTCATCGGCGGTTTATCGCCCCGCAATTATCTGAGATTTGATATAACCTAAGTGTTACATTTCAGAATGTAAAAGCACGGCAAATCTGCCGCGCTTTCGTGTCGTAGGCCGTCTGGATAACCGTGGCGATGTTCGCCTTGTGCTAGCCCCCACCGAAAAGGCGTAGCCGATGATGGCCGTGATTACGGTTGCCGCAATTGCCTTGTACACGATACAGAGCGTGAAGCAATGGTATCGACATAATCTTTGATTATGAATACCGATATAAAATCGGTATTTGTTATTGATGGCCGAATATCATATAATGCCCGTGTTTTCTTTTCACCCCAACAGGACAACTCAGAAGGAGAATAAAGATGATGAAAGAACTGACAATAGCGGCACTGGTCGCAGGTGGAGCGGGATTGGCCAACGCCGATTCGTGGGACAAGACGTTTCCGATGTCCGAAAAGGTCGAGCACTGCAAGACGACGTTCAAGAACCGATTTGGCATTACGCTCGCAGCGGATGTGTACAAGCCGAAAGGCACAATGGGCAGGCTTGTGGCCATCGCGGTGTCGGGTCCGTTCGGAGCAGTGAAGGAGCAGTCGAGCGGCCTTTACGCTCAGACGCTTGCCGAGCGCGGCTTTCTGACCATCGCGTTTGATCCATCCTACACGGGCGAGTCGTCGGGAGAACCTCGCTACGTCGCTTCGCCTGATATCAACACGGAGGATTTTCAGGCGGCGGTGGACTATCTCATCTCGCGCGATGACGTTGACGCCGACAAGATCGGCATCCTCGGCATCTGCGGATGGGGCGGTCTCGCCATCAACGCGGCGGCGGTCGATACGCGCGTCAAGGCGACGGTTGCCTCGACGATGTACGACATGACGCGCGTGACGGCGAACGGCTACTTCGACAAGGAGGACAGCGCGGCGGCGCGCAAGGCGAAGAAGGAGGCGATGAATGCACAGCGGAACAAGGACTTCAAATCAGGGACGTACGAGCTTGGCGGTGGCGTTCCTGACAAGCTGCCGGATGACGCCCCGCAGTTCGTGAAAGACTACTACGGCTACTACAAGACGCCGCGCGGCTACCACGTGCGCTCGCTCAATTCGAACGGCGGCTGGAACAAGACGTCCGCTCTTTCGTTCATCAACGCGAAGCTGCTCGCCTACGCGGGCGAGATCGAGAGCGCGGTGATGGTGTTGCACGGCGAGAAGGCGCACAGCCGCTACTTCGGCGAAGATGCCTTCAAGATGCTCAAGGGCGAGAACAAGGAGCTTGTCATCGTTCCCGGCGCATCGCACTGCGACCTCTACGACGGGATAACCGCCGAACGCAGTGAGGGCCGAGCGGAGCGAGGGGATAGCCGAGGCGCAAGCCGAGAGCCGAGTGGCAAGGGCGCGATTCCATTCGACCGTATCGAGGCGTTCTACAGGAAGCACCTCAAGTAAGATTGAACCATGAATTCCATCTCGAAACTTACAATGGCCGCAATCACTTCTGCCGGGATGATTGGTGCGGCGCTCGCGGACACGGCGATAGTCGTGTCCGTAGGGGAAAGCCGCTTTGCCGCGAAAGTCGCGAACACCGAAACAGGCCGCGCCTTTCTCGACAAGCTCCCGCTAACGATCTCCATGGCCGAGCTAAACGGCAACGAGAAGTACGCCTATGGCGTCTCGTTGCCGACCTCCGCACAATACTACAACACGATCGAGGCGGGTGACCTCATGCTGTACGGGTCGAATTGCCTCGTGCTGTTCTACGGTTCTGCAGGCGGTTATTCCTACACGAGGATCGGGAAGCTCGTCTCTACGGCCGGACTGGCGGCGGCGGTCGGTTCTGGCTCGGCGTCCGTGACGTTTGAGAAGGTTGTCTTGAATGCAACGATCAAGATGAACAGCGGTAAACCGGAAGTGGGCGTCGAGACGAATCTTCCGTCGAGCGTCACCATCACGAAACTCGCGGCCACGGCGCTTCCCGCGGCCGAAAGCGACTGGAGGGACTACGCCGCGCTCTCCGACATGGAGCGCGCAAAATGCCAATTCTTCAAACTCAACGCGGAGATAGATTGACGATGACGGTCGAGGAATTCAGAAAGGCGATGGCGGAAGCCAAGTACATTCCAGCAGGGAGTGAACTTCACCTCGCGTTCCATGCGTTTTCGCAGGAGGCGCTGAAGATCACGGCGAAGCTGAACGGCGCGTACCATGCGCCGAAGGAAGTGCGTGCGCTCATGTCGCAGCTGACGGCAAGCGAGATCGACGAATCGTTCGCCATGTTCCCGCCGTTCCACACGGACTGCGGCAAGAACACGAAGATCGGCAAGCGCGTGTTCATCAACGCCGGATGCCAGTTTCAAGACCAGGGCGGCATCACGATTGGCGACGATGTGCTGGTCGGTCCGCAGACGATCATTGCGACGCTCAACCATGATCCCGATCCCGACAAGCGCGGCGGCATGTTCGCAAAGCCAGTTGTCATCGGCAACAAGGTATGGCTTGGCGCAAGGGTGACAATCTGCCCCGGCGTGACGATTGGCGAAGGCGCGATTGTCGCTGCTGGCGCGGTCGTGACGAAGGACGTCCCGCCGCGCACAGTCGTCGCCGGCGTTCCTGCCCGCATCATAAAGGAATTGTAAGCAAGTGACGATTGGCAGTCGGACCAAAAGCTGACTCGGAGTCATTGACTTGAGGTCGGTGATGTGCTATAATACCCGCCGTATTTCACCTCATAGGAGGCTTTCAAGTGACAAAGCGGCAGGAGATAGCGCAGGAGACGCGCCACAAAATATACACGACGGCCTGTTCTCTCATCGAGAAGAACGGTTTCGCCAACGTGTCCGTAGAGGACATCACGCGCGCCTGTGGCGTGGCGAAAGGCACCTTCTACGTCTATTTCAAGCGCAAGGAGGAGATCGTGTTCGAGTGCTGCAAGGAGTGGTTCAGCGACGTGGACCGCAAGGCGCGCGAACACAAGGGCACGATCGTCGAGAAGCTTGCGTTCTACTTCAAGGGGTTCATGGAGGGCGTGACGTGCGGCGGCGTGGAGCTTTGCCGCCAGTGGGTGCGCGAGGTGATCAACCCTTCCGACTCGCCGGGGGAGATGTGCGGCGGCAAGTACGCATACGACCACAAGCACCTGACGGCTTTCCTCAACGACGCGGTGAAGGAAGGTCTGCTGAAGAAGAACACTCCCGTAGATACGCTCGTGCATCTTTTCATGAGCGAGCTCTACGGCATGATGACGTGCTGGTGCATGAGCGACGCGAAGTTCGATCCCGGGAAGTGGGTCGTGCGCTTCGCCAAGCTCCAGCTGCCACACCTCCTCGCACCGTACATCAAGACTCACGCAGAGACGCAGAGAGGCAGAGAGCGCAGAGAGGAGATTTCGGATTATGAATGAAAATGAGATTACAGGGGATATCCTCGATGCGGCGATAAAGGTCCATCGAAAATTTGGGCCAGGCATGCTCGAGTCTGTTTACGAGAGGTTGCTTGAAGCGGAGCTAATAAAGCGAGGACATACGGTCGAGCGGCAGAAATCCGTGTCATTTGAATATGAGGGAATGACTCTTGCAGATGCGTTCAGAGTAGACTTGTTTGTGGATGGCCGGATTGTCGTGGAGCTCAAGGCCGTTGAGAAAATGAACCCTCTGTTTCTCAAGCAAGTCAAAACCTATCTCGTCGCAATGAATCTGCCGCTTGGATTGCTTATAAACTTTGGCATGGAAAAACTTGTCGATGGCTATGTCAGAGTCGTCAACGGATTCACCGAACCAACCGACACGCCAACTTGAACAATCTCCGCGCTCTCGGCCTCTCAGCGCCTCTGCGTGAGATAATGCGTGAGACAAGATGTACAACAAACCAAAAGGAGAACAACAATGAACAGAAGAGAATTTGTAAAGGAGACTTTTGCCGTCGCAGGTGCGGCGGTATTCGGACTGGGCTGCTCGAAGGAGGCTTCGGCAAACGAAACCTCCACCACGAACAATGCCGCCACCCCCCTTCCATCAACCGAAAAACAAGGAGAGAAGAAAATGAAATGCGCAGTCGTATATTTCTCATGGAGCGGGAACACGCGCTTCGCCGCCGAGACGATCGCGAAGAAGACAGGCGCCGACCTCTACGAGATCAAGGCCGAGACGCCGTACAACTCAAACTACGGCAAGTGCTGTGACGAGGCGAAGCCGGAGTGCTACGGAAAGACGCTGCGTCCCATCAAGCCCATCGAGGGACTCGACCTCGCGAAGTACGACATCGTCTTCGTCGGCTCGCCTAACTGGTGGGGCACGATGGCTCCGCCTGTGCGCACATGGGTGTCGCAGAACAAGGAAGCGCTCAAGGGCAAGAAGGTCTGCCTCTTCCAGACGCACGGCGGCGGCGGAATGCAGCGCGTCGGCAAGGAGTTCGCGGAGACCGTCGGCGATGCGGCGACGGTTCTGTCCCCCAAGGCCTTCGGCGGCTCGTCGATCAAGTCCAACGTCAAGGCGCTCGAGGATTTCGCCGACGAAAGGATTGCAGGCAAGTAACGTCACACGCCAAGTTCGCAAAGTACGCGAGGTTTTCTTTCCCATTTGCGAACTTTGCGGACTTTGCGTGAGACAAAACGACAAGAAAGGAAGATGCAAATGAAAGTGCTGATGCTCAACGGCTCGTGGAACCAGGATGGCTCGACTAAGGCCGGTCTCGATGAAATGGCCAAAGTATTCGCCGCCGAAGGCGTGGAAACGGAGATCGTCACGGTCGGTGGCAAGCCAATAGCGGAAAGGATGCGGACGGATTCGTCTTCGGCTCGCCGGTCTACTACGCGCATCCGTCCGGACGCATCCAGAGCTTCCTCGACAGGCTCTTCTTCTCGACGATGAACGCCGACAGGTACGCATCGCTACGCCACAAGCCCTGCGCGAGCATCGTCGTTGCGCGCCGTGCCGGAACGAGCGCGAGCTTTGACGTCCTCAACAAATACGCCGGCATTTCGCAGATGATCGTCGTGGGCAGCACGTATTGGAATGAATTTCACGCGCTGACGAAGGAGGACGTTCCCGGCGATCCGGAAGGTTTGCAGACGCTCCGCAACCTCGCGCGCAACATGGTCTACGTGATGAGGTGTCTCAAGGCGGGACGGGACGCGGGAATCCGCGAACCTGAAAATGAATCTGCCGTCCTGACGAATTTTGTAAGATAAACTTTAGATAAGGAAAACAAGACAATGAAAGATGTCGTTGTCGTCATAGGCGCGGGCGGGATAGGTCAGGCGATTGCGCGGCGCGTGGGGGCGGGCAGGCATGTCGTTCTCGCCGACCTGCGGCTTGATGCGGCCCAGGCCGCGTCAAAGATCCTTGGGGACGCGGGCTTCGAGACAAGCGCAACGCAGGCGGACCTCGCAAGCCGCGAATCGATACGCGCGCTTATTGAGCATGCGCAGGAGTTCGGCCCGATAAGGAATCTTGTCAATGCGGCGGGCGTCTCGCCTTCGCAAGCGCCTGTCGCGACGATCCTCAAGGTCGATCTCTACGGCACGTCGGTTCTCCTCGAGGAGTTCGGCAAGGTCGTCGCCGAGGGCGGAAGCGGAATCGTCATTTCCTCTCAGTCTGGGCATCGGCTTCATGCGCTCAGGGAAGAGGAAAATGCCGCCCTTGCGACAGCGCCGACGGAAGAACTGCTGAAACTGCCGTTCATCGTCTCAATCACCGACACCCTGAAGGCCTACCAGTATTCCAAGCGGTGCAACGTCCTGCGCGTGATGGGCGAGGCGACGAACTGGGCGAAGCGCGGCGCGACGCTGAATTCGATAAGCCCCGGCATCATCATCACTCCTCTCGCCAACGACGAGCTGAAGGGGCCGCGCGGCGAGGGCTACCGCAAGATGCTCTCGCTCTGCCCATGCCGGCGTGCCGGCACGCCGGACGAAGTGGGCGATCTCGCGGAGTTCCTGATGTCCTCGCGAGGCCGCTGGATAACGGGCTCGGACTTCCTCATAGACGGCGGCACGACGGCCAGCTACTTCTACGGCGACCTACAGTACCTCAAAGCGACACACTAACTCGATTGAATTGAAAGGATTGCATGATGCAGACGGTTGCACTCAACGACGGCGTGGCGATTCCGCAGATAGGCTTCGGCACATTTCAGATTCCGGCTGGAGCGGAGACGGAGAAGGCTGTTGCTTTCGCGCTCTCGTGCGGCTGCCGCCACATCGACACGGCGGCGGCGTACTTCAACGAAGCCGATGTCGGCAGGGCCGTCCGCGCGAGCGGCATCAAGCGTGACGAGGTGTTCGTCACGTCCAAGCTGTGGCTTCAAGACTACGGATACGAGGCCGCGAAGAAAGGCATTGAGACCTCGCTCGTCAAACTCGGGCTTGACTACATCGACCTCTATCTCATCCATCAGCCCTACGGCGACGTCCCCGGCGCGTGGAAGGCGATGGAGGAGGCGAAGGCGGTCGGCAAGATCCGCTCCATTGGCGTCAGCAACATGACGCCGAAAATATGGCAGAACCTCGTGCCGCAGTTCGACACGCCGCCGAGCGTGAACCAGATCGAGTACAATCCCTACCAGCAGCAGAAGCCGATACGTGCGCTGATGGGCGAAAGAGACGTCAAGCTCGAGGCTTGGGCGCCGCTCGGACAGGGCAACGGAGGTCTTTTCTCCGAGCCGATGCTTCTCGACATTGCGTCGAAGTACGGCAGGAATGTCGGCCAGGTCATTCTCCGCTTCGAGATTCAGGAAGGGGCGATTGTGTTTCCGAAGTCCACAAGGCCGGGACGCATCAAGAGCAACCTCGAAATCTTTGATTTCTCGCTGACCGAGGATGAGATGTCCGCAATTCGCACTCTCGACAAGGGCAAGGGCATGCACGACCCGGACAAGCCCGGAGTCGCCGAGTGGTTGCTCTCCAATTACAAGATACATGAGTGAATTACGTATCTATCGAAAGGACAACGTCATGACCACACGTAAACTTGCACAATTTGAAGTGTCGTCAAAGGTTACGAACACGCGGTTGCCCTTGCAAATTGAGAAAGGAAAAACGAAAATGAACAGAAAAGAATTCATTAAGGTAATGGGTGCGGCTGCGGGCGCGGCTGCGTTCGGCAACATCGGTTGTGCCGGGGAAGAAACAAAGAAAATGAGCAAGAGCATAATCATCTACTTCTCGCATACTGGCGAGAACTACTCCGTCGGGAACATCACCGTCGGGAACACCGCCAAGGTCACGAAGGAGATAGCCTCGCAGACCGGCGCGGCGACCTGGGAGATCAAGGAGAAGAACCCCTATCCCGAGAAGTACACGCCGTGCATCGAAGTCGCAAAGAAGGAAATGCAGGCGAAGGCGCGCCCGGAGTTCGTCGGCGAGGTGCCTGATCTCTCGGCGTACGACACCATCTACCTCGGCTACCCGAACTGGTGGGCCGATGCTCCGATGGTCGTCTATTCGTTCCTCGACAAGGCCAAGATCGACGGCAAGACGATTCTTCCGTTCTGCACGCACGAGGGGTCCGGACTCGGCTCGACGGCGCGCAAGCTGGCGGTGGCGTATCCGAAGGCGAAGGTGGAGCTCAAGGGGCTTGCGCTCTACGGACACGTCGCGCAGAACGAGCCGGAATCGGTGAAGAGCACCGTCGCCAAGTGGCTCAAGCAGCTGGGCAAGGAGTAAGCCTCACGCAAAGTCCGCGAAGTACGCTAAGTTCCAATTTAGAAGTTACTTTGCGGCCTTGGCAAACTTCGCGTGAGAAAAGAAGGAACCCATGCAAAACAGAATCTCCAAGAAAGGAATAGCAACATGCAATACATAAAATTCGGCAACACGGGCATGGATGTCTCGCGGATCTGCCTCGGCATGATGAGCTTCGGCAAGCCCGGCAAGGAGAACGGCGTTTTCCCGTGGGCACGCGACTATGACGACGCGAAGCCGCTCTTCAAGAAGGCCATCGACCTCGGCATCAACTACTTCGACACGGCGAACGTCTATCAGATGGGCTCCAGCGAGGAGATCACGGGGCGGCTTGTGCGCGACTTCGGCCTCGACCGCGACGAGATCGTCGTCGCGACGAAGGTGAATTGCGCCTCAACATGGACTACGTCGATCTCTACCAGATACACCGCCTCGACGCAAACACGCCGATGGAGGAGATCATGGAGGCGCTCCACGACGTCGTGAAAAGCGGCAAGGCGCGCTATATCGGCGCCTCGACTATCTTCGCTTGGCAGCTTGAGCGCATGCAGCAGATTGCCGAGCGCAACGGCTGGACGAAGTTCGTCTCGCTCCAGCCGCAGTACAACCTCATCTACCGCGAGGAGGAGCGCGAGATCCTTCCGCTCTGCCGCGACCGCAAGATGGCCGTCGTTCCGTGGAGTCCGCTCGCCGGGGGCAGGTGCGCCCATCCGTGGGGAACGAAGACCGCGCGCAACGCAATCGACGAAGTCTCGCCGATGGTATGGGGGGTAACGGATGCGCTCGACAAAGTGGTGGTGGACAACCTTGAAAAGATAGCCGCCGCCCACGGGCGCACGATGGCGCGCTCCCATCGTCGGCTCGACAGCCGTTCGCCACATCGAAGAGGCGGTTTCCGCGCTCGACATCACGCTATCGCCAGAAGAAATCGCTGCGCTCGAAGCTCCCTACGTCCCGCACATCAAGACCGGCGCGTTCTAATTCTGGCGAATGTACGGTCGCAGGTGCGGCGATGCTAACGGGATGCGTTTGCGTCCGTTGGACGAGAACGGCATGAAAACGATTTTCAGCAAACAAAACTAGTTAACGAAAGGACAAACCATTGAACGGAAACTTCACATTCCACAACCCGACGCGGCTCCACTTCGGCGAGAACGCGATGGAATTTCTCAAGGACGAGCTCGCGGCGTTCGGCCCGACCGTCATGCTCACGTACGGCGGCGGCTCAATCAAGAAGAACGGCATCTACGACCAGGTCGTCGCCGCACTGAAGGCCGCCGGAAAGACCATCGTCGAGGATGGCGGCGTGATGCCCAATCCCACGCTTGAAAAGCTCATGGACGGCGTCGCGAAGGCAAAGGCGAACAACGTCGATCTCATCCTGGCCGTCGGCGGCGGTTCGACGATCGACTATTCAAAGGCGGTCAGTGTCTCGACCTGGTGCGAAGAGGATCCCTGGGAGAAATACTTTGTGCGTTTCGAGGAGCCGTCCTGCCGCATCATCCCCGTCGGCAGCGTCCTCACGATGGTCGGCACGGGCAGCGAAATGAACGGCGGCAGCGTCATCACCAACCATGCGGCGAACCTGAAGGTCGGCAAGGTGTTCGGCCCGGCAGTCTTCCCGAAGTTCTCGATCCTCAATCCGCGCTTCACGCTTACCGTCCCGCGCCGTCAGATGGTGTCCGGCATCTACGACATCATGAGCCACATCCTGGAGCAGTACTTCAGCGGAACCGACGACAACACGAGCGACTACATCGCCGAGGGCCTTATGAAGTCGCTCATCGTTTCCTCCCGCGCGGCGGTGAAGAATCCCGAGGACTACGAGGCGCGCAGCAACATCATGTGGACCGCGACCTGGGCGCTCAACACGCTTATCGCGATGGGCAAAACGACGGACTGGGAGGTTCACATGCTCGGACAGGCCGTGAGCGCGCTCACAGACGCCACGCACGGCATGACGCTTGCCGCGGTGTCGCTTCCGTACTACCGCCTCATCAAGCCCTACGGACTCAAGAAGTTCGCTCGCTTCGCCAAGAACGTCTGGAGCGTCTCTGCAGATGGCAAGAATGACGAACAGGTGGCAGACGAGGGTCTCGCCGCGCTTGAGGCGTGGATGCGTGAGATCGGCGTCGCGATGAACATCACGGAGCTTGGCGCAACCGAGGCGATGATCCCGGATCTCGTGAAGGCGACGTTCCGCTTAGGCGGCGGCTACAAGCAGCTTACCGAGGACGAAGTCGCGGAGATATTCCGCCAGAGCCTGTGATGGCAATATTTCACGCAAAGTTCGCGAAGGTCGCAAAGCCTTTTCGATCTTTGCGTTCTTTGCGGCTAAAAAAGAAAGAGAACCAAGAATGAAGAGACTTGTACTGGGAGGAATGGCAATGGCGATGGCAATCACGGCAAATGCCGCCGAACTGACGGCGAAGGAAAACGCAATCGTCGACATCGGCGCGTGGACGGCGCGCGGCGAGCAGGACAAGCTCGGCGCGGCGTTCAAGGCGGGTTTCGACGCAGGGCTCACGCTAAACGAGGCGAAGGAACTCGTCGGACAGCTCTACGCCTACTGCGGCTTCCCGCGAGCGCTCAATGCGGCGGGAACGCTGATGAAGGCGCAAGAATTAGCCGCAAAGAACGCAAAGGACGCAAAGGAAATCTCGCGCGGAGACGCAGAGTCGCAGAGAAAGGGAAATGAGGCGGGCCAGCCGCTTGTTTTGGGCGACAAAGCGCTGGAAATCGGGACGGAGAACCAGACAAAGCTGTGCGGTGGGCCAGTCAAGGGGGCCCTTTTCGACTTCCATCCGCAGCTCGACACCTATCTCAAGGCGCATCTCTTCGGCGACATCTTTGCGCGCGACACCCTCGACTGGCGGACGCGTGAGATCGTAACGATCGCCGCGCTCGCGGCGCGTCCCGAGACCGAGCCGCAGATGAAGGCGCACATCGCCATTGGAAAGGTGAATGGCGTGACTGATGCGCAGGCGGCGGAAATCGTGCGGCGCGTGCAGATGCCGCACAACCCCGCAGATCTGCCGCGCGACTGGTCGCCGATTCCCGTCGGCGAGCCGAACACCGCGTACGCGAAGTACTTCATCGGCAACAGCTATCTCCACAAGCTTACGCTCGACCAGGTGCCGGCGTTCGGCGTGACGTTCGAGCCGGAATGCCGCAACAATTGGCACATCCACCACGCGAAGATGGGCGGTGGGCAGATGCTCATCGTGACGGCGGGCGAGGGCTTTTATCAGGAATGGGGCAAGCCGGCGCGCCGCCTGAAGAAAGGCGACACCGTAAACATCCCGGCGAACGTCAAGCACTGGCACGGCGCCGCGCCTGATTCGTGGTTCCAGCACATCGCGCTTGAAGTGCCCGGCACAGAGCAGTCCAACGAATGGTGCGAACCCGTTGACGACACGGCCTACACCGAGGCGACAACGTGCAATCAACCTTGAGGAGCAAGTGAACACCGCGAAAAAAAGGAAGGCCGGATTTGAACGATGAATGCCAAGTGGACGATTCTGGGAAAAAAGTTCGCGACATTGTGCATATTGCCTTTGGCGGCGGTGTCGGGGTGCATGTCGCTCAACGCGCCCGATCGGGCGGACAAAGCAAAAGGAGCTGAAAACATGCAGGTTCGCATTGCAGAGCTGGAAATCCTCCCGGAATGGCTCGACGCCTACCTGGATGCTGCTGGCGCGGTGGGCGCGGAATCGGTCGCCAAGGAGCCGGGCGTTATCTGTATCTTCCCGATGCAGAAGAAGGAGTCGCCGACATCCATCCGCATCGTGGAGATCTACCGCAGCGAAGAGGCGTACAAGGCGCATCTCGCGACGCCGCACTTCCGCGCATACAAAGAAGGCACACCGCACATGATCAAGTCGCTTGAACTGGTGCCCATGCATCCGCTTGATCCCGAACACGCGAACGGCATCTTCAGGAAGTGGCTGTAACGGCGTCTAACGACTCCGGGCTCGAGGTTGCGGATTCGCATTCGCGTGAATGACAAGTCGCACCCCTTGTCCGACGAGCTGTCCGCCTGAATTTGACATACCCTACGGGGGTATAGTATAATACACAGCCGATAAGTCAAGAAAGGATCGAGAGATGAGAAAATGCATTGAAGATGTGACAGCGCTCCAGCTACGGCTGAAAAAGATCGTCGGACAGCTTACGGGTGTGCAGAAAATGCTGGCGGAGGATGTCCCCTGCGAGGACATTCTCACGCAGCTCAACGCGGCGAACGGTGCGCTCCACCGGCTTTCATTCATCATTCTCGACGGACACCTCCGGCACTGTGTGCGCGAGGGGATAGAGAAAGGCAACGCGGACGAGACGATCGAATCGTTTGCCGAGGCGCTTGAGAGTTTCTCGAAGATGGCGTGATGGAGGGCCGAGAAAATGAAAGAGATATTGATTGCGTTTGTGCACGTGTTCGCCATGATGGCGCCGTGGCTTGTGTTCGGATTCCTGATGGCGGGGATCATCGCCGTATGGATCCCGCGCAGCTGGGTGAACCGCATGATGGGCGGAAGCTCCGGCTTCCGCGGCATTCTCCGCGCCGTCGCGATCGGCGTGCCGCTCCCGATCTGTTCGTGCGGCGTACTGCCGATTGCGGCCGGACTTCGCAAGCACGGCGCGGGGAAAGGCCCGACCGCCGCCCTTCTCATCTCCACGCCTCAGACGGGCATTGACTCGATTCTTGCGACATACGCGCTGATAGGGCCTGTGTTCGCAATTGCCCGCCCGCTCGCCGCCGCGCTTACGGGCCTTGTGGGCGGTGCGGTCGTATCGGCTGTCGGTGGCGACGATGCCTCGGCTTCTGCGACGGACGACGCCCCACCCGCTTCGCGCGGATTGAAAGCGATCCTATGGCAGGCGTATAGACGGCTTCTCGGTTCGGTTGTCAAGCCGCTTGCCATCGGACTTGCAATTTCCGCCCTCGTAACCGTACTTGTTCCTGACGGCTTTTTCGCTGAGGCGTTCGACGGCAGGGATTGGCTCGCGATGCCGGCGATGGCGATCATCGGCTTCCCGATGTACGTCTGCTCCACGGCGTCCATACCGATTGCCGCGTCGCTTATACTAAAAGGCGTCTCGCCCGGCGCGGCGTTCGTGTTCCTCATGGTTGGCCCTGCCATGAACGCGATGTCCGTGACGACGGTTGCGGCACTCATCGGACGCAAAGCCACCGCCGCGTATGTAGCAACAATCATCGCTGGCGCGATACTCTGCGGGTGCGCCGTCAACTTCTTCACGGACGCCACAACAGCGACAGAGACCGCCAGATGCGCCTCGCACGGTCTTACGGCGGTTCACTGGACTTGCGCCGCATTCCTCGCCGTGATGATGGTCTACAACCTAATCCGCCCCGTCAAGATGGTACATGCCAAGCCCGAAAAAGTATTTGCAAGCTCATAATCCGTCAAGCCCTCCCGTGAAACCTCGTCAAACTCCCCCGTGGCACTTGAGCAGCCCTATAGGATATGCTATAATTTTCGCATGAATTATTCGTGCAAAAGTCGAATAACGGAAAAATCAATCCATGAAGATGAAGAGCAACAATGAGCTGAACGTCAACGGCACGATTGTGCGCGTGATTCGCCATAATGGGGCGGATTATGTTTGTATCACGGACATTGCCGCGCTGAAGAATCCCATTGAACCAAAAGATGTCGTTAAAAACTGGATGCGAAGCCGCGCGACAATCTCCTTTCTCGGCCTTTGGGAGAAATTGCACAACCCCGATTTTAAAGGGGTCGATTTCGACCCCCTTTTGGCGCAGGCGGTTGCGATAGCTCGTCTAATGCGAGTAAGTGTTCCACGTGTACGATACTCATAAGTCAAAAGGCAATTGGTAGTGTGGGGCTCGTCAACTTAAACAATCTCTGCGCTCTCGGACTCTCCGCACCTCTGCGACAAGAAAGGAAAATATCAATGAGCAAGAAAGTATTGATAATCTCATCCACGCCACGCAAGGGCGGGAATTCGGACATCCTCTGTGACGCATTCGCAGAAGGAGCCAGGGAGGCTGGCAACGAAGTCGAAAAAGTGCGGATTGCCGACCTTAAGATCGGATACTGCACGGGCTGCTACGTCTGCCAGAAGACGGGCAAGTGCGCGATCAAGGACGATGCGCAAGGCGTCATCGACAAAATGATGGCGGCGGATGTTATCGTCCTTGCCTCGCCCGTCTATTTCTACACGATCTGCGCACAGCTCAAGGCACTCATCGACCGCACGGTGGTCGTCTATCCCAATCTCACCAACAAGCGGTTCTACTACATCCTCACGATGGCGGACACGAACCGCGACAAGTTCGAAGGTTCTCTTGCCGCCCTGCGCGGCTTCCTCGACTGCTACGAGGGCAGCGAAGAGCGCGGCATGGTCTGCGCCGACGGCGTTTACGAGAAAGGCACCGTCAACGGCACCAAGTTCATCGCCGAGGCGAAAGCACTCGGTCGAAGCGTCCGATAGCGGCTGGTCGAAAAGGCGTTCCGCAAGGAATAAGCGGATGAACTTTCTTTGGATGTTTATAAGTGGTGGAATCGGCGGCGTGTTGCGATATGCAGTTGGGTTTTGATGTAGCTGCAAGAGGATATGGGCTGGAGGCAACCGCATTTTAGACCATTGGAGCGCTCTTTTTAGACCATAGGGAAAAGCATTTTAGACCAGCAGTAAAAGCATTTTAGACCAGCACCATAATCATTTTAGACCAGCACCAGAGCCGATGTGGGTCGGTCGGGGCAAAAATGACACTCGGAGGGTCGTTTATGCTATACTATTAGGCACATTTGCAGGAGTATGTCATCATGAGAATCGCCAAGATACCGGCTGAAATCGTGGAGGCCAAGGTGCTGGAGTCGCTTCGGAGCCGGATGGATCCCGCCACACGGCGCGTCTATCCCAGATGGAAGCAGATGATGCGCGAGATTGGCGTCTGCCGCCAACGCATTGCGGACGCCGTAAAGAGTCTCAAGGAGCGGGGCGCGTTTACCGCAGGCACCGAAGAGAGACGCATGGGAAATTCCACGATCTACGATTGTTACTATGAATTCCCGCCTGCCGCAGATGTGGTTGTTGAGCATTTCGCGCCACCGCCAGGAGACAGGGCGCAAATTTAAGTCATAAGAGAAAGGAAAAAACAAATGAACATTATGATTCTACAGGGTTCGCCAAGGGCGAACGGGAACACCGCCTGGATGGCGGAAGAGTATCGCAAGGCTGCAGAAGCCGCCGGACACAAGGTGACGCTTGTCGATGTGGCGCACAAGAAGATCGCGGGTTGTCTCGCTTGCGAATATTGCCACGGAAAGGGGAACGGCGCTTGCGTACAGAAGGACGACATGCAGGAAATCTATCCGCTCTTGGCGGAGGCGGAAGTCCTCGTCCTCGCGACGCCGATCTACTATTTTACAATGTCCGCGCAGATTCAAGCACCGATTCAGCGCATCTACAATATGAACAAGCCGGGCAAACTGAAGAAGACCGCGCTTCTCGCTTCCTCGTATTCGCCTGGCGTGTACGACGGCGCAATCGGCGAGTATCGCGGCATCATCGGATATTGGGGTGTGGAGGATACAGGCATCGTCACGGCCAAAATCGACGAGCAGAAGACGGACGCCACCCGCGCCAAGATTCTCGACCTCGTCAAGAAGCTATAACGCAGATGGCCATGTGACCGTTCAGGGGCTATCACCCTTGGCTGATTGCGGAAACCGGGCAACGTCCACCGTTTCTGCGGGGGCAGTTGCGCTTGTTCGCTCCGCCCGTGCCGAGGCAGCGGTAGCAGATTTCGCGCTCCGCCCGTGCCGAGGCAGCGGTAGCAGATTTCGTTTTCAAGCGGTGCGCCGGCGAAGTAGTCGTCAAGGTTCTTGAGCGTTGTCGTGGCGATGTTGGCAAGCGCCTCGTGCGTCAGGAACGCCTGATGCGAGGTGACGATCACGTTTGGCATCGAGACGAGTAGCGAAAGCGTCTTGTTCTGGCGCGTCACATCCGAGCGATCCTCGTAGAACCATTCGCTTTCCTCTTCGTAAACGTCCAGCCCCGCGCCGCCGACTGTGCCATCGCGCAACGCCGCCAAAAGAGCCTCGCTATCGACCAGTCCGCCGCGAGACGTGTTGATGAGCGTAAAGCCGCGCTTCGCCTTTGCCAGCGTTTCGGCGTTTATCGTATGCTTCGTCTCGGGCAGAAGCGGGCAATGGAGCGAAATGATGTCCGATTCCGCGAGCAGCGTTTCCAGCGAGACATACTCCAATCCACTTGCGGGATTCGGAAAAGCGTCGTAGGCGAGAACCCTCATGCCGAATCCCTTGCAGATGTTCGCGAAGATGCGCCCAATCTTGCCGGTGCCGACAATGCCGGCAGTCTTGCCGTGGAGGTCGAAACCCGTCAAGCCGACAAGCGAGAAATTGAAGTCGCGCGTCCGCGCCGCCGCCTTGTGGATGTGGCGGTTGAGCGTGAGGAGGAGCGCGGCGGCGTGTTCCGCGACCGCGTATGGCGAGTAGGCGGGAACGCGCACGACCGTAAGGCCCGAATCGTATGCGGCCTTGAAATCTACGTTGTTGTAGCCTGCGCACCGCATGGCGAGAACCTTGATGCCACGCTTCACAAGCCCCTCGACCACGGCACGGTCTATTTCGGCATTCACGAACGCGCATGCCGCGTCGCATCCGTCTGCGAGGGGCAGAGCCACCGCACCCCGCATAGCGCCTGCTTCGCAGCTCGGCCTACGGCCTCGGGGGATATGTCAGCCGCGTCTCGAAGTAGCGGATGTCGTACCGTCCGTTGTTCTGCCGCTCGAACGACTCCTTGTCATACGGCTTCGTATCGAAAAACGCAACCTTCTTCATTTCCATTGGCCTCAACCTTTCTTCTCTGTTGATGGCGCGTATTATACCATTATCGGACGTAGAAATATGTTGGCTCGCCAACATATCGTCAGAATTTGTTTTTGTGCGCCAACATTGACTTTTGAACCCGAAAAGGCTACAATGCCAACATCTTTTCTTTCGGGGTACTATGCCATCGAACGGAAAGCGAGGTGAAGAAATGGCAACATCGAGCATAACGGCAAACTTCTATTGCGATGACGCAAAGGCGGCAAATGCCTTTGTGCGCATGCTTGCACAACCCGTACGAACCGTTGTACGCAAGAAGCGTTCTCAGACTGTAGTCAATGATACTACGGTCGATGATGAGGATGCCTTTGTGAAGCGATTCAAGGCAAGGTGGTCTCGTTCAAGGAGAGTCCGCGCATGAGGAAACTCTCAGTTTGGCGTATTGACAAATTCGCCAAGACGGTCGGAGAGGCGGTTTTGTCATCAACCCTGTCGAGTTTCGCCGTACCCTTGAATTCAGAGGTTGAGGACTTCATTCGCAAGAAAGCGTTGCAGGCAACCAAACTTAAATCGTCCATTTCATATCTGGTCATTGATGAAGACTTGGCCGATGTCGTTGGCTACTTTGCGTTGTTGGTCAAGCCGTTTACGATCCAGGCGGCGAGTCTTTCTTCAAAGAACCGCCGTTTGATTGCGCGTTTTGCCGAAGAGAACACCGAAGCAGGCGACTACACGGCGTCGGTCTACCTGATTGCGCAGATTGGCAAGAATTACGCAATCGAGGAGCCGTTACAGATTTCAGGCGGCGATTTACTAAACATGGCCATGAACAGCGCATCGCGCTTCGCGTCGGCCTTGGTGATGTCCGCCGTATCGACAAATTTGCGCGACTCGTTGATGAAGTCGGTGTACTTCGTGTTCAGCGCCTCAAGCGCCGCGACCTGCTCGCCAACCGGAACCTTCGCGGGGTCGAGACCGTGCAAAGCACCGGCAATCGCCTTCGAATAGTCGAGATGCTCGCGCGGCCCCTTGCGGCCGCTTCGCGGCTCAGTCGCTACGCTCCTTCGGGCAACCTGATCGCTACGCGACAGGCGCATTATTGGCAAGCCCGTATCCCGTCCATTCGTCAAGTATTGTTGTCGCCATGTTTTGTCCTCCTTGTTTTTGGTGTTTGGAAACCCTTATTCCGCCTCCGCCGCCAGAACCAAATTACGCCCGTTTGCGGCGGAGCGCAAGGCTAGCCATGCCGAGGAGCATCAGCAGGCCAGACGTCGGCTCAGGGACCGCTCCGAGGGTAGCCGTCCACCCATCAATTTCGATCGTGTCGAATCTGATAACGCCAGGATCGTATGGACTACTAGCATAGATGTCCGTAACATAGGCCTGCACACCATTCGCAACTTCCCCTCCATTGAAAAGCACCAGATACACATAGTTCTTATTAGAGGCGTCTCTGTCCTGACTGAATGAACCGACTGCCGCTCCCTGACTGGACGTTATCTTAGAATTCGCGTACGTAAGTGCGTTGAACGCAGTCACGGCATCGTCTGATTGTAGTGCGGCAATTACAGTGTCCCTCGCTGTGACGTAAGGGTCAAAAGCATACAGCAGCAGTCCAGAAGGTGCATAAGCGCCATCAATTGTGATGCGGTTGTTAGTATTCCAGGTTACTGTGGCTGCCTTTGCGCAAGCAGCTGCGCAGACAATCGCAGCCGCAATCATTAGTTTTTTCATTTTGTTTTCCTTTTGTTTGTGTTATATGCACGGCACACCGTGCGCCGCACAAAATCGGTTTGAAGATAAAACACGCCCGCGACGCGACCTTGCAGATCGTGCCGAACGAGTGCTGGTAATGTGTTTTAGAGGATGCTTTCTAAACGGCCCTAGGACGCGCCTAGAATGGCCTAGAATCGACGCGAGGCAATTAGACTGCCCCCCCCCCCCATCAAATCAAAGCCGCCCGCCACGCGCGCACTCACGCGCGTTCTATCCTTGCAATTCTGGCGGGAGAGTAGCGGCATAAGGAAGGGTAAGATTAGAGCGGAAATTCCTGTTGCAAGGCAGCCAACTGTTGTTCAAGCTTGGGGAAGCTTGTCTTCACCGTCTCGAATAGGACTACAGGGTTTATGCGGAAATATTCATGGGCAAGCATATTCCGAAGTCCAGTCATCTTGTGCCAAGGAATTTCCTCGTGCGCAAGTTTGACCTCTTCGGAAACGCGGGCGGCGGCTTCGCCGAGGTGCAGGAAATTCAGTTCCAGACTTTCCTGCTTGTCGATAGAGTCAAGGAACTGCGCTTTGTCCACGCCGTCAAGGATTTCGATGCAACGACGCGTGAACGAAAGCATGTGGTCGATTCTGTCGCCGTCCCGCATCATATCGCGACCCTCTCTTTCATGACTTGGCGTGTGAAGCGGCTGTCGCGACCGAGAACGAACGAATCCACGACATCCACCTTGCGTCCGAGAATACCGGAAAGGGATTCTTGAATGTCCACATAGTCGAAGACCGTGGCATGCGGCGCAAAGTCCACGATGAAATCGACATCGCTGTCGGGGCGCTCCTCCTTGCGGGCGCAAGAGCCGAACACCCAAAGCCTCTCGGCCTTGTGGCTATTCGCGGCAGCGTAGATTTCGTCGCGCTTCGCGGATATCGTGTCAAGCATGCACATTGCGCCAAATCCTTTTAAGGTTTACGGCGCATATTATACCAAATTTCCGGCCACGCGCCTACGGGCAAGTCATGGGCTTAAGAATTTTTTGCGTCCCGAAGATGATGGTAAATCCAATTTGGATCGCGGCGGTTGTCCAGTACGCCATAGACGCGCGCTTCTCCGTCCTCGATGTCATAATAGATGGAATAAGGAAATCTGCGGGAGAGTGCGCGATGGAATCCGAAACGCTTGTTGTGAATACCCGCGTAAAGGGATAGCGATTCGATCTCTCCATAAAGCGTGTCGCTAAAATAATCGCCCACACCAGGCTCTTGATTTTCATAAAACCAATAGCCGTCGCGAATATCGTTGTGGGCGGAATCAAGAATCCTAACGAGCATGAACTTCCTCGTACAGGCGACGTTTCGATTCGGCGACCGACATAAAGCCTTCTTCGCCAGCCGCAACGCGGCGGCGGCGCTCAGCCAAGATATCGCCGTGCCAAGCCGGAGGTTCCGGCTCTGCCGCAGCGGTCATTGCCGCCCACAGGTATTCCATCGTCTTGATTCGCTCGTCAGGCGACATCCTGTCTATCGCTTCCATTACTGCTGGCATGGTTTTGTTCCTTTCACTGGCGACGGCGCATATTATATCATTTTTGACCGTTTAGGGGCAATGAGAGAAAATGGGAATGTCAGCGTTGGGAAAACTTGCGAAGCGAAGGTCCGCGCACCACCTCTTGGCAACTCACGAATCGATTATCTTCCCGTCGAGCGAGAGTGTGACGACCTGCCAGGGGATGAACTTGCCGCTTGCCTGCAACGCCTTCTTCGCGGCAATCTCAAGTCCGCCGCAGCACGGGACCTCCATGCGCACGATGGTGACGGACTTGATGTCGTTCTCGCGCAATATCTCCGTCAGCTTCTCCGAGTAGTCAACGGGATCGAGCTTGGGGCATCCGACAATCGTCACCTTGCCGCGCATGAACTCCTGATGGAACGCGGCGTATGCGTAGGCCGTGCAGTCCGCTGCGATGAGTAGCTTCGCGCCGTTGAAGAACGGGGCCTTGACCGGCACAAGGCGAATCTGGCATGGCCACTGGGATAGTTGAGAGTTTGGAGTTGTGAGTTGAGAGTTGTCTTGCCGTGTCGGAAGTGGTGCAGCGGCACGGTTGAACTGGCGCATCGCCTTGCCGGGGCAACCTCCTGGTAGTGCCACATGCTGGGCAGATGGAGATGGTGATTCTGCAAGTTTTGGTTTAGACATGGCAGATTCAACTCCTTTCAACTTTTCAACTTTCAACTTTTCAACCGCTTCGGCGTCGTATGCTGCGGCTTCACGCTCGGTGATCGTTATTGCGCCGGTGGGACACGCGGGCAGGCAGTCAGGCAGTCGCCCATGCCGTCGCAGTAGTCGTCCTTGACGAGCTTCGCCTTTCCGTCCACCATCGCAATCGCGCCCTCGTGGCAGGCGTTCGCGCACAGTCCGCAGCCGTTGCACTTCTCGGCGTCTATCTCGACTATCTTTCTCTTCATGGCCGTTCTCCTTTCATGCCTTGAAACGCCGCGTATTATAGCATTTGCGGGATGGCAAGTATGTTGGAACGGCAACAAACGTAAAGATTTGATATAATACGCTTGCATGGTAAAGCTTCTATCATCAGTACAGGGCTACGAACTCTTCGACGGCATGAGTCTCGAAGAGGCCAACGCCATGGTGGAATGCCTTGATGGACATGTCATTTCACGTGACAAGGGCGCGGCCATTTTCGTCGAGGGTAGCCACGCAAATCGATTTGGGGCTGTTCTTTCGGGATCCCTCGTTGTAGTGAAGGACGGGTTGGACGGAAAGCGCATCATAATAAAGCGCATAGGAGAAAAGGAACTTGTCGCAGCAGCGCAGGCGTTTTCCGGTGCGAAGATCATGCGTGTTCGCGTCGAGGCGGATGCGCCGAGTCGTATTCTCATACTTAATGCGGAGAGGGTCTGCTCGCCATGCTGCAATGGATGTGCCTTTCATGCTAGGCTTGTGCGGAACGTCATGCGAATCATCTCAGCAAAGACGCTGGAACTGAACGCAAAAATAGAGATTCTTTCCCACCGCACTACTGACGACCGCCTGCTTGCATACCTCCATACCTTTGCCGAAAAGTGCGGCAGCAACGAATTCGACATTCCTTTCGACCGTCAGCAGCTCGCCGACTTCCTCTGCGTCGAGCGCAGTGCGCTTTCAGCCGAAGTCAGCCGTCTCGCCCGCGCCGGGGCTTTCGCTTGCCACAAAAACCATTTCAAGCTGACATAAAGACAAAACAATGAAGCTGTCTAAAGTCGATTGTCATCGTGCAGTTGACAGATAGGATAAAAATATCCTATAATACCCGCCGAAGCACATAGATAGGATATTTCCAATGTATATTGACACCGACAAGATTGTCACGATGACGGCGGCGAACCAAAACTTCTCCGCTGTCGCGCGGCAGACGGAAAGAGACGGCAAGTCCGTGATATTCAAGAACAACCGTCCCAAATACATCCTCATCGACCTTGATGACGGCGGGTATCTCGATCTCACCGAGGACGAGAGAATTGACGTTGTTGCAAGGCGCATCATGAAGCAACACAAGGCCGCGTTTCTGGAGCTGGCGAAATGACGAAGTTCTCCAAGGACAAGGTTCTCCTACTTCACCAGTACATCGCCTCGGAAACAGGCGGCAGCGTGGGGCTTCGCGACGAGGGGCTTCTCGAATCGGCGCTTGAGGGTGCTTTCGCCACCTTTGGCGGACGCGAGCTCTATCCGACAAAAGAGGAAAAGGCTGCCCGCATCGGCGCGTCGCTCGTATCAAACCATGCATTCCTCGGCGGAAACAAGAGAATCGGCATGTATGTGACGCTGACGTTTCTTGAAGTGAACGGAATTCGACTTCAATGCACTGACGAGGAGATCGTCCGCGCCGGCCTGTTGCTCGCCGACGGCTCCATGGGCTACGACGAACTCCTCGCCTGGATCCGCGAACATGTAATGCTACACGAAACTGGAAAATGAACAAATGAAAGTACTGCTCATCAACGGAAGCCCGCGTGAAAACGGCAACACGGCGCGAGCGCTAAAGGAAGTTGCCGACACCCTCGTCGCCGAGGGGATCGAAACCGAGACCATCTGGATCGGCAAGAAGCCGGTGCGCGGCTGCTGCGCTTGCTACCAGTGCATCCAGAAGTCGCTCGGACGCTGCATCTTCGACGACGATATTGCCAACCGCATCATCGAGAAGTTGCACGATGCCGACGGCATGATCCTTGGCTCGCCGACCTACTACGGCCAGCCCAACGGCGCCCTTCTCGCCGTGTGGCAGCGTGTCTGTTTCGCGGGTGGGGCGCACGTCAAGACGAAGCCTGCTGCCTCCGTCGCAGTGTGCCGTCGCGGCGGCTCGACAGCGGCGTTTCAGTGCATGAACATGCCCTTTGAGATGCTGAACTGCCCAGTCGTCACGTCGCAGTATTGGAACGTCGTGTTTGGGCGCGACGAGGGCGAGTGCGAGCGAGACATCGAGGGAATGCAGACGATGCGCACGCTTGGACGCAACATGGCCTGGCTTCTCAAGAACCTCAAGCGCGGCGACGCCGTCCCACGCCCCGCGGACGAGCCCTGGCAGCCGATGCACTTCATACGGTAACGCTATGGCGATCACATATCAAGTCAAGGATTCGGTATACGTAAACCTCACTAACCGCTGCCCCTGCGCCTGCACTTTCTGCTTGCGCAACAATGCGGACTCGGTGTACGGCTCGCCGTCGCTGTGGCTTGAGCGCGAGCCAACAATAGACGAGGTCGTCACCTCCCTTGAGTCCTGGGACTGGAAGCGCTTCGGCGAGTGCGTGTTCTGCGGCTATGGTGAACCGACCGAACGTCTTGACGTGCTTCTCGACGCCGCCGCCCACATGAAAGCCGCATATCCGAATGTCCGCATCCGCGTCAACACCAATGGACTTTCCGATCTTATCGCCGGCGAACCCACGGCGCGGCATTTCGCGGGCAAGGTCGACTGCATCTCCATATCGCTCAACACGGACGATCCGGACGAGTATCTTGCCGTATGCAGGCCGCGCTTCGGCGAGGCCGCATATCCGGCCATGCTGCGCTTTGCCGAGGAGGCCGCGCGATGCGTCCCGGAGGTGGTCATGACGGTGGTTGGCGAGCCCGTCACTTCACTTGAGAAGCAAAAGCGCTGCAGGGCAATTGCAACACGTCTGGGAGCTCGTCTTCGCGTCAGACGCTACGAGTCGCCAAAACAGGGATTAACAAGGTGATGGAAATAAGGAAACAAACATGACAGACTTCAACTATTGGTCGCCGACGTATTTCGCGTTCGGCAAGGGCAAGGAGGCGCAGACCGGCGATCTTGTGCGGCGCTTTGGCGGACGCAAGGCATTGCTCCATTTCGGCGGCAGCAGCGCCGTACGAAGTGGCCTCTTGGATCGCGTAAAGGCGTCGCTCGTTGATGTCGGCGTGGACTTTGTGGAACTTGGCGGCGTAAAGCCGAATCCACGCAGCTCGCTTATTGAAGAGGGCATCCGCCTTGCAATGGCGGAGGGAGTGGATTTTATGCTTGCCGTTGGCGGCGGCAGTGTGATCGATTCCGCCAAGGGCATCGCAATCGGTGCGGCGAACGGCGGAGAGTGGCGCAAATACTACGTCGGGCGCGAGGTGAAGGTGCGTCCCGTGATTCCGGCAGCGCTGCCTGTCGGCGTGGTGCTGACGATTGCGGCGGCTGGTAGCGAGGCCTCGACCAACAGCGTCGTCAACCTTGAGCCGGAGAACCTCAAGCGCGGCGCGGGCGGCGACATACTGCGACCCAAGTTCGCGGTGATGAACCCCGAGCTGACGATGAGCCTTCCGGCCTATCAGACGGCATGCGGAATCACGGACATGTTCGCGCACCTTTGCGAACGCTACTTCTCCCCAACCAAGGACGTCGCGCTTACGGACAATCTGTGCGAGGCGGTCATGCGCACCGTAGTCGAGGATGGCGCGAAGGTGATGGCGAATCCATCCGACTACCAGGCACGGGCGAGCATAATGTGGGCGGGGACTCTCGCGCACAACGACATCTGCGGCGCGGGACGCGTGCAGGACTGGGCGAGTCACGGAATCGAGCACGAACTTTCTGCGCTCTACGACTGCGCCCACGGCGCGGGGCTCGCCGTAGTCATGCCGGCCTGGATGACATTCGTGCATGATGCTGACGACGCGAGGTTCGCCCGCTTTGCGCGCAATGTCTTCGGCGTAGGTGTCGGCGAGAGCGACAAGGAGGCCGCGCTGGACGGTATAGCGGCGTTCCGCGCATGGCTCAAGTCGCTCGGCATGCCGCTTACCTTCGCGGAGCTTGGCGCAAAAGAGGAGGACATACCGCTTCTTCTCAAGACGATGAACCTTTGCGGCAACACTCTAGGCGCGTTCAAGCCTCTCGCCGAGGACGATGTCGCCGCCATATACCGCCTTTGCTGCGACCTGCGGCGATGACGTTGTCCGAGCAGTGAAAAAAAAAAAACACTCGGAAAAAGCGTAGACACGGGCGTAGGCTTGTAACGTCCCTTAACTGCGTTTTACACGAACTGTAAAAACACGGCGGTTTCCCAGTACTCTTCCCATCTTGGCACGAATTGTGCAGTGTGTATTGCGTTGCCACAATGGTCGTGGTGCAAGAAAGGAAAGATGAAACTGATAATAGCCTACATCCAGCCAGAGAGGCTGAATGCCGTCAAGCAGGCGCTGTTCGCTCGCGAGATATACAAGATGTCCGTCACAAACGCACTTGGCTGCGGAAAGCAAGGCGGCTACCTCCACTTGTACAGAGGCGCCGTAGAGGAAGTCACGCTCCACAAGAAAATGCGCCTTGCAATAGCGGTGAACGACCACTTCATCGACAAGACGATAGATGCGATCATCGAAGGCGCGCGCACTGGCGACATCGGCGACGGAAAGATATTCGTCCTTCCGATGGACGAGTGCGTGAGAATCAGGACCGGCGAGCGCGGCCCATCGGCAATAGGATGACAATAGTTTTAGACAGGATTAACAGGATTTACAAGATTGTAGGATAATCCTGTCAATCATGTAAATCCTATCAAAAAGAAAGAACGAAAACATGGAACCAGCAATAACCACCGCAGCGGTTCAAACCAACCTGAACATAGTCTGGACCCTCATCGCCGGCATCCTCGTCTTTACGATGCAGGCTGGCTTCGCGCTCGTCGAGACCGGCTTTACCCGCGCCAAAAACGCCGCGAACATCATGATGAAGAACCTTATGGACTTCGCGGCGGGCTCGCTCGGATTCTACATTCTCGGCGCTGCGCTTATGTTCGGCGCGACGAAACTGGGCGGCTGGCTCGGCTGGGGAGCCCTTGGCATGCCGTCGCTCGCGACCAGCGAAGGCGCTTGGGACTGGACGTTCCTCTTCTTCCAGACCATGTTCGCCGCTACCGCCGCTACCATCGTTTCAGGAGCGGTTGCGGAGCGCATCGAATTCAAGAGCTATCTCATATACTCGGTGCTAGTGTCGGCCATAGTCTATCCTATAAGCGGCCACTGGATGTGGGGCTCGCTCGCGGGCGAGGCGTCGAAGGGCTGGATCGAGGCCCTCGGCTTCCACGACTTCGCGGGCTCGACGGTCGTCCACTCCGTCGGCGGCTGGATCGCGCTTGCCGGCGCACTTGCGCTCGGTCCGCGCATCGGAAAGTACCGGAACGACGGCAAGGCAAACCCAATACCGGGGCACAGCCTTGTCCTCGGCACGCTCGGCGTATTCCTCCTGTGGATCGGCTGGTTCGGCTTCAACCCCGGCAGCTACACCGCCGGCATCGGCTCGATCGGCCGCGTCGCGATGACCACCAACCTCGCCGCCTGCGCCGGCACGATCGCCGCGCTCGTCACCGCATGGGCGATCATGGGCAAGCCCGACCTTACGATGGCCTTGAACGGATCGCTCGCAGGTCTCGTCGCCATTACCGCGCCTTGCGATGTCGTGACCGCAAACGCGGCGATTGCCATTGGACTGGTGGCAGGCGTACTCGTGGTGATTTCCGTCTTCGCGCTCGACAAAATCCACATCGACGATCCCGTTGGCGCCGTCTCGGTCCACTGCGTGAACGGCGTCTGGGGCACGCTCGCGGTCGGGCTCTTCGCGGCACCTGCCGCGGCTGGCTACGGCAACGAGATGGTCGGGCTTTTCTATGGCGGCGGCTTCAAGTTCCTCGGCGTGCAGCTCGTCGGCGCGGGCGCGACTGCAGCCTGGGCGCTCGGCACGGGCCTTGTGATCTTCTTCACCCTGAAGAAACTCGGCATACTCCGCGTCAGCGCCAAGACGGAACTCAAGGGCCTCGATCTGACAGAGCACGGCCAGGACGCCTACGCCTCATTCCAGTTCTTCTCCAACACATAGCCACTTCGCCGCCAACAAGAGCAATCGCCGCCGGAAATATGGTATAATTACGGAATAAAGGAACGGGCATGAAACGGAAAAGCGACCAGCTTAGGAAAATCGAGTTCGTGAGAAACTTCACGAAGCACGCTGCTGGCAGCGTGCTCGTCAAATGGGGCGACACGTGGGTGCTATGCACCGCAAGCGTCGAAGAGAAGGTCCCGCCCTTCCTCAAGGACACGGGGCGCGGGTGGGTGACGGCCGAGTATTCCATGCTTCCGTCCTCCACCGGCGGCGGACGCAAGGATCGCGACATCAAGAAGTTGAAGATGGACGCGCGCTCTACGGAGATACAGCGCCTCATCGGGCGTTCGCTCCGCGCCGCAGTAGACTTGTCGAAACTTGGCGAGCGGCAGATCACGATCGACTGCGACGTCCTGCAGGCCGACGGCGGCACCCGCTGCGCGTCAATCACCGGCGGCATGGTCGCGCTAGAGGACGCCGTCCGGAAGCTCCTCGCCGCAGGGACGCTCGCCGAGAACCCGATAGTCCACCGCGTCGCGGCAGTGTCCGTAGGCGTATGCGACGGTGTGCCGACGCTGGACCTCGACTATGCGCACGACTCGACGGCAGAGGTCGATCTCAACGTCGTGATGACGAACGACGGGCGCTATGTTGAGCTACAGGGAACGGCGGAGCACAAGCCCTTCACCGAAGAGTCACTTGACGCACTGCGCGTCCTCGCCCGCAAGGGCCTCGGCAGGATATTCAAGCTTGCGGCTGTCTAGCCCTGCGGACATGTAGTCGAAGATGCCGGCGTGCCAGTTGGCTACGCGGGCCTTTGCCTGCGGCGTATCCGCAAGGCGTTCCGCCTCGTCCATCAGCTTCCCAAGGTCGCACATGACGTCCGCCGTGCCCAATATGTCCCAGGCAATGTGGGCGTTCTGGTAGTCGTTCTTCACAAGGACCTCCGGCGGATAGCTGCGCGGGTTGCAGTAGCGCCCTTCCACAATGCGGTAGAACTTCAGTAGCGGAGCCGCCGCCTTACCGTATGACGCGAAATACCCATCCCTGAGCCCCTTGAGCGGCTCCTGCGGATTCCACATCCACCGAAGCGAAAGGTAGTTCTCGTAGTCGTCCACGAAGCCGCAGTTGTAGATCTGCTCGGATATGTCCAGTTCGTCGAGAAACGCGTATTCCCTCCCGAGGGCATGCGCAAAGAACCCCGGAAAGCAGTTGACATGCGTGTAGTTGTCCGCGCACTCCTTTGGCCATGTGTTGTAGAGCCATAGGCCAAACGGCCTGTCCGGATACTCGGCGCGCCAGTTGCGAAGGAGCTCCATTTCGAATCCGCACCTCTCGGTGTACGGCATGCGGTTGCGCGTAAAGCAGAAATGGACGATTACGTTAGGCTCAAGCCTAAACGACGGAGCGCCGCAGTGGGAAAAGTAGGCGAGCGTGGATATCTTCCTGCCGGGATGAGACTTCGCTATCTCCCTCGCCACGGAATTCACGAACCTGAACCAGTAGTCGGAATGGCGCGAACTTACGTCCTTGAGGTCGCTGCGGACCTGGCCTTGGCACTTCTCGCATTTGCAGAAAGAGGTGTTGTCCATTGGTTCCAAGCAGCAGACGTCCCTGCCCCACCGAAAGCCCCGCCTGTCGCCATTGTCAAAGTAGGCGCGGGCATCCGCCACCGCCTGCTCAATCACTTTGGGATTCGAGTAGCAAAGCTGCGGCGGCCTCGCCATATCTTCGTACCCCTTGGCGAAAAGCTCCGGCCTGAACCGCTCGAAATCGGGATGGTCCTTGTCCCAGAAGCGGTCGTACCATCCGTAAAACGAATGACACGCCCAGAACATCTCGCCGCCCGCCTTCATGCGCCGGAGAAAGAGGTTCTTGCGGCGGTCGATTTCGCTCTTGGCTTCAGCGAAAGAACGCCCGTCTGCGAAGGCGGAGGGATAGGCGACGTGGAGGTAGTTTGTCCATCCGGGCGAGCCCGCCTTCCAGAGTTCCGGGGAGAACGGGCCTCGGAACGTGCGCCCGCCCGACATGTTGCCGGGATTGCGCCCTTTCGCGAACGGCTTGTCCCTGCGGTCTTTCCGCCTGACGGCGAGATCGGGATTGCGGGGAACGATGGTGCCGGCGTCGGTCGGGTCGAGCCAGGCGACACCGCAGTAGTCGCGAAGGAAGTCCCATACTGCGTATTCCGGAAAGCCGCCGCTTTCGAGGACAACGCCAGCATCGGAGAACGCAATGGCAAGTTCCTGACTGCCGAGCGCCGCGTCATAGGCTATTCTAAGCGACTTGCGCCCTTCTACGGGCTGGGTGACGACCGCGAAGCTACCGCCCGTAATCTGGTCGAGGTGAAGCTTGAGTTCGTCGGCGGCGAAGCGGAGGTTTTCGTCGGCATCGGGCGCTATCACGATGTCGGCAAGGGGAGTGCCGCCATCGGCAAGGGAGAGCCTGCGAAATGACGGACAGAGGCCGGAAGTCGCGCAGCCCGAGAGAATGGCAAGGGCAAAGCAGGCTACGGCAATCCCGCCGAGCTCCCGCCAGGAGCGAAGCTCTCGACTTGCGCGATGCATCAGACGCGGACGCGGCCGGATGCGACCTCGGCGCGGTATTCGTCGACTGTGCGGCGAAGGCCGGAGGCAAGGTCGATCTTCGGCGCCCAGCCGAGCTTGCGGATGAGCCGCGTGTCGCAGAGCTTGCGAGGCGTGCCGTCCGGCTTGGCGCGGTCCCACTCTATGAACGCCGTCGAGCCCGTCGCCTCCCGCACCATCTCCGCAAGCTGGCGTATCGTCACCTCACGGCCGGAACCGACGTTGACGAGATCCGGAGGGTTCTCCATCCCAAGCAGAAAGAGACACGCCGACGCGAGATCGTCAACATGCAGGAATTCGCGCAACGGCGAGCCGGAACCCCAGAGCGTCACCTTCTGCTCGTTGTTTACGCGCGCCGTCTCGAACTTGCGGATCATCGTCGGGAGCACATGTCCATGCACGATGTCGTAGTTGTCTCCCGGGCCGTAGAGGTTAGTCGGCATGAGCGAATGGTAGACGAGCCCCCTCTCGCGCCTCAGGAACTCGCAGAGCTTGAGGCCCGATATCTTCGCAAGCGCATATCCCTCATTCGTCTTCTCAAGCTCGGACGTGAGAAGCGCCGACTCTGGGATCGGCTGCGGCGCCATGCGCGGGTAGATGCACGTAGAACCGAGGAAAAGAAGCCTCTTAACGCCAGTCTCGGCGGCAGACCAGACCGTGTTGAGCGCAATTAGCTCGTTCTCGTAGAGGAACTGCGAATTCGCCGCGCTGTTCGCGCCGATGCCGCCGACGCGAGCCGCCGCGATTATGGCGACGTCGGGCTTCTCCGCCTCGTAGAACGCGCGGACCGCAGCCGGGTCGAGAAGATCGAGCTCGGAGTGCGTGCGCGTGACGATGTTTTCGAAGCCCGCCGCCTTCAGCGCGCGGACACACGCCGAACCAACCATGCCGCGATGCCCCGCGACGTATATCTTGTCGGTCTTAAGCATCCTTGAGCGCCCTTTCCTTGCGGGCGAGCTCGAGATCGGACTCGACCATCATCTTCACGAGGTCGTGGAACTTGACCTTCGGCTCCCAGCCAAGCTCGCGCTTCGCCTTCGACGCATCTCCAAGAAGCTGATCAACCTCGGTCGGGCGGAGATACCTCTTGTCGCACTCGACGTACTTCTCCCAGTCGAGCCCGACGAGGCCGAACGCCTTCTGGAGGAACTCCTTGACCGTATGCATCTCGCCCGTCGCGAGGACAAACTCGTCGGGCCGCTCGTGCTGCATGATGCGCCACATGCCCTCGACGTAGTCGCCCGCGAAACCCCAGTCGCGGAGCGAATTGATGTTGCCCATGTAGAGCTTGTCCTGGAGCCCCATCTTGATGCGCCCGACGGCGCGCGTGATCTTGCGCGTCACGAACGTCTCGCCGCGGCGAGGCGACTCGTGGTTGAAGAGGATTCCGTTCGAGGCGAAGATGCCGTACGCCTCGCGGTAGTTGCGGACGGCCCAATACGCGTAGAGCTTGGCGACGGCATAGGGCGAGCGCGGATAGAACGGCGTAGTTTCCTTCTGCGGAACCTCCTGCACGAGGCCGAAGAGCTCGGAAGTCGACGCCTGGTAGAACTTCGTCGCCTTGTCGCGGCCCGTCAGGTGGATCGCCTCGAGAAGTCGCATCGCGCCAAGCGCATCGACGTCGCCGGTGAATTCCGGCGAGTCGAACGACACGCGCACGTGGCTTTGCGCCGCAAGGTTGTAGATCTCGTCGGGCAGAATCTCGTAGACGAGCTTCACGAGGTTCGCGCTGTCTGCGAGGTCGCCGTAGTGAAGGAAGAGCTTAACGCCGTTTATGTGCGGGTCCTGGTAGAGGTGGTCTATCCTCTCCGTGTTGAACGTAGAAGCGCGGCGGATTATGCCGTGGACTTCATAGCCCTTTTCGAGCAGCAACTCCGTGAGATAGCTGCCGTCCTGCCCAGTGATGCCGGTGATGAGTGCTTTCTTCATTGGTTTTCTCCTAATTGCCGCGTAAACGCACTGTCAAAACGCAAAATCGATCTGCCAACGGATGAAGTAGCCCGGCTTGTCGGTATCGTAGTAGTCACCGGGGTTGAACAGCTCGGCTATGACATGTCCGAAGACCTCGAACCGCTCGCCCTTGTCCCTATCGGGCGTCCAGAGGGGAAATGCGTAGTGGGCGCGCGAAAAGAGCCCCTTGAAGCGCCCGTTGCCGCCGCCGACCCCGTCGCGATCGGCCGCAAACACCGGCCCGGTGGAAATCACGAGCTTGTGGCGCGGCGCAAACTCAACGCCGCCCCAGAGCTTTAGGTAGTGCTGGTTCGACCACCAGCCGACGCCGTCGTGCGTACCGTAGAGGTACATTTCCGACTCAATCGCGTCGCGGCCCCACATCGGGTCCCACTTGCCGCTCATGTAGCGGTAGTCGGCGCCGCAAGTAGGCTTCCACCCCTCACGCGAGCTCTTCCAGTTGATCCCAGCGAAGCCGCTCCACTCGCCGCGCCTCTGGTACATCAAGTCGAAATCAGCCTTGACCGTCTCGGTGATGCGCGGCTGTACGCGCACACCAAAGAGGTCGGTGCGCCGACTTGTCTGTGGCCTCTGCGTCTCGCGCAGGCGCTTGGTGATTGCGAAAACCTGATATTCAAGCCATTCCGTCGGGGTCTGTCCCCACACTACGCCCGCGCCCCAGGCGTCCTGATTGCCGGAGCCGTCGGGGAAACGCGAGGAGAGCGAAGATAGGCGATGACGGTCGTCGCCAATCCTGAAGTCGCTTGCCGAATCAAAGTTGTAGAGCCCGAAGACGTCGAGCGTCGATGTCTCGGTCACGTGGAAGCTGACAGACGCCATGTCGGTGTAGAGTGTGCGCGACCCGTCGCCCGGCGTCCCATCTACAAGGATGCGCCTAAGCCCGCATAGTCCGCACAGATCCTGACGGCCGACCTTCAAGTCGAGAAAGCCGTCAAACATGCCCTTTCCCTCGATGTAGAGATTGTCGAGGACGATTTCGCCCGGCCACTCGGTCGTGCGGTTCGAGGGGCGGCTGTTCCAGCGGAACTCGTCTGCAATGCGGCCGTAGAGCGTCCAGAGCCCGGCCGAGCCCGCATCGCCCTTAAGCTCGGCCCAGACACGCGGGCGGAAGCGCATGTGGTTGCGGTAGCCCGACTCGCGGAAGCGGAACGCGCGGAAACCGCCATTCGGATTCCCTGGGACATGGTCCATTATCTCCTGGCGAATGCGCAGGTCTGCGCCAGCGTTAAAGCTAAGCCCCGAGTCGCCTGATTCCGGAACAACGGTTTCCGAAACAGCGGCTTTCGGGGCGGCTTGCTCTTCTTCGGCCGCCGTGCAAGGCGAGAAAAACGCGAGCGCGGCGCTCGCAACGCAAATACCACGGAAGGGAATCGTCATACGGGGTGGTCCTTTCTTACTTTACCGGTTCGAGCCGCTCCTTGCCGCCCATGTAGGGGCGAAGCGCCTCGGGAATCGTCACCGAGCCGTCGGCGTTCAGGTGCTGCTCGAGGAGCGCGACGACGAGGCGCGGCAGAGCGACGCCAGAGCCGTTCAGCGTGTGGACGAGCTTCGTCTTGCCGTCGGAATCCTTGAAGCGGCAGTTGAGGCGGCGCGCCTGATAGTCGGTGAAGCACGAGCACGAGCTGACTTCAAGCCACTGCTGCTCGCCAGGGGCCCAAAGCTCGAGGTCGTAGCACTTCGCAGCCGAGAAGCCCATGTCGCCCGAGGAAAGCATGATGACGCGGAACGCAAGGCCAAGCCCCGTAAGGACTTCCTCCGCTTCCTTCACGAGCGTCTCAAGCTGCTGGAACGAGACGGACGGATGGACGAAGTTCACCATCTCGACCTTGTCGAACTGGTGGACGCGCAGCATGCCGCGCGTCATCTTGCCGGCAGACCCCGCCTCGCGGCGGAAGCACGGCGTGTAGGCCGTGAGCTTGACAGGCGTCTCGGGAGTGATCTTCGGGAGGTTCACACCATCGAAGATGTCGTCGCGGTAGTAGTTGGTGACAGGCACCTCGGCCGTCGGGATGAGCCAGAAGTCGTCGATCTGGCAGTGGTAAAGATCTTCCGCAAACTTCGGGAGCTGTCCAGTGCCGGTCATCGAGTCGCTGTTCACGACGAAAGGCGGCAGCATCTCGGTGTATCCCTGCTTCTGGCAGTGGAGGTCTAGCATGTACTGGATGAGCGCACGCTGAAGCTTCGCGCCCTGGCCGAGTATCACGGGGAAGCCCGTGCCAGTGAGCTTGACGCCGCGCGGGAAATCGAAGATGCCGAGCTTCTCGCCGATTTCGATGTGCGTCGGAATCTTGAAGTCGGGGTCCTTCCACTCGCCGACAGTCCTGACGACCTTGTTCGTCGAGCTGTCGGGGCCGGTCGGAATCTCGGCCGCGGGGATGTTCGGGATCATCAGAAGCGTCTCGCGGAGATCGACGTCGACTTGCGCGAGCTCGCGGTCGATCTCGGCTATGCGGTCGCCGACCTTGCGCATCTCGTCCTTCGCGGCGGCGATGTCGCCGCCCTCCTTCGCGATCTTGCCGATCTCCTTCGAGGCGGCGTTGCGCTTCGCCTTGAGTGTCTCGGTCTCGGCAATGAGCGCACGGCGCTTCGCGTCGAGGTCCCTAGCCTTCTCAAGTTTCTCGATTTCGACCCCTCGGCGGCCAAGCTCGGCCGCAGTCGCGTCGAATTCATCCCTCAGCTTCTTGATGTCGATCATTTTTTCGTTCCTTAGTTCCTCTTTGGGGCAGCGATCCCTGACTCGGCACTACCCAATCTTCGAATGATATTCCTGCAGCGAACGGACTTCGCCCTTGCCGCCCATCGCGGCGGCGATGCCCTCGACTGCGGCCTGTGCGGCGGCAAGCGTAGTGAGGTAGGGAATCCTGTACTTGATCGCGGCCTGGCGGATTCGGCAGTCGTCCGCGCGGGCGTCGCGACGGCCCGAAGGCGTGTTGATGATGAGCTTGACCTCGCGGTTCTTGATCGCGTCGAGGACGTCAGGACGGCCTTCGCCGATCTTGGCGATGACCTCGGCCTTTACGCCGTGCTCGACAAGCCACTTCGCCGTGCCCTCGGTCGCAATGACCTCGAAGCCCAACTGCTCGAAACGCCTCACTGCGGAGACCGCGTCGGCGTGCTTCTCGGAAAGCGAGACGAGCATCTTGCCGGGTGTCGTCGGGAGCGTCAGACCCGCCGCTTCCTGCGACTTGAAGTAGGCAAGGCCGAAGCAGTCCGCAAGACCAAGCACTTCGCCGGTAGAGCGCATCTCCGGCCCGAGCACAGGGTCGACTTCCGGGAACTTCTCGAACGGCAGCACAGCTTCCTTGACGCCGAAATACGGAACGACGTGCCTCTTGTCGAGGCCGAGCGACTTCACGGTGTCGCCGAGCATGAGGTGGGTCGCGATGCCAGCCATCTGGACGCCGCCGACCTTGGAGACAAGCGGGACCGTGCGGCTGGCGCGCGGGTTCGCCTCGATGACGTACACCTTGCCGTCCTCGATCGCGAACTGCATGTTCATGAGGCCGACGACCTTGAGCTCCGCTGCAATTCTGCGCGTATAGTCAAGAATCGTCGCCTTCGCGTCCTCGGGAATCGTGACGGGCGGCAGCACGCAGGCAGAGTCGCCGGAGTGGATGCCCGCGAGCTCGATGTGCTGCATGATCGCCGGGATGAAGATGTCCTTGCCGTCAGAAAGCGCGTCGGCCTCGCACTCCATCGCGTGGCAGAGGAAGCGGTCGAGGTAGAGCGGACGGTCGGGCGTGACGCCAACCGCCTTGTCGACGTACTCGCGAAGCATAATCTCGTCGAAGATGACCTCCAT
>CADCAK010000027.1 GCA_902799385.1 uncultured bacterium | reverse complement strand
AGGTCGTCATGCGCCGCGACCCTGCGGCGGCCGACGGCGACGACGGCGAACACTGCCGCCGCAATCGCGACGGCGACGACAATCCACCCCGTGCCGGACGACTCGTCGTCCGCAGGGGCCGGATTGTACTCGATGCCGAATCTGCCCCGAGCGAAAGCCATCGCGGACCCGGCCTACTTGGCGGCTGCGGCTCCCTCGGGCGTGACGACCCCCTGGACGCAGCTGCGCAGTATCTCCATCTCGGTGCCGTTCGAGGTCTCGACCCTGAACGTCTTCTCGGTCGCCTCCACGATGGTGCCGATGATGCCGCCGGCGAAGACGATCTTCGCGCCCGCGCGAAGCTCCTCTATCATCTGGCGGCGCTCCTTGTCCTTGCGCTGCTGCGGGCGGACCATCATGAAGTAGAAGATCGCGAGGATCAGCAGCATGGGAACCATCATCCCCCCGATGCCAGACTGCTGGGCGGGGGCGGCGGCGGGAGCCGCAGGGGCTGGAGCCGCAGGCGCGGCGTCGCAGAGCATAATGCAGTTATTCATTTTCCTTTGTGTCCTTCCTTACTTGTTCTTTCCAATCGTGAAATGTTCCGTCCGCGATCGCGTCGCGCATCTCCTTCATGAAGCGGTTGAGCGCCCAGACGTTGTGGATGGTGAGAAGCCTGAGGCCGAGTATCTCGCCGCATGCGAGAAGGTGGCGGACGTAGCTCCGCGTGAAGTTGCGGCAGCAGTAGCACTCGCACCCCTCCTCGACGGGCCCCTGGTCGAACGCCCACTTCGCCGCCTTTACGGCGACGTTGCCGCGGCGCGTGATCGCAGTGCCGTGGCGGGCGATGCGCGTCGGGATGACGCAGTCGAACATGTCGATGCCGCGCGCGACGCACTCGGCCATCTGGTGCATCACGCCGAGCCCCATCACGTAGCGCGGCCTGTCCTCGGGGAGATATGGGACCGACGCGTCCACCGCCTTGTACATGAACTCCTCGGGCTCGCCCACCGACACGCCCCCGATCGCGTAGCCGTCGAAGCCGATCCTGACGAGCTCCTCGGCGCAGTGGCGGCGAAGGTCGTCGTAGACGCCGCCCTGCACGATGCCGAAGACCATCTGGCCGTCGGCGTGCGGGCAGTCCTTCGAGGCGCGCGCCCAGCGGAGCGTCTGCTCGACGGACTTCTCGGCCCTGCCGCGCTCGCACGGGTAGGGCAGGCACTCGTCGAAGACCATCGCGATGTCCGAGCCGATGACGCGCTGCATCTCCATCGACTCCTTCGGGCCGAGGAAGAACTCGTGGCCGTCGATGTGCGAGTTGAAGCGGCATCCGTCCTCGGTGATCTTGCGCATCCGAGCGAGCGAAAAGACCTGGAATCCGCCCGAGTCGGTGAGGATCGGCCCGTCCCATCCCATGAAGCGGTGAAGCCCGCCGGCCGCCGCGACGACGTCCGCGCCGGGGCGCAACATGAGGTGGTAGGTGTTGCCGAGGATCACCTGCGCGCCCAGTTCCCTGAGATCGCGCGGCTCCAGCGCCTTGACCGTGCCAAGCGTGCCAACGTCCATAAAAACGGGCGTTTCGACGCTGCCGTGGGCGGTAAAAAGCCGCCCCAGCCTCGCTCGCGTACGCGCATCCGCCTTTATGACTTGAAAATTCATGACGCATATTCTACCAAAAAACGGTTGCGTTTAGGACAGAAATGGTGTATCATTCTTCACAGTCACATATAGGAATATACAAAAATGAACAAAGCACTGCATGTTCTGGTGTATCTGTTTCTCATACTCTCGGCTACGGCCCTGTGGTTTGAGATTGAGTTGAACAAGAAGCGCACGCTCCTGACGGACCGCAACCGCATTCAGGAAGAATACGTCATAAAGATCGCGAAGACGGTCGAAAAGGCCGAGCCGAACAAGGACGCGACGACCGAGACGAAGAAGGACATCTCGCCCATCGAGGCGAAGATCGTAGACATCCCGGAGACGGAGAACGTCCTCGAGGACTACAACTTCTACCTTGAGCAGGGTAACCTCGAGACGTTCGACTGGGACAACCACGCGACGAAGCAGCAGCTTCGCAACGTCTACGTGCTCGACGCCGAGGGCAAGATCGTCATGGACGGCAACGTCCCCGAGACGAAGGGCCCGGGCACGGAGCGCGAGCTTCTCGAGATCCTTCTCGACGGGGCGACGAAGATGCGCTCCAAGCTCGACACGACTCGCGCCGAGCTCGTCAAGCTCCACAAGATCATCGACGAGCAGGTTGAGGAGCTGAACAAGATCAAGCCCCTCGCGCGCCAGGACAAGGTGACGATAGTCGAGAAGAGCGAAAAAATCGCCAAGCTCGAGGAGATCAAGGCCGACCTTGAGAACCAGATCGTCAAGATCAAGGCGCAGATCGACGAGCTGAACGCCGAGATCACCTCGCTCAAGGACGAGGTCGTGACGGCCCAGGACGAGACGGCCGCCGCGAAGGAGGAGCTGCAGAAGAGCCAGAAGCTCGTCGAGCAGCTCAAGAAGCTCATCCAGAAGATACTTGAGGACCGCAACCGCACCACCGGCGGCGCCGACAACATCACTTCCATCCCGGCCGGCGAGAAGGGCAAGATCGTCGAAGCCGACAACGAGAACATGTTCGCCGTCGTCGAGTTCGACGCCAAGGCGATGAAGGAGCTCAAGGGCGACAACCTCGACCATCCGATTCCGAACCTCGAGCTCGGCGTGAAGCGTCCCGGCTACCACGGCGAGGCCGGCGAGTTCATCGGCCGCATCCGCCTGCGCCAGGAAGTCAGCGAGAAGAACTACATCATCTGCGACATCCTCGGCCCGTGGAAGCAGGACGACATCAAGCCCGGTGACGTCATCTTCGCCGACTGACGAAGCGGGGACGGTCGTGAAGCTCCTTTACGGATTCGCGGCGGCGGCGGCGCTCGGGCTTCTGTCCGGGTGCATCGCCGATACCGCCGAGGACACCGACCTTCCGTGGGCGTCCAACAAGTCGTGGGAGGGGATGGCCCCTGTCGCACCAAGCGTGATGGATAGGTATGAGTAGGAGTCAGGGGTCTGGGGGTCGCCCCCAGTTTGAAATCTCTCTCTGCGCCTCAGCGCCTCAGCGCGAGATAACAGCGTCTCTAATATTATCGCGCAGAGACGCAGAGACGCGGAGGTTAGGATGGTGGTTAGGAGTTAGAGATTAGTGATTAGAGACAAGAGCATAGAGATAAAAGAGGGCGGCGTACGTTTGGACGCCGCCCTTCTTTTGCGCTTCCCGACGAGCACGCGCGCGTTCGTGCGCGAGGCGGTGGAGTCGGGCGCGGTCCTCGTCGACGGGCGTCGCGCGGCGAAGGGGCGGAAGTTGCGCGGCGGCGAGTCGGTCGAGGTGCGCGAGCTTGCCGAGGCGGGCGACAACGTAGTCGCGCCCGATCCGTCAGTCAGGCTGCGCGAGGTGTTCGCGGACGGCGCCCTTCTCGCATACGACAAGCCGGGCGGCATGCCGGTGCAGCCGCTGAGGCGCACCGAGCTCGGGACGCTGATGAACGGCGTCGTCGCGCGCCATCCCGAGTGCATACCGCTTGGGGACAGGCCGCTTCTGGCGGGCGCGGTGCACCGCATAGACGCCGACACGTCGGGACTCGTCCTCGTGGCGAGGACGGCGGAGGCGTTCGAGGGCATGCGTGCGCAGTTCTCGGGGCAGACGGTGGAGAAGACGTACCTTGCGCTCGTGGAGGGGACTGTCGCGGCGGGGGGAACACTCGAGAACGACTTGGTCCACGATCCAACGCTGCCCTTCTGCAGGATGATCGACATTCGCCGCAACCGGCTGACGCGTGCGCAGTGCGCGGGGCTGAAGCCGCTTCATGCGGTGACGAATTTCAGGCCGGTGGAGTTCATATCGACGGAGACGGAGGAGCAGACGCTACTGGAGGTGACGATCTTCACCGGCGTCACTCACCAGATTCGCGCGCAGCTCGCGCTTGCGGGGATACACATTGTGAACGACAGGCTTTACGGTGCGTTTGCTGTAGAGGGGATGGCGGGGCATTGTCTTCACGCGCTTGCGGCGAAGTTCCGGCATCCAGTCTCGGGAGATCCGATGGATCTCCGCACGCCCTACCCGCCTTGGGCTATGGCATAAGTATTTTAGCCACAAAGGACACAAAGTTCACAAAGAAACTGGGGTTTAAACCCCAGACCCCAAAACACTCTGTGCTTCTTTGTGTTCTATGTGGCAAAAAAGCCAAAGGCAACATAGCAAGAGATCTTAGCCGCAAATGGTCCAAGATCACATGCGGCCAGAGAGGGCGTCGATGAGATCGCAGAGACGCTTGTAGGCATGGCCGAGGTCGTCGTTGATGACCTTGAACATGTATTCGCCTGCGCGGGCGATCTCGCCCTCGGCGTTTGCGAGGCGTCGCTCTATGACGTCTGGCGCGTCGGTGCCGCGGCCGACGAGTCGGCGGCGAAGCTCATCCAAGTCTGGCGGCAGAAGGAAGATGTCGACATAGCCGATCTTGAGAGGGTCGTTGTTGGGGAGCGCGCGCACGTAGTCGCGCACCTTCGCCGCGCCCTGGACGTCGATGTCGAGAATCATGGAGTTGCCTTCGGCGAGGACTTCCTCGATGGGGGCCTTGAGGGTTCCGTAGTAGTTGTCGTGGACCTTGGCGTACTCTATGAAGGCGTTTTCGCGTATCAGTTCTTCGAAGCGTTTCTTTGTCTTGAAGTGGTAGTCGAGGCCGTCTTCCTCATCGCCGCGCGGGGGGCGCGTCGTGCAGGAGATGGAGTAGACGATGTCGTGGTACTCCTGGAGGAGCATGTCTATGAGTGTGGACTTGCCGCAGCCGGACGGTGCGGACATCACGATGAAAAGCGGCTTTGTCTTCATAAAATCTCCAAGCTTTGTGTCTTTGTGCCTCTGTGTGAGATGCCTAGAAAAACCTTCGTAGGCGCCAGGCGATTTTGAGAGACTCTTTGGCGATGCCGGCGGTGATCTTGGAGTAGCCGGCAACACGGTCGGTGAACGCAATAGGAATCTCCTTTATGGAAAGCCCCGCCTTCCACGTCCTGTGGTTCATCTCCAGCTGGAAGGAATACCCGGCAGAGGCAACAGAGGCAAAGTCTATCTTCTCCAGTGCCGCCTTCCTCCAACACTTGAAGCCGCCAGTGGGATCCCTCACCGGCATTCCAGTGACGGTGCGGATGAAGATGCCGCCCGCGCGGGAAATGAGACGACGCCTAAATGGCCAGCCCGGCGTCGAGCCGCCAGGAACGTACCGAGAGCCAATGACGAGATCTGGGAACTGCTGCTGATTGCCTGATTGCCCTGATGGCATTGGCGTCGAAATGGCCTCAACAAGACGGGGGACATCGGCGGGATCGTGACTGAAGTCGCAGTCCATCTGCACGACAAAGTCAGCGCCAAGTTCAAGCGCCATAGAAAACCCAGCGACGTATGCGCGGCCAAGGCCTTCCTTCCTCTCCCGGTGCAGAACGTGGATGCGCGGCTCCTTAGAGGAAAGCGCGTCGATCGCATCTCCAGTCCCGTCTGGCGAATTGTCGTCCACAAAGAGAAGCTCCACGTCGTTCCTCAGCACCGCCTCGGCCATCGGCCCGACGTTGTCCCTCTCGTCGTATGTCGGTATGACTACAATCGTCTTCATGTGGCGATCTCGAAGTCGAAGAAGCGCCCCGTCCTGACAGGCGGATGCTTCTCAAGGACCGACCTTATCTTCGCCTTCGCCTCCTTCGAGCGCGCCACGACGAACATGAAGCCGCCGCCGCCCGCGCCGCACAGGCTCACGGCGGATATCCACGGCGCCATCCGCGCAATGATCAGCTCGACGAGCGGATTGGTGCTCCCCGGGTCGAGCGCCTTCTTGGAAAGCCAGTAGTCGTTGACGGCCGAGCAGAACGAATCCCAGTCGCACGACTCGACGGCCTTGAACGCGCGCTCCGCATCGCTCTTCAGGCGACGTACGATGGAGCGCGCGATGTCGTCGGGATTCTCCTCGAAGAAGCCGATCACCCCGCGCAGGATGTTCCGCGCCATGCGCTTTCTCCCAGTGAAGTAGAGTAGCGCGCGCTCCCCGAGGAATTTGGAGAACGCCGCCTCGGACTTTGGCGAGACGCGCCTAAGTCCCGGACTCTGGCCCTTTCCCGGCTTCGTGAAGACCAGCTTTGCGCCGGGGACGAGGCCGCCTATCTGGTCCTGCCAGCCGCCGCCCGTCGCCATCTCCTTTTCAAGCGCGAGAGTGAGCGCTGAAATGCGCTTCCATTCCGGCTTGCGACCCGCGACGCGCTCGAGCGCCGTGACGAGAGCCGCGCCGAGAATAGAACTCGTGCCCATGCCGCTGCCCTTCGGGACGTCGGCCGAAATCCTGATGTCGAGCCCGCCGCGCGAGAAGTCGAACTTCGTCACCGTGAGCGCGCTCTTGACGAGCGCGCACCAGTCGTGCGGGTCCTTCGCCGCGCGGATTTCGGAAAGCGACTTCAGGACGCCGGACTTCCCGAGGTCCATGCTCTCCACCCGCACTTCCCTCTCGGCGATGCGCCTGACGCGAACCTTGACGGGCTTCACGCCGTTCAGCGTGACCGCCGCGTTGAAGACCGCGCCGCCCATCCTGTAGCAGATCGGCGGAGTGTCGCTCCAGCCACCCGCGAAGTCGATGCGAAGCGGAAGCTCCACCGAGATGCAGTCCTCCGCCTTGCGAAGCGCAAGAAGTTTCCTGTGGTCGATCTTCTTCATGACTTCCCCAAGTCCAAGTTTCTCCCACTTTCCGTCTGTCTTGAAATCGTCCTCCACGCGGTAGCGGATCGGTAGCCACTTCCCGCCGACGGGCAAGCACGTAAGGCATTCGCCCTCGGCAAGCTCCACAGGGCCAAACTCCCTCGGCACGAACGTGACGACGTTTCTCCCGCCAAGCTTCATCTCCTCGCGGGGAATCGCGCAACCCTCGACCCACTCGCGCCCCTTCCCGAGCCGCGCGAGAAGTTCACGCGTGGAGCCGATGTGGAAGAACGAGCACCGCGGAACTATATTCACGTGGAACGGCGCGAAGCCGCCGAGAAGCTCTTTGGCGAATTCGTCGTAGATGTCGCCGACCTTCCAGCCTGCGGCTACTATCTTCTTCGCCGTCGCGGTATCGATCCAGAGGATGCCGGTGTCGACGGCGACCTTGCCGCGACAAAGCGCGCCCGCCGCCTTGGCCTCGGATAGCGACGGCTTCTGGAGAAACGCGCGCACCCGTTCCCCGTTCCCCGATATCCGTTCCCCCTTCTCCGGTACATAGACGCCGTGACGAGAGCCCTCTTCGGGCGAGTCGTAGTACGCGACTCCCGTGACGCCGCCCTTCGAGAAGTCGCAAGAGCCAAAGTCGAACTCCGGCGCGACGTCGCCGCAGACGACGAGCATGCCCTCGGCGGGAAGGCGAAGATGTTCCATGTTGGCGACTATGCGCTCGAAAAGCGAAACCGTCTTCCCGCCGCACGGCACTGGCACGAACGCCTTGCCTATCGCGGCATAGGCGGGAAGCCTCTTCGAGTCGCCGCCAGAGTGGCAAACCAAAACGCGCCTCCCGCCGACGCCGCCGATCTTCCGAAGCACCTCTACCGTGCTGCCGAGGGAGCCGACGCGCCTGCCGCCCGGATCTGGGACGACGAGAATCTTTTCCGCGAGAGAGCCGACGAGCGGCGCGAGCATCGCGCGGTAGCCGCGCGCCTGCGCCTCGTTCGAAGCGGTGACGACGACAAGGTCGAATCTGCTCATTTCAGCGCCTCCAGTATCTCTTCCGGCTCGGCCATGCGCCCGAGGCCGCTCGTCCCGCAGGCGAGCTCGCCGTACCCCGGCGCGAGGATCCTTACGCCGCGCCTCTCCAGCTCGGCGATGTTTTCCTTCGTCGCCGCGTTCTCCCACATGCCGTCGTTCATCGCCGGCGCGACGGCGACGGGCGCGCGCGTCGCAAGGAGAGTCGAGGTTAGCAAGTTGTCGGCGAGTCCGTAGCGCATCTTCGCGATCGTGTTCGCCGTTGCTGGCGCGACAACGGCGAGGTCGCAGTCGGCGAGCGAGATGTGCCCGGGGCGCCACTCGGCGGGACGCTTGAACTCCTCGACGTAGACGGGGTTGCGCGACAGCGTCTGGAAGGTGAGCGGCGAGACGAACTCGCACGCCGCCGGAGTCATCACGACGCGCACGTCGTCGCCGTTCTTCACGAACAGCCTCACGAGCTCCGCCGCCTTGTAGGCGGCGATCGAGCCGGTGACGCCCAACAGGATTTTTCTACTCATATCTATGATTCCTCAGAACGGCTCTGAGGCAAGCCTCTTCCTTAGATCTTCCACGGCTGCGCGCATGTCGCTTTTGCCGAAGAGATAGGAGCCGGCGACGAACTGGTTTGCGCCCGCCTTCGCCGCGAGCGGAATCGTCTCGGCGTTTCCGCCGCCGTCTATCATGATGTCTAGACCGGGGCATTTCTCCCTGAGCCACGCGACCTTGGGAAGGCACTCCGCGATGAACGACTGCCCGCCGTAGCCGGGATGCACCGTCATGACAAGCGCCTCGTCGATCTCGCCGAGGTAGGGCCGAAGGATCTCGACGTCCGTCTCGGGGTTCAGCACGATCGCCGGCTTCACGCCAAGCGACTTGATGCGCTTCAGCTCTACGTGGAGGTCGCAGTCGGCCTCGACGTGCACCTGGATCGTCTGCGCGCCTGCGGCGGCGAACTTCCCGATGTACAGGTCGGGGCGCGACATCATGAGGTGCACGTTGCGGTAGAACGCGGGACACGTCTTCCTGCAGAAGTCCACGACCGACGGGCCGAAGCTCATGTTCGGCACGAAGTGCGGATCCATTATGTCGATGTGTATCGCGTCCGCGCCCGACGCCTCGGCGCGCCGCAGCTCGTCTGCGAGGCGGCCGAGGTCGGCGGCGAGAAACGACGGCAGTATTTCGAACTTCAAGCGAGGTTCCCCACTATCGCCTCGAAGTCCGCCGTCTGCTCTTCGAGCGAGCGCACCATCTGGAACTGGTTGCGCGCGCGGACGAGGTTGTGGTCGGCGTAGGCCGTGTGGAAGTACACGTCGCCCGCGAGGTAGTCGGCGAGGAAGCGAATCCCCACCTCGAACGTCGCGAGCTTGCCGGAGAACACGAGGTTCGCGCGCTCGGCGGCGTTGAGGAACTTCGCACCTTCGAGGTAGCCCTTCGCGAGCGCCTCGAAGTACTCGCGCTTGGCGAACACCTTGGAGAGGTCCGCCTCGTCCTCGGCGGCGGCGGCGGTCGAGGTCCTCACCATGTCGCCGAAGTCGAAGAGCGCGGAGCCGGGCATCGTCGTGTCGAGGTCGATCACGACGGACTCGCCGTTCGCGTCGATCATCACGTTGTTAATCTTCGTGTCGTTGTGCGTCACGCGCTCGGGTATCTCGCCCGCCGCCATGAGGTCGACGATGCGGCTCGCGTTCTTGCGCCACGAGTCGACGAACGCCATCTCGGCGGCGACCGAAGCGAGCCTGCCCTTAACATCCTTCGCCGCAGCGTCGTCGAGCTGCTTCAGGCGGTTCGGCGTGTCGTGGAACTTCAGGATGATGTCCTCGAGGCGCGGCGGCGGGATGTCGGCAAGGTCGTTCTGGAACTTCGCGAACGCGCGGCCGACGTCGTACGCCTGCCTCGGCTCCGAGACGACGTCGCGCGACGTGTAGCCCTCGAGGAACCTGTAGATTCGCCACGGGTTGTCGTAGCCGACGACCTCGAGCGACTTCACGCCCTTGGACTTCAGGAACTCCGTCACGCGGACGACGTTCGTCTTGAGCAGCGCTGCGTCGAATATGGCGGTGTTGACGCGCTGCAGGATGTAGCGCACGCCCGAGGCCGTCTCGACCTTGTACGTCTCGTTGATGTGGCCGCTGCCGTAGCGGCTCACATCGGTCGCGTCCGTGATGCCGGACGCCTCGAGGACCTTCTTCTGTTCGTCAGTCATCTTGGAGGACCTTTCAGCGCTTCTTGATTACGGGGATCTGCGCGGCCGCGACGGACTGGCCGAGGCGGCGGAAGTGCTCGTCGGGGACGATGAGCTCGATCTCCTCGGCCGTCGCCGGGTAGATGTCCTTCAGCATCGCGCGGGCTGTCTCGAGGATGACGTCGCCGCCGAGTCCGCTCGTGACGCGGCCGAGGAGCATCATGCTGGAGTAGTCGTAGAACTCCTTGTACCACGGAATCGCGTGCGCGAGGAAGCGGCCGATCTGCACGTAGACCTTGAGTGCCTTCGAGTCGCCCTTCTCCATCGCGGCCTGCACGACCTTGAGCCTCTCGGGGAGCTTCATCGCCTTGGGGAACTTGAAGCCGTACTTTTCGGCGAGCCAGTTGACGGCCTGCTGCGAGAACGCCATCGAGCCGACGCCCGCGTCGCCCGACCACTCGTCCGCCGGCGCCTTGGGGTTGAAGTCCACGGGGGCGAACGCGAGCTCGGTGATGCGGCCCGTGAGCGCGCCCGACTTGTCGATGAAGCCGACCGCCTCGGACGAGCCCATCGCGACGCCGAGGATGCCCTTCTTGCCCATCGTGATCATCCCCGCGAGCGCCGAGACGTCGCCGTCGTTGTAGATCTCGAACGGAACGCCCCAGTCCTTCTCTACGCGGAAGAACATGTCCTGCGCGACCGGGTACTTGGACGGGTTCTTCTCCTTGATGGCGCGGAAGAGCGAAGCGACGCCCATCTTCTTGCCGACGAGCGTGCCGGCGGTGGAGCCGCCTATCGCGTCGACGCGCGGCAAAGTCGCCGCAGCGGCCTTGAGGCCCTCGGTGAGCTTCGAGTAGTGGTACTCGGGGTCGGCGTTGTTCCTCGGGTCCCACGGGAACTCCTTGGAGAACACGACCTTGCCCTTGTTGAGCGCCGAGATCTTGAAGTCGCTCGCGCCGAGGTCGAAGCCGATGCGGCAGCCGTCGGCGACGGTCTTCACCTTGGTAAGCGTCTCCTTCTGCTCGGGCATCTTCCCGAGCGGCAGGACGACCGCCTCGACTGGACGGCCGTAGAGGTCTGAGAAGAACTCGTAGTCAAACTTCCTCGCGCCCTTCTTGGTGTACGCCTTAGCGACGGGCCGGACGACCGCGTCGGGTCCCGCGAGGTAGAGCTTCCAGCCGCCGGCGGCCCACACGATGAACTTGGCGATGCGGTCCACGACGTGCGAGACGAACTTTACGGCCTCGGGGCTGAGGCGCTTCGGTATCTCGAGGTCGTAGCGGTAGACCTTGCCGTCCTCGCGCTCCCACGCGACGGCGACGACGTCGTTCTTCGCGCCGAGTCCGCTTTCGATCTCCGCGAGCGCCATGATCGGGGCCTGGAACTCCGGTCCGCACTTGCACTTTGCCTTTTCACATGAGCATGCCATGGTATTTCTCCTTTTGTTGTTTTTGTGGTGGGTGTCTATGTGTCGAAAGCGGAAAGTATCGCCGGCGTCACGTCCACGAGCGAAGAGACGCGCTCGCGCAGGAACTTCTCCTTGGGGCCGAACGCGATGAACGGGACGGGGTTCACGGTGTGCCCGCGCTCCGAGACGTTCTCGATGTTCCCGTGGTCGGACGTCATGACGAGAGTTATGCCCGCGGCGTCGACGAAGCGGACGAGCGACGCGAGGAAGCGGTCGTACGTGCGCAGCACGGCGCATGCGCGCGCGTAGTCCATCGAGTGCCCCGACACGTCGGTCTGGAAGAACTCGAAGAGCGTGAAGTCGTTTTCCCTCGCGATGGCGAAGAGGTGCTCCGCCGCGCGCTGCGGCGGTATGACCGGGATGTCGGGCCAGCGGTCCTGTATCGTCTCGCGCGTCAGGTCCTGCATCACCGCGCAGCCCGACGCCAGGTCGTCGGCGGTCCTTATCGTCTCGGGGGTCGTGAGCGCCATTACGGTCGTGACCGACTTGAACCGCCGCGCAGCGAGCTCGTCGGCGGAGTCCACGAGGTAGGCGTCGGAGAAGCACACCTTCCTGCCGCGCCTCTTCAGCTCTAGGAATATGTTGCCGCACTCGACTATCTTGCGGAGCCCCGGCCCCGGAAAGCCCTCGCAGTGCTTCCCCATCGCCTGCGCGCAGTTGACGCCGGTGAACATTGTCCCCTGGCCGGTCGCACTCTGCGGAACGCCTTCGACGCCAAGGCAGGCGTCGATCGGGCGCGAGTGCAGCGCTATTAGACGGCACAGCACCGGGCACACTTCCGGATTGACCGGATTGTCCGTCGCAGCGTCGCGCAAGCCCACGCCATCAATAAAAAGGAAAAGCACCTTCATCTGGGTGTGTGTATTTTATCAAAAATAAAACAATACTGCAAGGGTGTGGAATATCCCCAGTTTTTGACCCATGAAGCGAGGCTTGAGCCTGATTTTATTGGGCGAGAAGCGTTTTCGGAAGTGAAATAAGCGGAAAGTCGGTTCCACTTGTCTGGTGTGGCATAATACCACGCGCCAAAAACCAACCAAGAGGAACCGACATGGGAAATGATAGCATAATTGCGTTCAAACCGCGAGAACAGCTTAGAAAATACCTGGGGATATTTTCTTGCAAGGGTGTTAATAAGTTTTTGATAACTGTTTATATATTTCTCTTGACTTTTTAGATAAAAATATTTTATTTCCTCTTTTATTCAAGTATTTAGCAAAAATAGTCATTTATCAACTTTTTAAGTGTCGCGTAATTAAATCAAAAAAACTGTTCACAATATAGTTGATAATTGGTATAATGTACCCCGCCATGAATGGTGTGTACAATACCGATATTATAGTCGTTGGCGGTGGCCATGCTGGCGCCGAGGCGGCCCTCGCATCGGCGCGAATGGGGATACGGACGCTACTTGTAACAACCCAGAAAAGCAGCATCGCAAAGATGCCCTGCAACCCCTCGATTGGAGGACTTGCCAAGAGCCATCTCGTATACGAGCTTGATGCCCTCGGCGGCGAGATGGGCAAGAACGCCGATGCCACCGCCCTTCAAACCAAGACTCTCAATTCAAGCCGTGGCCCAGCCGTGCAAGCAACGAGGGCCCAATGCGCTAAGTCCGAATACGCCCTGAGGATGCAGCTCACTATTGCCGAGCAGCCAAACTTAGAGATACTTGAAGATGCCGTCACCGGTCTTCTCACTGATGGCAGCCATTCCAAACTTACCGGCATAGTCACCGAACGCAACGGTTCGATCACCGCGCAGGCAGTCATATTGACAACTGGTACTACCTTGCGCGGCAGGATATGGATTGGAAAGGAATGCCAGGAATCCGGCGGTGATGGCCGTCCGGCAGTAAATTCGCTCTCGGAATGTCTGTCAATCCTTGGATTCTCTCTTATTCGGCTAAAGACTGGCACTCCGCCACGCCTTAAGGCATCAAGTTGCGACTTTTCCGCATGCCAACGTCAGGATGGCGAGCATCCACGGCCATTGTTCCACGTGGAACATTTACCATCCGACTCCAAATTGTTCCACGTGGAACGTTCGCTATGTGAGCTTCCATGCTGGTTGACGCACACTACAGAAGAGACACATCGCATCATAAGGGAAAATCTAAACCTGTCTGCACTATATGGGGGCGCAATCGAGGGTACAGGCGTTCGTTACTGCCCGTCAATCGAGGATAAGATAGTCAGATTTGCAGACGCAAGGCAACATCATGTTATGCTTGAACCGGAAGATTCCAAGGGGGAAGTTATTTATCCCAATGGTCTTTCGTGCAGCTTGCCGCGAGACATACAGGAAAAGATGGTCAGGTCCGTTCCTGGACTTAAAAAGGCGGAATTCCTCGCCTATGCGTATGCAATCGAGTACGATGGCATAGATTCACGAGAACTGAAGCACTCGCTTGAGTCCAAGAGAATTAACGGATTGTTTTTTGCAGGGCAAATAAACGGCACTACGGGATATGAAGAGGCTGCGGCGCAAGGAATCATGGCAGGCATAAATGCCGCTCTGAGGGTAAAGGGCAGCCCGCCACTTGTCCTAAGTCGGCAAGACGCCTACATTGGCGTCCTGATAGACGATCTTGTAACGAAGGGCACGGACGAGCCATACAGGATGTTTACAAGCAGGGCAGAACGCCGGTTGATCCTGCGTCAGGACAATGCGAGGTTCAGGCTGCTCGATGCGGCAAAAATAGTTGGAATACAACCGCCCGACTACTTGGAATCCACTGCAAAGGTAAAAGAGTATCTCGCCAATGCCGTTGACACGAAGGCGCAGGATGCCAAATCGCCGACCTCCCGCTGGTTCACCGAAGAATCAATCAATGTCGAATTAGATATTATGAGACATTATGCTCCATATATAGAACAGGAGAAAAAGGCGGCGGAAAGAGCAAAGATCGATGAATATATTGAGATTCCGAAGTGGATAGACTATGACAGGTGCAAGGCAATTAGATATGAAAGCCGGGAAAAGCTGAAGAAGTGGCGGCCAGAGACGCTTGCCCAGGCAGCACGAATTTCAGGCGTAAATCCTGCCGACATCGCAGTCCTCGCCGTCATCATCAAGCGCGGCAAGCACTGACACGCCATGCAGAACATTTAACTCGCCTAAAAGTTATCAACATAAGTTGTTGACAAGTGGTAGACATAAGAAGATTTTTTTCGAATGACGGCCATGCGAAGTTTTTGATATAGTTTCCGTATCAATTTGCAACAACCAGGTTTAAGATGAGCAACGAAACTATAGACATGGTCTCAAAGGGACTGTGGGACCGCGCGAGAGAGATCTGCATCACCATGATGCAAGGCGATCTCAAACGCAGCAGGGCCGAGAGAAACTTCTCCATGATCCAGTCCGTCGTGCGCGAAGGGGACACGTTCAGGATACTCGCCCTCAACAAGATGTCGGCCGACATACTCAAGCGCGAGTATGCGGAAGACCTGAAGAGGAGCTTTCTCCTCGCCGGCGCCGAGAACGACGTGAAGATCGAGTTCTCGTTCGACGAAAACGCCAAGCCCGCAATAATAGTCCCCAAGCCCAACACCGTCGTCGAAAAGACGAAGACCGGCCGCATACAGACCTTCATATCGACGATGCCGCTGAAGGAGTACTACACCTTTGACGAGTTCGTCGAGGGCCCATCGAACAGCTATGTGCTCGCAGCAGCGAAAGGCGTCGCGAAGAACCCAGGCCAGAAGGCGCTTAACCCGCTTTTCATACACGGTGGCACAGGGCTCGGCAAGACGCACATCATGCAGGCAATAGGCAACGAAGTCAAGCGCAAGGACCCGATGGCATCGGTGTGCTATCTCACCGCAGAGGCTTTCCTCAACGAGTACGTCAACGCCATGACGCAGAACAGCCTGCAGACCTTCCGCGAGCGGTACAGGAAGATCGATGTCCTCTTGATAGACGACATCCAGTTCATCGCCAAGAACATGCAGAACTTCCAGGAGGAGTTCTTCAACACGTTCAATGCGCTTACAAACGCCGACAAGCAGATAGTCATAACTTCCGACGTCGCGCCTAAGGACCTTCCGGGAATAGAGGAACGGCTCATCTCACGCTTCGAGGGCGGCATGCTCCAAGAAATAGAGTCGCCCGGCTACGAAACGCGTCTCGCAATTCTGAAGAAGAAGTCCGAGGGAATGGTTCCCGAAGTCCTCGACTCTACTCTCAAGTTCATCGCCTCGAACATCAAGAGCCACGTGCGCGCGATGGAAGGCGCGCTCGCAAAGGTGAACATATTCGCCAACCGTGACTCGAAGATGGCCTTGACCGACGAAGTCCTCTCGTACATACTAAAGGACTTCATCGAGAAGGAGAAGAGCAGGAAGAAACTCACAGTGGACGAGGTGCAGAACTGCGTCTGCAAGAAGTACGCCGTCACAATATCGCAGATACTCTCCCCCGAGCGCACGCAGTCGATAGTGACTCCCCGGCAGCTCGCTATGTACATTTCAAGGAAGTTCACCACGCGGAGCCTACCCGAGATAGCGAAGAAGTTCGAGAAGAGCCACGCCACCATCATACACGGAGTGAAGAACATCTCAAAGAGGCTCGACGTCGAGCCGGAACTCAGAGAATCGCTCGATGAAATACTGTCCGACCTCGGTTGCTCGATGAAGGACATGGTTGGTTGAAAAGGGGTAGAAACTCTGTATACAACTTGGTTGGATGTCAACAGAAACGGGAGATGTAAATGGAAGTGAACTTGAAATCAGACGGAATGTCAACATCGAGAGAGCCTCTAAACACCTGTTTTGCAAGGCCCTTACGCGATTGTCTACATTGTCAACCAACCTAATAAGTGATAAATGAGCTATTTTAAAAACAACACCAATATGGTAAAATCTCCGTTGCGGGGAAAAAAGGCTCCCGGAAAGGAAAGGAAACAAAAATGAAATTCAAGGTCCTCAGGTCAAAGTTCATGGAAGGTCTCAAGAGCGTGCAGAACATTGTCGCCGGAAAGGGGTCCCTTCCCATTCTGCAGAACGTGATGATAGAAGGCAGGGGCGGTTTGATCAAGCTCACTACGACCGACCTCGACATCTCGATTAAGGCCGAAGTGGAGTGCGAAGTCGAGGAAGAGGGAACCACGACTCTTCCCGTGAAGCTTCTCTTCACTTCCATCGCCAAGGCGGCCGAGGGCGAGATAGTAGTCGAGTGCGACTCCCAGGAGAGGGCGACGATAAAGGCGGGCAGCGCCAGGTTCAGGCTTCAGGGAATGCCCGGGTCGGAGTTTCCGTCGATACCCGAGGACGGCGACGCGTACGTCTACTCCATCCCGCAGGCTACGATAAGGGAGATGCTGAGGAAGACCGCCTACGCAGCCTCGCAGGACGACACCCGCCGCACTCTCAAGGGCGTATTGATGAGTTTCAAGGACGAGAAGCTCACGATGGTAGCGACCGACGGTCGCCGCCTTGCGCTCGTCGAAAACGAGCTGGAGTTTCCGAAGTCGGCAGAGAAAGACATTGTGCTTCCCTCCAAGGCGGTAGCCGAGCTGCAGCGCTCGCTCTCGTCCGAGGGCGAAGTCTCAATCATGGTCAAGAAGAGCCAGATATGCTTCGCGTTCGAGAAGATGCAGATATACTCGAAGCTGATGGACGACACCTATCCCAACTACTGCCAGGTGATACCCAAGGAATGCGCCGAGCAGATAGCGATAGACCGCCAGCTCCTCCTCAACGCCCTAGACCGTGCGAGCGTCATGACAATCGACGAGGCGCATTCGACGAAGCTTATATTCGACACGAACTGCCTCACAGTCACATCGGCCGCCTCCGACATCGGCGAGGCCAAGGACGAAGTGCCGATCAAGTACGCCGGCGAGAAGATAGAGATAATGTTCAACCCCACCTACGTGATGGACCCTCTTAAGGCGATCGACGACGACGAAGTGACGATAGGGATTAACAACGGCCACAGCCCCGCCGTGATAAGGTGCAGCATACCGTTCCTGTACGTCCTCATGCCTCTCAGGATCAGCTGATGTAGCTTAATAGCGGAAGGTGGACCATGAAGCTGTGGACGGACAGCAACTATCCGATAATAGTCTCCTGCGCCAAGGAGCTTTCGCGATGGACTGAAATAGAGCTGATCGACATGGGGTACCGCCCCATCGAAGTCACCGAGAACACAGTCGTCGTGCGCGGGTCGATGCGGGACGTGATGAAGCTGAACCTCCGGCTTCGCACGGCGCACCGCGTGCTCGTGCCGCTTCTCAGGACGACGTGCTTCAACATAAAGGACCTCTACGAGGCCGCGAGGTCGATTGACTGGGAGAATCTCATAGAGGCGGACGGCTACTTCTCAGTGTCGTCTATCGTGCACAACTACACGATACGCGACACCCGCATTCCCTCGCTCTACACGAAGGACGCCATAGTCGACCGCATGCGCGAGAAGTGCCAGCGCCGCCCCGACTCGGGCGGCGAGAACAGGGGGGCCGCAGTGTTCGTGTACTGGGAGCGCAACGAGGCTATAATCTACCTCGACACTTCCGGCGAGCCGCTTTCGAAGCGCGGCTACAGGAAGATACCCGGTTCTGCGCCCATGCAGGAAACTCTCGCCGCCGCGTGCATAATGGCCCTCAAGTGGGACGGCAAAACGCCTTTCATATCGCCGATGTGCGGCTCGGGGACCCCCGCGATTGAAGCCGCCATGATCGCGATGAACAGGGCCCCCGGTTCGCTCAAGGGTCACTTCGCGTTCCAGTCGATAAAGGGGTACGGCAGCATAATCCCGGGCGAAAGCGCCCCCAGAGTCGCGCCGCGCCAGCACGTCGGCGCAAGCCCCGAGCAAATATGGAAGGAGCTCGTCATGGACGCGATCGCCGAGGAGAGGAAGGACGGCCTGCCGCCTATAATCGCGACCGACATATCCCCCGAGGCGGTAGACAACGCCCACTCCAACGCGATAGCCGCAGGCGTCTCGCAGTGCATCACGTTCAAGGCATGCGACTTCGCCGAGACTCCCGTCCCCGAATCTGACGCGTCCCCACGCGGCGCCGTGTTCTTCAACCCGGAGTACGGCATCCGCCTCGGCACGTTCGAGGAGCTTGCGCCCGTCTACGAGCGCATAGGGACTTTCATGAACGAGAAGTGCGGCGGCTACACCGGTGGCCTCATCACCGGAAACCCCGACCTCGCGCGTCTCGTCAACCTGTACTACAAGACAAGGGTTCCGTTTTTCAACGGGCCGATAGACTGCCGGCTGTTCGTCTACCCCGGCTGTGAACTAAAAGGACAGAACGTCAAATGAACTTCGAAGAATTCCTTAGCGACGAGACACCTGGAACTGCGCAGGCGGAACATCCCGCCGCGCCAGCCGAGGAAGAGGAGCCCGCAGCCGACAGCCTCGACGTGCAGAAAGCCGTCGTCGAGGCACTTGCCGCCGACAAGGCCGAGCAGGCCGAGACGATTTCCGCGCTGCGCGCCGAAAATGTCGAGCTGAGAAGGAACATCGTCGAGCTGAAGAAGGGCATCCTCGAGCTTACCGACAGGATGGAGGCCGCGAAGAAGCAGATGTCCGAGCAGAGGGCCGCGCTCGAGAAGGTGGGCGACGTGCTTGCGACCAACGTCGACAACGGGCTTTCGAACAAGGTGGCGCTTCTCGACCGCGACATTGATGTCCCCGACCGGTTCACCGGCGAAACGCGCGACCACGTGATCGAAGTCGTGCGCGAGGCGCGCGACAAGGCCGAGGCCGAAGGGCGTCTTCGCCGCGCGCAGGTGCTTGAGGGCGTGCTCGCCGCAAACGAGCCCGAAGGGTTGCTTGCCAAGAAGCGCGCAAATCTCGAAAAGCTTTTTGCCGACAACGGCAACATAGTTTCAGGCCCGGTCATCGAAGAGCTTCAAAAGATGGGCATTTCCCACAAGAACGGCGAAGACTACCTGCTGCCGAGTGAAATAGTGAAGCGCAATTATTAAGTTGCGGATTGATATTTAATCAACAATATCAACACCTTTGCGAACATTGTTTATATTTGTGTTGATAATGTTGATATTACCCCCCTTGATAGTTGATAAAATAAAGTCCATAATATCGGTGCCTTGAAAAACCTCGATCCAGAGTTCTGTAGACGCGTCAAGTCGTCCCGCCGCGAAGCGGGGCTGACCCAGGGGCAGCTTGCAGCGGAAGTCGGCTGCAAGCAGTCGGCGCTTTCGATGTTCGAGCAAGGCGACGGGACAAAGTTGAGCGACGAGGCGATCGACAAGCTGGCGAGGAAGTTCAATCTGCCGCTCTCGCCGACGGGCGATTCCGCATCTCCGCCGTCGGGCGTCCAGCCACTTGGCCGCCTGGCCGGCGGACTTCTGAACAGCGGCTTCTGCCCTAATCCCCATTGCCCGGCGAACAAGGAGTATTTCGTCGAGGAGATGCGGCTTTTCCTCCCCGACCGCGAGGCGGCCGATCCGGTCGGCGGGAAGTACTGCGCGATGTGCGGCGAGCTTCTCGAGCGCAAGTGCCCGAGCTGCGGCGCGGCCGTCCACGCTGGCGCGATATGCTCGCTCTGCGGCCAGCCGTACATATCCGCGCTTTAGCCTGCGGCCCGTTTGTGGTATAATACCATCCCATGAAAAAGATCATCGTTACCGTCGTCGGCAAGGATGCCGTCGGCATCCTCGCAAAGACATGCACCTACCTCGCAAAGGAGCGCATAAACATCCTCGACATCAGCCAGACCGTCACCGGCGGCTACTTCAACATGATGATGATCGTCGATGCGGCGAAGTACGGGAAGACGTTCGACAGGCTCTGCGCGGAGCTCGCAAGCCTCGGCAACGGCATGGGCATGAGGATCCACTGCCAGAAGAGCGAGATATTCGAGAAGATGCACAGGGTGTGAGAAGGGAATCGCTTAAACATAAGAGTTATGGATTTTAGCCACAAAGGACACAAAGTTCACAAAGAAGCTGGGGTGTTACCCCAGACCCCAAAACACTTTAACCAAGAGGACTTGAAACCAGAAATACGGAATTAAGATGATAAATATCTCTGAAGTTCTTGAGACGAACAGGATGATTCTCGAGGAGAACCTCGACGTCCGGACGATCACCATGGGTGTCTCCCTACTCGACTGCGCGGACTCGTCCGTCAGGAATACGTGCGACAGGATCTACGCAAAGCTCACGCGCCTCGCGAAGGACCTCGTGAAGACGGGCGACGACATCGGCCGCGAGTTCGGCGTGCCGGTCGTCAACAAGCGCGTCTCGATCACGCCCGCCGCAATCGTCGGCTCGTCCTGCTGCAAGAAGCCGTCCGACTTCGTGAAGATCGCGAAGACGCTCGACCGAGCGGCGAAGAAGCTCGGCATCAACTTCATCGGCGGCTACTCGGCCGTCGTCTCGAAGGGCATGACCCCCGCCGACGAGCTTCTCATACGCTCGATCCCCGAGGCGATGGCCGCGACCGAGCGCGTCTGCTCGTCGGTAAACGTCGGCTCGACGAAGACCGGCATCGACATGGACGCCGTGCGGCTCATGGGCGAGATTGTGAAGGAGACGGCCGCCCGCACCAAGGACCGCGACTCAATCGGGTGCGCAAAGCTCGTGGTCCTATGCAACGCGCCGGACGACAACCCGTTCATGGCGGGCGCGTTCCACGGCGTCAGCGAGGCGGACGCAGTCGTCAACGTCGGCGTCTCAGGCCCCGGCGTCGTCAACCACGTGCTGCGGCACACATGTCGCGGCGCGGACTTCGAGACGCTTTGCGAGACGATAAAGAAGACGGCGTTCAAGATCACGCGCGTCGGCCAGCTCGTCGCCCAGGAGGCGTCGAAGAGGCTCGGCGTGCCGTTCGGCATAATCGACCTCTCGCTCGCGCCGACGCCGGCCATCGGCGACTCGGTCGCAGACATCCTGAGGGAGATCGGCCTCGACGAGCCGGGCGCGCCGGGAACGACTGCCGCGCTCGCGCTACTCAACGACCAGGTGAAGAAGGGCGGCGTTATGGCGAGCTCCTACGTCGGCGGGCTTTCGGGCGCGTTCATTCCCGTCTCCGAGGACCAGGGGATGATCGACGCGGTGAACGCAGGGGCCCTCACGATCGAGAAGCTCGAGGCGATGACGTGCGTCTGCTCCGTCGGCCTCGACATGATCGCGATACCGGGCGCGACTTCCGCTGCGACGATTTCTGGCATAATTGCGGACGAGGCCGCAATCGGGATGGTGAACCAGAAGACCACCGCAGTCCGCGTGATCCCTGTAGCAGGGAAGAAGGTCGGCGACACGGTGGAGTTCGGCGGGCTTCTCGGCCACGCGCCGGTGATGAGGGTGTCGAAGTTCTCGTGCGGCAACATGATCGCGCGCAAGGGTCGCATCCCCGCGCCGATACATTCGTTCAAAAATTAATCTGGTAGGGCTTATGGATTTTAGCCACAAAGGACACAAAGTTCACAAAGAATCTGGGGTGTTACCCCAGACCCCAAAACACTCTGTGATTCTTTGTGTTCTATGTGGCAAAAAACCAAAGGCAATATAGCAAGAGAAAGCCAATGAAGTTTAGCCACAAAGTTCACAAGGAAATCTGCGGGAAATGAACGCCATGATTGCTACAACAGTATACTGCATTGTCGGATGCAACACGGGCTCGTCGGAAAAGGACGCGCTCAAGGTTCTTGAGTGCGACACCGAAACGGGTGCCGCCAAAATCGTACAGTCTGTCAATGGCTGCGAGGGAACGACATACTTCCAGATATCCAGGGACGGCAAGGCGTTCTACTCCGCCGTCGGCGAGGAGCGCGACGAAAAGTCGCATGGCACGCTTGTCAAGTTCGACCTTGAAGGACACCGAATTGGCAAGATGACGCGCCTTGCGGAGCTTCCCTGCGAGACACCGTGCCACATCGCGCTTTCACCTGACGAAAGCTTTGTGTCATTCGCGGCATATCTGAGCGGGACTTACGGGGCTATGGGGAATCCGGGAACGGTGAAGAGCGCGGTACTGCCCGACGACGAGGTGGGGCCGCGCGCCGACCGCCAGAAAAAGGCATACGCCCATCAGACATTTTACACGCCCAATAGGGAACTAATGGGCGTGTGCGACCTCGGCTGCGATCGCATCAACTTCTACGAGTACAAGAAGGATGGCGGACTTGAAAAGCCAGTCCTGACTATCAAGGCCGACCCAGGCGACGGGCCGCGTCACGCGCTATTCTCGAACGACGGCAAGTTCCTCTTTGTCGTGAATGAGCTGTCTTCCACGGTGACGAGCTACAAAGTAGAAGAGCTTAAATCATCCAAAACTTTACACTCTACACGCTACACTTTACACTCTTTTTCCCGAATCGGCAAGTGGTCAATGCTGCCCGAGGACTGCACACTTGGAGTCACGGATACGAAGGCTGCGGCGATAAAGCTCACCGCCGACGGAAAGATTCTCATGGCGTCGAACCGCGGGCACGACTCCATCGCGTTCTATTCCGTGAACGACGACGGCACGCTTGCCCTTAAGAACGTCGCGAAGCTGACAGGCAAGTTCCCGCGCGACTTCGAGCTTATGCCGGGCGAGAAGTTCATGGTCGTCGGGCACAAGATGTCGAATGAGATTCAGGTCTATGCGTTTGATCGTGAGAAGTGCGAGCTTAAAGCCGTCGGCGAGCCGATTCCGTGCTGGCGCCCGCTGTGCTTCAAGTTCCTAAAATAGGTCGCGCGGAGGCGCAGAGGCGCGGAGAAAATTGGCGCTTGTACAAATCTCTGCGTCTCAGCGTCTCTGCGCGAGATATTAGATGACACTGATAATACAGAATGGTTTGATTGTTGATGGCTCGGGGAAGCCCGGGTTCTACGGCGATGTCGTCATCGACGGCGACAAGGTCGTCGAAATTATTAAGCCACAAAGGACACAAAGTTCACAAAGAAGCTGTGGTGTTACCCCAGACCCCAAAGCACTCTGTGACTCTTTGTGTTCTATGTGGCAAAAAACAGATAAGCAAATTGCCACCATCGACGCCTTTGGTTGCATCGTCAGCCCTGGCTTCATCGACGCCCATGCGCACTCCGACGCCTACCTCGTCCTCGAACCTGACGCGCCATCGAAGATCTCCCAAGGCATCACTACCGAAATCAACGGCCAGTGCGGCGGCTCCGTCGCGCCGCGCTATGGCGAAGCGCGCCTCTCGTCCGACTGGGCCGCGCTGCTCGGCTCTCGTCTCACCTGGCGCTCGCTCGCAGAGTACCGCGAAGTCCTAGAAGCGGCAAAGCCCGCGATAAACACAATCCAGTTCGTCGGTCACAACACTTTGCGCTCGTCCGTCGTCGGCTATGCCGGACGCGCGGCGACGGGCGATGAGTTAAAGGAGATGCAGCGCCTTCTCGCCGAGTCGCTTGACGCGGGCGGCTGGGGACTCACGACGGGTCTCATCTACCAGCCGGGGAAATACTCGACGCCCGAGGAGGTTGTCGCGCTTGCGAAAGTTGCGGCGGAACGAGGCGGATACTACGCGACGCACATGCGCTCTGAAGGCGACCGCATCATCGAGGCAATTGACGAGGTGCTCGACCTCGTCAGGGCGACAGGAATACGCGCGGAAATCTCCCACCTCAAGACGAGCGGCAAGCGCAACTGGCACAAGATCGACGCGGTGCTGGAGAAGATCGAGAACGCGATTGGCGACGGGCTGCTCCTCGGCAGCGACAGGTATCCTTTTTGCGCTGCGGGAACTGATCTCGACATCGTGTTTCCTGACTGGGCGCAGGAAGGCGCGGCGCCTGCGGAGATGGCGCGGCTCGCCGACCCCGCGACGCGCGCCAGGATTGTCGCCGAGATCGACGCGTCTGGCCGCGACTGGTCAACGGTCATGATCGGCGGAACGTGGCACGAGGCAACAAAGCCATTCAGTGGGAAGACTGTTGCGGAATGTCTTAAGCCACAAAGGACACAAAGTGCACAAAGAAACTGGGGCTCCGCACCCCGCATTGAGCTCGCCTGCGGCGACTTCGCTGCGCTCGGGGGATACCCAGACCCCAAAACTCTTGGTGACTCCTTGTGTTCTATGTGGCAAAAAAACGACCCCCCAGTACTTTCCCCAGGTGAACTGATTTGCCGAGTTCTTGAGCTTGACGGCTGCAAGACGGGAGCGTTCTTCTTCGGGATGAGCGAAGATAACCTCGACAAGATTCTCTCTCGCCCGTGGATCGTCCCCGGGAGCGACGCGTCGCTACGCGCGCCGTGGGGGCCGCTCGGCGCGGACCATCCGCACCCGCGCGCCTACGGCACGATGCCGGAGTTCTACCGCCGCTTGCGCGCGCTCGGCGTTTCGCGCGAAGAGGCGATTGCGCGCATGACATCCGTTCCCGCGCGCCGTTTCGGCATCGCGCGTCGCGGCGTGATCGAGAAGGGCGCGTTCGCCGACATCGTGATCTGGAAGGAAGGGGAGTTCTCCTCTTCCGCGACATACGTCAAGCCGCACATGTTCTCGCGCGGGGTGAAGGCCGTCGTCGTGAACGGCGCGGTGCCGTACGCCGACGGAAAGTTCACCGGCAACAGAACAGGAAGATTCATAGAAAGAGTTGGGTGATTCGACTTGGAGAAAAGTTGCGCCATTTTAGGAGAAGCAACACATGAAAAATTCAGTGTTCCCAGTTCTCGTGCTTGTCGCGGTTGCCGCAAATGCCGGCACGACAAACCTGACGGGCGTCGTTACGTTCGAGCGCGGCGACTTGCCGTTCTTCTTCATCGACGACTCGGCGGGCCAGCACTGGCGCGTTCAGGGCGCGAAGGGCTCGCCTGCGGTGAAGGCGGGCGACCTCGTGACGGTCGAGGGCGAGCGGGAGCCAACATCGAAGCGCCGCGTCGCCGACGCGGCGATCACCATCGAGGGTCACGCGAACGCGGCCGTGCCGCCGCCTTTGGAAACCGGCATTGCAAACCTCTTCTCCCGGCTCATGCCGTTCGGCAACACGGACCTCTACGGCGGAGTCGTCGCGACCGAGGGGCTTCTGAGGGACATCAACCGCCGCCAGACGACGACGCAGCTCCTGGTTGGCGAGGGCGACCACAACATCCAGGTCGAGATTCCATGGGCGCTCGAAGACGCCCTTCCCGCGAGTCTCGTGCAGGGCGCGACAGTGCGCGTGAAGGGCGTCCTCACTTGGACGTCCATCGAGAACTACGAAGAGGGGATCTTCGGCCGCATAGAGAACATCGAGCTCATTCCCCCGACGCCGGACGCGGTCGAGGTGATCCGCCGCGCACCGTTCTGGACGGTGGGGCGGCTTCTCTTCATCCTGATGTGGGTGTGCTTCCTCGCGGCGGCCCTCGCCGTGTGGACGCTGACGCTGCGGCGGATGGTGGCGCGGCGCACGCAGGAGCTCGCGGAGTCGGTGCGCCAGCGCGAGCGCGTCAGGATCGAGGCCGACGCCGCGCGCCGCGAAAGGCTGCGGCTCGCCGCAGACCTGCACGACGGCTTCCAGCAGTATCTCGCCGGCGCGACGTTCAGGCTCAAGGCGGCGATGAACTACCTGCCGGCGGGTGCCGACGAGTCGAGGGCGCAGCTTGAGAAGGTCAACGACGCGCTGAAGCACACGCAGTCCGGGCTTCGCTCGACGCTCTGGGCGATGAACGAGGAAAGCGTCGGCCCCGAGTCGCTCATCGAGCTCGTCCACTTCGTCGCGCGCCGCCTGCCGCAGTGGGAGGGCATCGTTGAGATCGCGAGCGAGGGCGAGGAGCGCAAGATCGCGCACAACTTCGCGGGGACGATTCTCCTCATCCTGCAGGAGGCGGTCGGCAACGCGATAGAGCGCGGCCACGCGAAGGGCGTCAAGGTCAGGATCGTGTTCGGCGACAAGGGGCTTGCGATGACGGTCGCCGACGACGGCTCGGGGTTCGACACGGCGGCGGCGCGCAAGGAGGGGCACTACGGGCTCTCCGGCATGGAGCGCCGCACGGCGGAGCTCGGCGGGAAGATAACGATATCGAGCAGGATCGGCGAGGGGACGACGGTGAGGATTTCGCTGCCGCTCTGAGTATGGTATAATATCCGCCCTATGGCGAAGGAATACGGTGATACAAGCATAAAGACTCTCGATCCGGTGACGCACATACGGTTGCGCCCCGGCATGTACGTCGGCGAGCCCGGCACGGGCGCGATGTACCACGACTGCATCTACATCCTGATGAAGGAGGTGATCGACAACGCGATCGACGAGTTCGGGCAGGGCTTCGGCAAGCGCATCGACGTGAACGTCAACTACGACACGGGCGAGGTGTCCGTGCGCGACTACGGGCGCGGCATTCCGCTCGGCAAGGTCGTGGACTGCGTCAGCCAGATGAACACTGGCGGCAAGTACGACAACGAGAACTACCAGTTTTCCGCCGGCATGAACGGCGTCGGCACCAAGGCCGTCAACGCGCTCTCCGAGTTCTTCGAAGTGAGAAGCTTCCGCGAGGGCGAGTTTTCCGAGGCGTATTTCGAGGAAGGGCGGCTGAAGTCGAAGAAGCGCGGCAAGCTCAAGACCAACGAGCATTCGGGGACCTACATCCGCTACAAGCCCGACCTCAAGGTGCTGAAGCGCTTCAAGGTGCGCGAGGAGCACGTCCTCAGGCGCATGAAAATGTACTGCTACGTGAACGCGGGGCTGACGATCGTCCTGAACGGCCAGGAGACCTCATCGCGGACGAGGCGCAGTTCGAGAAGCTCTACCAGCCGTTCCACGTGAAGACGAAGTCGCTCGAGATAATCTTCACGCACACCAACCGCTTCGGCGAGGAATACCACACGTTCGTCAACGGCCAGTACACGACCGACGGCGGCACTCACCTCACGGCGTTCAAGGAGGCGCTCACCAAGGCGCTCAACGACTACGATCCGAAGAAGAAGTACGATGGCGACGACATACGCGACGGCCTTCTCGGCGCGGTGTCGGTCAGGATCATGAACCCGGTCTTCGAGGGGCAGACGAAGATCAAGTTCGTGATGAACGACATCAAGGCCGAGCTCGTCCAGCAGATGAAGAAGGAGATCGAGGCCGCCCTGCACCGCTCGCCGTCCGAGGCCGAGAAGCTTCTCTCCAAGGTCGAGGAGACGGGGAAGATACGCTCGCAGCTCAACACGATAAAGAAGCAGGCGCGCGAGAGGTCCCAGGCCGTCTCGGTGCGCGTCCCGCAGCTCAAGGACTGCAAGAACCACCTGAAGCTCGACAAGGTCGACAAGAAGACCGGCAAGGCCGAGGGCGAGGACACGATGATCTTCCTCACCGAGGGCCAGTCGGCGGGCGGCACGCTCGGCGGCGCGCGCGACGCGATGAACCAGGCGGTCTTCTTCCTGCGCGGCAAGTGCCTCAACACGTGCGGGCTCAACAAGGACGTCCTCTACAAGAACGAGGAGTTCTTCAACCTCATCAAGACGCTCGACATCGAGGAGACGCTCGACCACCTTCGCTACGGCAAGATCATTTTTGCGACCGATGCCGATGTCGACGGACTCCACATCAGGATGCTCCTCACGACGTTCTTCATGCGCTTCTACCGCCAGCTCATCCTCGACGGGCGCGTGTTCATTCTCGAGACGCCGCTCTTCCGCGTGAGGAACAAGAAGGAGCACTACTTCTGCTACACCGACGAGGAGCGCGAGGAGGCGATAAGGAAGTGCGGGCGCGGCTGCGAGATCACGCGCTTCAAGGGGCTCGGCGAGATCGACAAGGAGGACTTCAGGGGCTTCATCGGCGAGGAGATGCGCCTTACGCCCGTGACTTGCTCCGACGACACCGACGTAGAGAAGACGATCAAGTTCTACATGGGCGCCAACACGCCCGAGCGCAAGGACTACATCATGGAGTCGCTCGTCTGCGACGCCGCAGATTTCTGACGCGCGGGACGTTTGCCCCGCAATCCCAGCACACACCCCGGAGACATTTGCCTTCGGGGTTTTTTCATGCCCGGCCCCGCCGGCGGCAGCGCACTGACGAAGTGGAGTACGGCAGCCATCTCACATTCCCAAAAAAACTCCACACACGCAAAGGGTTTTGTGGTATAATGCAAACGATTGGCCTTAGGCGAATAGTCGCTTCGAGTGGTTTCGAAGTGAAAATTTGTCTATGCGCCGACGTGTTGACAAGCTGTAAAAGGCTTGAAAACATTATGTAAAAACACTGTTGAAAAGAAAACGGAAACGGAGACAGAGCCAATGATCGGCAAGGTCGGATTTGCGGCGTCGCTTGCGGCGCTTACCTGTCGGCATGCCGCGCGACGCGTCGGCGCGTCGTGCGCGGCGCTCGTTTTTTCTGCCGCTCTCCTCTCCATGTGCGGCTGCTCGCGGGAGAATCTCCCCGACCGCATGGACGACCCGGCATACGTCGAACAGCTCAACAAGCAACTGAAGGTCCAGTCCGATCTTGTCGCACAGGGCGCCAAGATCCTTCGTGAGCTCGAAGCCGCCCGAGCTGAAGACCCCAAGAGCGAAAAGACAAAGGAACTTGAAAGACGCCACGCCGCCATCTCCGAAGAGCTGGAGAAGCAGCGCATCGTCAACATGGCGATAATCCGCGAGAGGAAACAGAGGGAACAGGCCGATCGCGCCGAGGCCGCAGGGAAATAGCCAATGAAACGCATGGTGTCCATATTCGTTGCCCTTGTGGCGATCGCGTCTACCGCGACCGTCCGCAGCGCATTTGGCGCCAATGCCATCGGCTACTGCGTAACCAACGAGACCGTCAACTTTAACTACACGATGCTCGAAGGTGGCGATGCCGTCTTCGTCTACACTTCCACTTCAGGCGAGTTCACCTTCACGACGCCGAGCGATGTCAGCGCCTGGATCCTCGCAGTCGGCGGCGGCGGTGCCGGCGGAAACGGATTGACGGCGAATGTAATCAGAGGCGAGGCCGGCGGCGGCGGTGGCGGCGGTTTTGTCGAGACTAACGGCCTTAGACTGGCAAGCGGTACATACACAATCGGCGTCGGTGCCGGTGGTGTTAGGGCTACTGTTGCCGGTGGTAATGGCGGCAATTCATACGTTCGCGCCGGTTCGGAAGACATTTTCCTCGCCAAAGGCGGCGGCGGCGGTGCCAGGGCTGGTCAGAGATCCGGTATAGCTGGCGCAAGCGGCGGCGGTGGTTCGTTCGGAAGCAGCGCAACTGGTGATGGTGGCGCGGCAGAAGACGGGCAGGGAAATATAGGCGGCAATGGTGTGTACCATGGCGGCGGCGGCGGCGGCGGCGGTGCCGGTGGCGCCGGCAATGACACGCCCGAGGAACAAATGGGCGGTGCCGGCGGCGCTGGCAAGGAAAGCGCCATTACCGGTGAGTCTGTATTCTACGCTGGCGGCGGCGGCGGCGGCTCGGTGGGCGCGACATGCGCTTTTGGCGGCGGCGGCGGCGGCGGCATGGGCGGCAGCGGTGGCGTAGCCTCGACTCAGGGTACAGATGGCCTTGGCGGCGGCGGCGGCGGCGGCGGCGGCTCGTCTGCGTCGGCGGATAGATATGGTGCAAGTGGCGGCAGTGGAATCGTTATTATAAGAATTTCCAAGATTTACGGCGAAATTCCCTACCCAGATGTCAAGGACTACGAGTATACCGGCAAGCCGATTACCGTATGGGTGGGCGACGACGAATGCGAGGTGACAGGCGCTGCTCTTACCCAGACGGACATTGGGACGTATTCGTTTACGGCTACGCCAATTAACGGCGCAACATGGGCGGGTGGCTCGAAAGATTCTACAAATTACACGTGGAGCATCGTAAAGTCGTCGAACTACCTCAAGATAGTGTCGGACGGCTGGGTTGAGGGTAGCGGCACAGTCCCAGCGCCAAGGGACATCTGCGAATACAAGGTGACTGATTTGGACGACGAGCCGAAGGTGTTTTTCTCCTCTTCTGAGGACGGCGAGTATTTGCCGGGCCTGCCCAACGCCGCAGGGCTTTATTGGTTGAAGGCATCTATCGCCGAGAAGCCGGACTATTACGACGGCGCAGAAGCGGGTCCCCAGAAGTTCCGCATACTCGGCGCGAGCGAATCGCCGATGATCGACAGGTCGCTAAAGTATTTTGCCCCTATAACGATTGGCGACGACGTTTCGGCTACGAGCAAGGTGACGGTCGCCGTCGCGAATAACTGGGTCGCCGACTACAACGACGGTAGCGACGTCCGGTTCTGCGACATGATGGGGAATCTCTTCCCGAGCAGACTTGAGGTATGGAACAGCAACGGCAGCGCGACGTTCTCGGTCGATGTTCCGCCGATCAAGGCGGGCGGGGTTTTCTACATGTGCTGGGGCGAGACTACGGCGGGCGTTCCTGTTCCGACTGTGGACGAGCCTTCGGCACCAGATGCCCCGGTAGGCGTTTCGGTGGGTTCGACTGTTTCTGGCTCTTCGCTTGTCCTCAAGAACTGGATTCGCGACCTTTCGATGTCCGGCTGGCGCGATGGCGAAAGCTCGCCGTCGGTGCCAACGTGCGTGGCCAAGATTGGCAGCGGCACGGTGCAGTACAAGTACAACACGACTGGGCTTGTGCCATCCATCCCCTACGACCCAGCAAACCCGCCGCCTCCAGGCATATACGACATGCGCGCCGAAATCGAGGCGGTGAGCGGCGAGTACGACTGGGCGGCGTCCGAGAAGGTGACTTTCCAGGTGCTTCGCCCGACGGAAACACCGCTAAAGTCGCTTGCGTACTTTACGCCGGTGACGGTGACAGGCACCCAGGCGGAGCCAAAGAGCGTGACGGTGACGATGCGTACATACTTCGACTACACTACGATTTTCAACGATGGCAGCGACGTTCGGTTCTGCGACATAAACGGCAACATCCTTGGCAGTGTCCCGCTCACTGCGTGGGCGACTGACGGCACGGCGAAGTTCAGGGTCGAGCTGCCCGCGTTCAAGACGGCCTACAAGTTCTACATCTGCTGGGGTCCAATTGAGGGAATGGACATTCCAGCCGCTGAAACGCCGACGGATGCGGCATCGTCAGCGTTGATTTCGGTTGGTACGACGGTTCGCGACATTGACAGGTCCCCGCTCGTCAACCACTGGGTGACGGAGCCTGTGTTCCCGTCGGCATGGACTACGGAAGATAATCCCACGTTCACTGCTGGCGTTCCGGCGTACCCGACATCCGGCTACGAGTTCAAGTTCATCTGCCGCAACATAATGACTGGCGTCGAGGTGGTGACAAACGAGCTACCCAAGGCCGCCGGCGACTATCAGCTTATGGCTTTCGTCGATGCTGGCGACTTCGGCGACGGCAGCGGCTGGGCGGGAATCACCAATGCGCCGTATGAAGTCTCAATTACGACGCATGATCCGGCAATATCTGTTACGCGTTACTATGGTGCGGAAGGTCGCGTCCTTCTAATGAACGACGATACTGCTCCTGACTTTGAAATTCGTAATCAGGGCTTTTTTGCAACTAATACCACGGATTCGACATTCTGGGAACATTCAAATACGGTTCCATTGACTTCTGGATATCAAAAAAATTATAATATGTCGAACGAAACGGCTCATATTCTTTGGGCACCAGATTCAGATGGCAATAGACGCCTTTGGACATTGAATAATTGTCGCCAAGGAAACCTTTTCCCTAAGAGTGATACTACATCTTTGATTGCGGCACAAAATTACCTACCATGGGGTTCGAGTACTGCACTTGACTTTGACGGCAATCCTTCGCACACGCGGCATGGCGCAGGCCAAGTCGTGATGATGAATACCAATGACACCTACATAATTTCCTCGTGCTATGACGAAGGGATTGGCACAGTCTACTTTGATGCAGTGAATAGTGGCCGCATAACAAGTTCGTTAAGCTCAGATATCTTTCGGATAACAGCTTGGATAGCGACGGATTGTGTGACTTCGGAAGGTGATCCGCTTCCAGATGTTATTCCGCTTGACGAGTATGTCCGTGAGTTTGACGAGACTCCGCCGCCTTCCGACGTTCTGACTACCAACGCCAATTGGCGTCTTGTCGAAGTAATTCCGCTTAGAATTGAAAATGGCGTGTTGGTAGATAATGTTGACACGGTTGCCAAGACAAACATGGTTGAGCTTGGCGTTTCACAGGGGGCTGCCGACAATTGGTTTTACCGCATTGTTGTACCGCTTGACATAACTGCACCTGTGAGGCTTAAGATTCAGCGTGAGTTTTCATCGGGCGTTGTCGATAATTATGCAAGATACGTCCTTTTGGACAACATAATCGTTTCCTACCCTGCGATGAGGGCTGAGATGACGACGTACGGCGAGGGCGGGTACGACAGCGATAAGACTGGCAAGGACGTAATCGGAATTCCGAACGCGCTGACCGAGGCGTTCCCGTCGACGTCCTCGACAAGCCTTTTCGGGCGCGGCAAGGTGTCGTACATTACGAACGCAGGCGTGATAAACCCCGCGACGAACGACTTCATAACGTCTGCCAGGTTCAACTACCGCTGGCGCTACCTTGACCAGCAGTTCTACCACGACGGCACGCTGGCGACTTTCGACGACCGCGTTTTCGCAAGTGTGCGACTGTCGGCGGTGCAGGGGTATGTCACTACGCGTCCGCTCGACCTGCCGGGGCTTCAGGGCGACATCGAGTACTGGTACGAGCTTGTGATGGCGGCACCATACTACGAGTACCACGACTACTCGGGCCTCGGTGCGGGCGTCGGCGACTACAGCGAGAACATCACCAACTTCATTGGCCGCGCCGATTCTACGTACCGCGACCTGCCGAGCATGGGTACCAACTGGTTCGTCCGCGTCCGCGAGGGCGCGAGCCCGTACGAGAGGATGGAGCTCACGATAAAGGACTACTCGGTCGAGCCAGCCACTACCGAACACCTTGGCATGGACCTCGTCGGCGACCACCTGTGGCGCGGCTTCGTCGCAGTGACGAACAAGACGGAGCGCGACCTCACGTTCTTCATAACGGGCTTCAACAGGCAGGTTGACGCCGCGACGGAGTACGACATAAACGACGTCGAGTTCCTCTCGTCCGTGTCGAACATAAACATTACGGTGAAGCCGTATGCCGGGAACATGGTCGTCAAGGGCGAGGAAGCCGGCTACGTCGCGTCGGTCCACTACCTCACGAACGTCGCCAGCTACCTTGAGTTCCAGTTCAACGACGACACCAAGGCGGTCGCGATCTCCCACGCCGACTACCAAGACTTCAACACGTGGACGATGTCGCGCCGCGACAACGCCGACAAGTTCTACACGTCGATGTACGAGACGAACTCCACGGGCATCGCGAAGACGAGGTATCCGGCGAGCAAGAGTACAAAGGCGGTAGCGGGCTTCGCCGAGACGCCGAGGACGGCTGACGGCTGGGAGGAGCACTTCGCCCTCACCGGTACGCAGACCCTCCAGCCAGACGGGTTCTGGATGAACAAGTCGTTCACCCAGGCCAAGACGCCGAACGGGTGGTCCGCCGAGCAGGGAACGTGGGTTTCCGAAAACTGGGGCCTCACGAACCAGACGAATTTCGCGCTTCAGATGGAGGGCTGCGGCAGGGGTTCGGTCACGTTCAACCTTACGCCGACGCCAAACGGCCTTGACACGATCTCGTTCAAGACGAGGCTCGCGCAGTTCCACGACCTCGACGACATGGCGTACTGCTTTGCCGACGGCGCGTCGTCGATGACGAACTACACGTTCGTCGCGCAGGCGTGCTTCGACGAGGACGAGGAGTTCAAGAACTTCTCGGGCGAGGGGTCGGTCTCGCTCTTCGCCGGCTATCGTCCTTCGAGGGGGGCGTACGAGTACAGGGTTTCGGTGTACGACGTGGATACGGCCGGCGCCGCCTGCTGCCGCCACGCGATATACAAGTGGAAGGTCGAGGGCGGCAGGCTCGTAGCCGTACCTCTCATCGAGTTGCGCGGCGACGAGATAGGGTGGACCTACAGCAGC
>CADCAK010000026.1 GCA_902799385.1 uncultured bacterium | reverse complement strand
CCTTGCCCTGCACGCGCGCGCCGACCGGGAACTGGTCCTGGAGGGCGTCCCACGGATTGGGCATTGTCTGCTTGAGGCCGAGCGAAACGCGCTCGCGCTCGCGGTCCACGTCGAGCACCATGACGTCGAGCTCCTGGCCGACCTTGATGAGCTCGCTCGGATGCTTGATGCGTCCCCAGCTCATGTCGGTGATGTGGAGGAGACCGTCGATCGCGTCCTCGATGGAGACGAACGCGCCGAAGTCGGTGATGTTCTTCACGCGGCCCTTGCGGATCTCGCCCTTCTGGAGCGAGGCGAGGAGCTCGGCCTTCTTCTCGGCCTGGACGCCCTCGATGAGCTCGCGGCGGGAAACGATGAGGTTGCGCCCTCGGCCTTCTTCTCGGCCTGGACGCCCTCGATGAGCTCGCGGCGGGAAACGATGAGGTTGCGCCTCTCGTTGGAAATCTTGATGACCTTGAAGTCGTATGTCTGCCCGACGTAGGGCTCGAGGTCCTTGACGGGGGCGACTTCGATCTGGCTGCCGGGGAGGAACGCCTCCACGTCGTCGATCTGGACGAGTAGACCGCCCCTGACCGCGCTCTTGATCGTGCCGGTGACGACGCACCCTTCGACGTAGCGCTCGAGGATCTTCTCCCAGCGGATCTTTTCGTCTGCGGCGCGCTTGGAGAGGACGACCATGCCGGTCTTGTCGTTCTCGAGCTCGCGGAGCATCACGGTTACCTTGTCGCCGGGCTTGACTCCGGCGCCTTCGCCGAACTCGGAGACGTCGATCGACCCCTCGGACTTATATCCGATGTCGATGAATACGTCGTCGCCCTTGATTGCGCTAACGGTGCCTTCGACGAGGCTGCCGTTCTTGAACTTCGACTCCTGCCCGGCCTGGGCGAGAAGCTCCGCCATCGCGGCGGATTTTTCTCCCTGGGGAGTCGGCTTTCTGATTGCCATTTTTGCTTTTCTTCTGTTTGTTTTTGATCGCGGTTTTCAGCCGCGTCCGCCCCGTCTTTGGGCGCGGAAGCGGATAGTATACCAAAAATGCGCCGGAGAATGCAATCACCACCGGCCGCGCATGGCCGACTGCCCGCCGTCCACGGGCACGACGCAGCCGGTCGTGGCCTCCGCATCAAGCAGAAAGGCGACTGCGCGGGCGACGTCTTCGGGCCGGGGCCTACCAAGCGGCATCTCGCCCGCCTTTTCGCTCACACCCTCCGGCGCAAGCACAGGGCCGGGGGCTACGGCATTGACGCGAACCGTGTCGGCAAAAAGCGCAGCGGATTTCGCGGTGTCCTCAAGAAGCTCGCGCTTCGACCTTTCGTATGCATCGCGCGGCTCGATTCCGCCAAGCACGCGGCAGTCGAGAATGTTCACGACGACGCCACGGCCGGTCTCCCGCCCCGCCATCAAGGTCGTGAGCTTGTGCGGCGAGACGAAATTAACGGTCTCAAGCGTCGCATCATCGCCAACGAAAAGCGCCGCGTTGTTTACGAGCGCGTCAGGTGGGTTGCCGCCAAGCATCCGCAGGCACGCGGCGTAGAGCTTTGCCGCGCCAAGGGGCTCGGCAAGGTCGGCGACAATGTCGGCGCCCGAGTCTGCCCGGTGGGAACTCGTTATGACGCGCCATCCGTCGGCGCGCAAGGCGTCGGCTATCGCCTTGCCGATGCGCTTCGTACCGCCAGTCACAAGCACTGTCCGTTCGCCGCGCATGCCGTCACCTACGAAATCGACTTCTGCATCTTCGCGATGCGTGACGCCGCAAGCTTGATCTTGTCGAGCGACGTCGCGTAGGACATGCGGACAAACCCTGCGCCGCACGCGCCGAACGCCGTGCCCGGAACGCAGGCGACGCCAAACTCCTTGAGGAGCTTCAAAGCAAATTCCTCGTCGGTAAGCCCCGTGGAGCGCACGTCGACGAAAAGATAGAAAGCACCCTTCGGCATAAGCGTCTTGAGCCCCATGTCGTTCAATGCGGGAACGAGCCAGTCGCGGCGCTTCTTGTATTCGCGGCGCATGCGATCAACGTCCTTGTCGCCGAAGTCCATCGCCTCGACTCCCGCCGCCTGCGCGAGCGTCGGCGCGGACATTATGCCGTACTGGTGGATCTTCATCATCGCATCGATGACATCGGTAGGCCCGCACGCATAGCCGAGACGGTAGCCGGTCATCGCCCACGACTTCGAAAAGCCGTTCAGCAAAATCACGCGCTCGCGGTATTCAGGAAACGCCGCAAACGACGGGAGCACATTGCCCCCTCTACCCCCTGCTTCTCCGCGACTCGGCGCCTCTGCGCGAGAATTCTCTTCCCCCAAGATCTCGTAGTTAAGCTCCGAGTAGACCTCGTCCGCGAGAAGAATTATGTCGTGCCTTTCGCAGAAGCCGAGGATCGCCGCCATGTCGCCATGCGAAAGCGTCGCGCCAGTCGGGTTGCACGGAAAGTTCAAAAGCACCGCCTTCGTCTTCGGCGTGACCTTCTTCTCTATCGCATCGACTGTAAGGCGGAACTCGTCCTCCACGCGCGTCTCGACGCACACGGGGACGGCATGGGCGAGGCGGATCGTCGGCGCATACGACACGAAGCACGGTTCATGGTAGAGCACTTCGTCGCCTGGCGAGCAGATGGCGCGTATCGCGAGGTCTATCGCCTCGGAAACGCCCACCGTCGCAAGCACCTCGCACTTCCAGTCGAACTTCGCGCAAAAGCGGCGGTCGAGATAGCGACATATCGCCTGCCTCAGCTCGGGCGTTCCGAGATTTGAGGTGTAGTGAGTGCCGCCATTTTCGAGACAGGTGACTGCGGCGCGCGAAATGTGCCAGGGCGTGTCAAAGTCAGGCTCGCCGACGCCGAGGGACACGATGTCCTTCGACTGGGCGACGATGTCGAAGAACTTCCTTATTCCGCTCTTCGGCAGCGCTGCGACGTGCTCTGCGACCCTGTTTCTCATCTCGCGTGCTGCGGCTACTTCAGTATTTCGCCGGCAAGCTTCTCGAGCTGCGCGACGGTGTCGTCCGTCATCGCGCCCTTCACCGTGACTGTCGCCTCGCAGAACGAGAGCCCCTTCGCGGCGGAGAGAAGGTCCTTCATGCCCTTCGCGGCCATCGGGCCCCACGAGCCGTTCTCGATGAAGCCGACCTTGCGGTTCTGGTAGTTGCGACGAAGGAGATGGCGGATGTATTCCTCCATCTTCGGGAATACTCCGGTGTTGTAAGTCGTCGTCGCGAGGACGAGCCGCCCGTAGCGGAAGCCGTCCTCGATCGTCTCGTACATGTCGTCGCGAGCGAGGTCGGCGCAGGCGACCTTGGGGCAGCCCTTCGCCTTAAGGATCTCGCAGAACTTCTCGACGACGGCCTTGGTGTGGCCGTAGACCGAAGTGTAGGCGACGCAGACGCCCTCGGTCTCGACGCCGTAGGAGCTCCAGGTCTGGTACTGCTTGAGGACATGGGCGATTTCCTCGGGCGTCTGGAGCACGGGGCCGTGAAGCGGGCAGATGCGCGCGATGTCAAGTGTCGCCGCCTTCTTGAGAAGCGCCTGCACCTGCATGCCGAACTTGCCGACGATGCCGAAGTAGTAGCGACGCGCCTCGCAGTCCCACCCCTCGGGATCGACCTTGTCGTTCGCGCCGAACTTGCCGAAGCCGTCGGCGGAGAAAAGCGTCTTCGTCGCCGAGTCGTAGCTGACTACGACTTCGGGCCAGTGCACCATCGGCGCGCCGACGAACGCAAGCGTGTGCCCGCCGAGGTCGAGCGTGTCGCCCTCCTTGACGACGACGCGACGGTCGGCGAAATCGGTGCCGAAGTAGTTCTTCATGATCGAGAACGCCGGCATGGAAGAGACGATCTTCGCATTCGGATACGCCTCTGCAAAGCGCGCGATGTTCGAGGAGTGGTCGGGCTCCATGTGGTGGACGACTAGATAGTCGACCTTGTCGGTCGCGGCTGCGACGTTCTTAAGCCATTCGTCGCCGAAGCGCGCATCGACCGTGTCCATCACGGCGACCTTCTCGCCCTTGACGACGTATGAATTGTAGGCCATGCCGAGCGGAACTTCGAACTGGCCCTCGAAAAGGTCGATGTCATGATCGTTGACACCGACGTACACGATATCGTCTGTAATCTTCATAGTTGGGTATTATAGCATATTTGCCGCATGGGCGAAGCCGACCTCGGCTCCGGTCGAGACAAGGAGCAGGACGGCCGAGACGCGCCCTGGCGGAAGGCCCGCAAGCGACGCGACTGCCGCGCGGTAGGACGCCATCTGGCCGGAGTACGCCTCGCGCATCCTCGCGGCGAACTCGTCCGCCGTCTCGCCGCGACGCGGCGCATTCGTCTTGAAATCGTACACGCACGCGCGCCGCGCGGCGCCTTCGCCGCGAAACACGACGCGATCGAACTGGCCCGACTCCCACTCCGCGCCGACGAGCCGCTCGTAGCCGCGCTCGCGCCACAGCGCCGTCGCGTCTTCGCCCTTCACGAACGCGTCCGTCCAGCCGTTCGCGAGAACCTGCCGCTCAAGGTCACTCTTCGGTGCCGAGGGGTCGATCCACTCAATCGCCTCAAGCTGCGCGTGGACGTCCGTTCCCCTCTGCCGCGCCGCCTGGCGCGCGGAGCCGTCGGCGAAAAGCTCGCCAGCCGACATCCCCGAGCGGAACGCGAGCGACGGAAGGCGGCGGCGGACGCTCTCGCGCTTCCCGCGCGCGAACTCGCGCGGAACATCCGCCGCGACGTGGCGCTTCCCGTCGCCTGCGGCGAGCTTCTCGTACCACTTGGGGTCGCCGACCGGCTCCGGCAGCGCCTCGCGCACGAAATCGGAAATGTAGCGCGGAGCATCGCTCTTCGCCGGCGGGCGGCAGACTATCGTCATCGCGTTCTTCGCGCGAGTCATCGCAACGTAGTAGGTGCAAAGCGCCTCTTCCTCGACGCGCTCCTGCCGGGCCGCGCGCGCGCCGGAAAGCCCCGGCACCATCTTCGACACACGCGTACCGGGGTCGGGCAGAACCCAGCCGTCGGCGACGAGCGCGCCGTCCGACGACGCGTTGAGGGCGTCTGGCTCGTACAGCGGAAGGACGACATATTCGAAGCCGAGGCCCTTCGAACGGTGTATCGTCATTATCTTGATCTTGCCGGGTTCTGCGAGGTTGCGCTTCCTCTTCGCAGCGAGGAAGTCGGCGAAGTCGGAAAGGCGTGTCCCCGGCTCAAGCCCAAGCTCGAACTCGGCCGCCGCATGCAGCATGTCGGTGAAGCGCGACTCGGTAAATTCGCTCCACGCCTCGGCTGGGCTCTCTGGAAGGCGCGCCCGCAGGTCGCGGAACGTGCGCACGAGCCCCTTCGCCGTGAACGACTGCGAGGCGAGCTGCGACACGTCGGCTGCGGACGGGACGCCGTCGGGATAGAGCGCCGCCGCGAGAGGCGTAGAAGAGAAGTGGCGGTATGCCTGCTGGTAGCCCGGGTGATCGGCGAGCTTCACGAGATCGACGAAGCCCTGCAGGGCGGGCGTGTCGAGAATCGCGCTTTCGCCCTCCCACACGACGCCCCCGATTCCCCTTTGCTTCAGGTACGCGGCTATCTTCTCGCCCGACGCGTTGTTCCTCACGAGGACGGCGGCGGCAATCGAGCGCCTCACTGGATCGACGGCGGCGAGCGCGTTGAACACCGGCTCCAGGCAGTCGTCAAACTTCGGACTTGCAGCGACGACCGCTTGGACGAACCCGGGCATATTCGGCTTCGCCGAGATATGCTCGCTCGCGTCCCAGCTGGGGAAGTCGCCACGCAGCCGCCCGCGCACGAATACGCGGTTCACCGCCTCGACGACGGCGGGCGACGAGCGGTATGTCTCGTTCAGCTTCATTGGCTCGTACGCCCCGCTTTGCCCCTCGCGGCGGAATATCCCTACATCGCCGTTGCGCCAGCCGTAGATCGCCTGCTTTCTGTCACCGACGATAAAGACCGACTTTTCGCCGTCCGACGACTTCGCCTCTTCCACGAGCGGCGAGAGCGCGGCCCACTGTTCGCGGCTCGTGTCCTGGAACTCGTCGAGCGCCCATGCGCGTATCTTCGCGTCGAGGCGGTATTCGAGCGCGAGGCGGACGTCGTCCGGGAGGGACGCGACGAGGCGCGGCACGTCGTCGAAGACGAGAAGCCCCCTGCTGCGGACCTTGGCATCGTAGTCCTTCTCGTATTCAGATATGAGCCGGTAGACGCCGCGGGCGAACTCAAGCCGACGGCGCACGACGAAGCCGCATACTCCAAGTACGGCGGCGCGCACCGCCCGCGCCTGCGCACCGCCGAAGGAATACGCCTTCCGGTTGAACGTCACGTCAACTGTCGCGCCGGAGAAGAAGCCGTCCATCTCGAAGAACTTCTTCGCGAACCCCTTGAGGCCGTCGAAGCTACCGCGAAAGTTCCGCACCCATTCGACGAACTCGGCCCACGCATCCGAGTCGCATATCCCGACGAGGCCGTCGGCAAGGCGCGAAAGCTGCTCCTCGTCGGTCGCGGCCCATTCCGGAGACTCGCCCCATATCGACGACGCGTCGCCCCATGCGCGTTCCAACGGATTGGCGCGGACGAGCGACTGCCACTTCCTGACGAAGTCGCGGTATGAGCCGATGAAGCTCCTCACGTCCTCTCCGTTCATCGCGAGTGAGAACGCGTCTGTGAACGCGCGGCGTGCGGACGCATCCGTCCGCCGGAGGATCGAGAACGAAATCCGGTCCAGCTCATGCCCCGCGCGGTAGCCGTCCATCATCTCGACGGCGCCGCCAAGCCCAAGTTCGAGTGGAAAGCTCCTTACGATGCGCATGAGGAAGCTGTCGAGGGTCCCTATCTGCGAGAGGTGCTGCGTCGCGATAACCTTGCGGAGAAGCGCCGCGCACGACGGGTCGTCCTTCGCGCGCTCCGCGAGCAGCGAGACGAAGCGCTCGAATATCTCGCCCGCCGCAGCGCGGGAAAAGGTAAGCGCGACTATCTCGTGCGGCTCAAGGCCGCCCCTGACGAGCGCGATAAGCCGCTCGGCAAGCGCCTGGGTCTTGCCGGTTCCTGCCGATGCCTCGATAAGGACGTTCGCATTCATGTAGGCCCCTGCATTCCCCGGCCGCGTCCTATACGCGCCCATCTGCGCGATATGCCTCCAGCGCGGCGAAGTAGCCGTCTGGATTGCCGATGTCCTGCCGCTTGCCGGGATAGACGTATGCGTATGCGTCGCGCTCGGCGAGCATGCGCTTGATAGCGTCGGTGAGCTGTATCTCGCCGCCCTTCCCCGGCGTCTGCGTCTTGAGGTAGCCGAAGATAGCGGCAGGGAGCAAATAGCGCCCCGCAACCGCAATGTCGCTCGGTGCTTCCTCCGGCGCGGGCTTCTCGACCATGTCAACGATGCGGTCGCCCTCGAGCTTCATTATGCCGTAGCGCGAGACTTTCTCCTTCGGAACGCGCTCGCAACCAATGACCGCCGCGCCGCCGTGGCGCTTTGAAACCTCCACCATCTCCTTCGCTGCGCAGCACCCGATCACAAGCGCGTCGCCAAGGAGTATAAGCGCGTCGTCGTCGATCTCTGCCTGCAATACGGCATGACCAAGCCCTTTCTGCTCCTTCTGGTAGACGAAGCGGACGTCGGCCGTTCCCTCGAAATACTTCCTGATCAGCTCCTTGCCCTCGGAGATAACGATTACGATCTCGTCCGCGCCCGCCGCCCGCGCCTCGTCGACGATGAGCTCAAGCGCCGGTTTCGCGCCAATAGGAAGCATCTCCTTCGGCACGACGCGCGTCACGGGGAGAAAGCGCGTGCCAAGCCCAGCTGCTGGAATTATCGCCTTCATCTGCGACCGCCCCCCTTCTGCCCGAAGTCAACCTGGCGGCGTCCGGCAAACGACTTGCGGCGGCGCTTGCCGTGCGGCCCGTGCCCGCCGCCCTTGTTGTTCTGCCCGCTACGCGCAGGGGCGACCCACGCAGGCTGCGGCAGGTCCGGCTGCGCCTCGAAGGGATGGTCGCGGTCTACTGGAATCGACTTCCTGATGAGCCGCTCTATCGCCTTCAGCTGGCCGCGCTCCTCGTACGTCACGAACGATATTGCCGCGCCCGACTCGCCCGCGCGCGCCGTCCGGCCGATGCGGTGGACGTACGACTCGGTCTCAAGCGGCAGCTCCATGTTGACGACGCACGAAATGTCGGGGACGTCGATTCCGCGCGAGGCGATGTCAGTCGCGACGAGAACGCGAACGTCGCCACGCCTGAAGCCATCGAGTGCGCGGGTGCGCTGGCCCTGCGTCTTGTCGGAATGGATTGCCGCGCAGTTTATGCCGGCGCGGGAAAGCTTCTTCACGACGCGGTCCGCGCCGTGGCGCATCTTGGTGAAGACAATTACCCTGTTCCACTCGGGATGCTGTTCAAGAAGATGCGCGAGAAGCGCGTCCTTCTGGCTCTTCGCGACGAACATCACCTTCTGGTTGATCTTCTCGACCGTCGGCGTCTCGGGCGAGATTGTGACCGACGCGGGGTCGTGGACGAGTTCGCCAGCGAGCTTGAGGACTGGCGGCGGCATCGTCGCGGAGAAGAAAAGCGACTGCCTGGACTTCGGGAGCTTCGAGATTATGCGCTTGATGTCGGGCAGGAAGCCCATGTCGAGCATGCGGTCCGCCTCATCGAGGACGAAGCACTCAACCTGGTCGAGATAGAGAATGCCCTGGTTCATTAGGTCGATGAGCCGCCCAGGGCACGCGACGACGGTCTCCGCGCCCTTCTTGACGTCTTTGACCTGCCCGTGCTGGCTCACGCCGCCGATGAGGCACGCGAACGGCAGCTGCGCGTACTTCGAGTAGCGCTTCACATTCTCGGCGGTCTGCACGGCGAGCTCGCGCGTAGGCGACAGGACGAGCGCACGCGGGTGGCCGATGCGGCGCGGCTTCCGTTCCCTCACGAGGTGGTTCAGGATCGGCAGCATGAACGCCGCCGTCTTGCCGGTCCCCGTCTGCGCGCAGCCGATCAGGTCGCGCCCGTCGAGGAGATATGGAATCGCCTTTTCCTGTATGGGAGTCGGCGTCTCGTAGCCGGCGTCCTTTATCGCGTGCTGCAGCTTCTGGTCAAGCCGCCCGAATACCGTGTTCTCAAACATATTCGCCTCTGTTTGCGCGTCGCTCCGTCAGACTTCGTACGGGCCGAGGAAGGCCTCCTCGAAGTCGTACCCGCCGATAAAGCTCTCGTGTGTGTCGTTTTCGTCCTTGCCTATGCGGCGCGATTCCGCGAGGTTGAACATCATCTCGCCTATGTCCTCGCATGACTTAAGACCCCATTCCGTCAGAACGCGGTAGGCGAGAGGCCCGAACTGGTCGAGCGCAGTCTCGCGGAACTCGTCCATTATGTCTTCCGCGTTGGCGTGGGCGCCGTCCTTCGTGAGATAGTGGACGACATCCATCAAAAGCGCATAGGCGCGACCGTCGTAGCGGTCGTCCTTCGCAACGATGTCTTCAAAAGTGTCTGCCTCGAAGTCGATTTCTTCCATGCCGCCTATTATACCAAAATGCGCGGGCGGTCAGGACACGAACGCAAGGACCTCGTCCTTGCCTGCGTAGCCGACCCTCTGCGCGGCAAGCTCGCCGCCCTTGAATAGAAGAAGCGCCGGGATAGACATGATTCCGAACTTCGCCGCGAGGTCGGGGCTCTCGTCCACGTTCACCTTGCAGACCTTAAGCGCGCCTTCCTTCTCCTTCGCGACTTCCGCGACGACAGGACCAAGCATCATGCAAGGCCCGCACCACTCGGCCCAGAAGTCGACGAGAACCGGGACATCGGAACGAAGCACCTCTTCCTCGAAATTGCCGCCGTTTACATTGACCTCCATTTCATCTCCCCTTTCCCGGCGCATTTGCCGCGCCGCTGTCGCCGGTCCCCTTTCCCGGCGCATTTGCCGCGCCGCTGTCGCCGGAACACCCAAGACAGTCCGCAAGCCCCAGCTCTGCAAGCGGACCCATTACGAAATCGCGCATCCGCGCACGCGGATGAGGAAGCGTCAGTTCGGGATCGTCCGAAACCATGCCGCCGAAGTCCACGAGGTCTATGTCGATGGTGCGCGGCCCGTTGCGAACTGTGCGCCGCCGAACGAGGGCATCTTCGACGGCATGCATCCGCCGCGAAAACTCCCGCGCGGAGAGCGCCGTCTCGAACACCGCGACCTGGTTCATGAACTTCATGGCTGCGAATTCGGGCGGGACGTCAACCGGCTCCGTCTCGACGACGCCGCTCGCTGCGACGAGCTTAGTCTCCGGAAACGCCGCAAGCGCATCGACCGCGCGTGACAGGTATTCCGTGCGCGGCTCAATGTTAGACCCAAGCGAGACAATCGCCCTGACTCTCCCCTCCTCAACCTCCATGCGCACAGTATACCAAAAATCCGCCGCACTTGACTCTGTTCCCACTAAATGGGAAAGTAGTGGAAAACAGGTCAGCTGGGCTTCACTTGACGCGGCCGGTGTACTCATCGACGCCGCTTGCGTCAACGGCGGCCTTGAAGAACTCCTCGGCGGCCTTGTCCCTTGCCTTCTCCCACGGCCTCGGCTGGCCGTTGAGCTGCACCGCCCATAGCTTGAGCTGCTTCTTGTGCCAGTTGACGGAGCAGTTCGTGCCCCATGCGCCGCCATGGCCGAACCACTGGTCATCGCCGTCAACCTCGGGTGCGGAAAGGCCGAGAGAATAGCCGCCGAGCCCCTTCGGGCGCGTCGAGACGGCGAGAATCGACTTTACCGTCTCCTCCTTGAGGATGCGAGCGCCGTTGTCGCCGACGCCGAGATTCATCAGCATCTTGTAGAACTTGTACTGGTCGTGCGCCGTCGTCCATAGGCCAGCGCCTGCAGACGCGAATACATGGCTGTCGTTGTAGGGGCGCTGCTGCATGTTGTTCTGGAGCCGCCACTTCGCCGGCGCGCCCTTCTGGCAGTCGTACATCTCGACCTGCGTCTTGAGCTGCTCGTCGGTCGGCCAGAACCAGGTGCTTGTCATGCCGAGGGGGTCGAGGACCTCCTTCCTGAGGTAGTCCTCCCACTTCATTCCGGTCACGACCTCGACGACCGCCGCGCCGATGTCGATGCCGGTGTTGGAGTACTGCACCTTCGTGCCGGGCTCGAAGAGAAGCGGCGAAGCGGCCGCGATGGCCGCAGTCTGGCGTAGGGGCGCGCCGCCCGACCAGCCGCCGCCCTTGATGTTGCCCTGCTTAGCGCAGATCTCGAACGGGAAGCCGCCCGTGTGATTCAGCACCATGCGCACGGTGAGGACGTTCTTGGCCTTGACGAGCTTCCTTACGCCGTTCGCCTCGCCGCCGTTCACCCAAAGCGTGGCGAACTCGGGGAGGTACTTGGAGACCGGATCGTCGAGGTTGAGCTTGCCTTCCTCGACGAGCTTCGCGACAGTCACACCGCAGAAGCCCTTCGTCTGCGAGCACTGCATGTAGACGTCGTCTGCGGTGATCTTGCGCTTCGCGGCGACGTCTGCGTAGCCGACGCACGCAGTCTCGGTCACTCCGTCCTTGTAGAGCATGCTCACCGCGCCCGGAAGCTCGCCGCTTTCGACGTACGGGGCGAGGGCGTCGGCGACGTATGTCGTGCCGGAGTCCTTGATTCCGTTGCAGGGCTGCGTGCAGCAGCCGGCCATCGCCACTGCGGCGACGAGTGCGATCATCAGTCTTTTCATTCGTATCCTCGTGTTTCGGTGTTTATGTTGAAGGAGTGTATGCGTATTGTACCATATTCCCGCTCTCCTGCGGATTGCATTTCAGTCGGCGGAGCTGGTCGGCGACCCATGCTGGATCGACGCTTTCCCCGGGGGAGTTGAATATCCAGTCGGCGAAATCCCACCGCCACTCGGACGTGTCGGCCGCAGGCCAGAACACGCCGCGCTCCATGCCAAGGACGAGCTCCTTCACCTTCGCTTCCGCGTCCGGAACGTCCGCGCCCGTGAACGGCTCGGAATAGCAGGTGTCGGCGGCGGTCTTGGCAAGGACGCAGTAGCATGCCGTGATGCGCTCGCGCTTCGCTTCGGGGAAGTCTGGGTCCGCGTCGAGCATCGCGCAGTACAGCGGAAGTTGCAAACTCTTCCAGACGCGGGTGCCGTCCTTCTTCGTCTCGAACGCGGCGGCGCGCGCCGCGCTGTCCCACGTCTTGTAGTCCACGACGCACCACTCGCCCGTGCGCCCGTTGAAGTCGATGCGGTCGCACCGCCCAGCGACGACCGTGTGGCCGTAGGCGACCTTCATCTTGCGCTCCGTCGCCATGACGCGCCACCCGTCCGCCGCGCGCGCGGCCTGGAGCGCGGCAAAGCGGCGAAGCCGCCGCTTCACGCTCTCGCCCTGAAGTGCGACTATCGCGGGGATCTCAAGCCCGAAGCGCTCCGCGAGAAGCGCATCGACCTTCTCCTCGAGCGCGGCGGCGATCGCGTCGGCGTCGGTCGAGTCCCTGAGCCCGCCCCGGCCCCACGCCTCAAGCGCGTCGTGCGCGAGGTTGCCAAATTCCGACGCGTCAAGCTCCTCGGCGCGGTAGTCCTCGCTTTCGCCGAACGTCTTGCGTAGAAAGTACGTGAACGGGCAGTGCATGTAGAGGTCGAGGCTCGACGGGGAGGTCTTGCGGAGTTCCGCATGCTCCGGCGGCACGGGCAGGCGTATCTTCCAGCGGTCGGGAAGGTCGGCGGGCGGCGTCTCGCCCGTGCCGGCGCGCGTCGCGTAGAGCAGGGCCACGCGACGCACGAGCTCGCCGTCGTCCCTGCAGTCGAAAAGTAGGCGCGACGGCTTCATGACGTCGCCCTTTCCGTCCACGGAGTGGAAATGCACAGTCACCGCCGCCGTATCGCGGCAGGCGAGCGCCATCGCAAGGATCGTCCTGTCGCGCACCGTGCGCGACGCGTTGTCCGCAAGGCCAAGGCCGCGACGGAGGGAGTCTGGCAGGAAGGCGTGGCCGACGACGGACTCTGGGACCTTGCCCTCGGCGAAGCCGGAGACGACGACTTCGTCCGCGTCGAGGAACGGTAGCTCAAGCCAGCCGTCGGTAAGTATCGCATCGCCCTCGTCCGGCTCAAGCTCGTACGTCGCCTCGCCGAGGCGGCGCTCGAACAGCTCAAGCGCGAGGTCGCGCGGCACGTCCTTTGCGAAGCACTCGTCCACAAGGCCGTTCAGCGCCTCGGCGGCCGCCGCGAACTCGCGCGAGCGCTCGTCGCGCTCGTCGAGGGCGAGCGTCGAGAATATCGAGGCGAGGATCTGCCGCATGCCGCGCTTCCTAAGCTGAACCTTCACAAACTCGAATACCGCACGCAGCGCATGGTCCGTCTTCGGCGCGATGTCGTCGACCTTCTCGGGGATAAGCTGCCGCTGGCGGTTGTCGAGATCGACGAGCGCCGCAGTGAGCTTCGCGTCGTCGATGCCAAGCTCCGCCTTCAGCCAGCGGCGCACGTCCCCGCCGCGCACGAACGCGGAGAACACGGAATACGAGGACGTCCGCGCGAGAGCGGCGAGCTGGCGGGCGAGATGGCCGAGGGAAGAGGTCGAAAGCGCCATCGCAGAGGGATTGTGCACCCTCAGCCCCTTCGCGCGGAGCGCCCCCTGTATCTCCGGAAAGGTCTCGGGGTCGGCGAGGCAGAGCGCGGGCAGGGCCTCGTCAGGCTTCACGGACGCGAAGTGCGACGCAATCTTCGCGGCCTCGCTCGTAGCAGTCCCCGAGGCGGCGATCTGCGATGCCTTGAGCTCTGGGGCGGACGAGACGTCGGGGACGAGTTCCGTCACCGGAAGGCCCGACTTCCCGAGTACGAGGTTCATCACGGGAACCGGATCAAGCACGCACGCGACGACGGCCTCCTCGACGCCAGGGAACCCAACCGGCCTTTCGAGCGCGTCCTTTAGCGCGGCTATGCGGTCGCGCTTGCCGCGCAGGCGAAGCGCGGCGAAGTAGCGCGACTCCAGTTCCGCGAGCTTTTGCCAGCGCTCTATCTCGACATCTGCAAGGTCGCCGACGAGTACCGAGCCGACCTTCCCGGCGACGTCGGCGAAGGAAAGCGCGTTCGCGCCGAGGATGCGGCGAATGTCGGCAAGCTCCGCGGCGACGTCGAAGCCGCCCTTGCCGCCGTTCGCCTCCCTGAACGCAATCAACTCGTCAGCTCGACCGGCGACGTCGGGGGCGGAGAGGTCCACGAGGTGCGCAGGAGTCCTGACGAGCGGGGGCACGACGCCCGACGGGAAGCGCCGCGCGAGTGCGTGCCGCAGGCGGCGGCCGCTCTGCGCCGTCGGCACGACGACGAGGACGTGCGCGAGGGACGCGGCGCCTGCCGCATCGGCCCGCGCACTCGCCGCGAGAAAGTCAGCTACGGCGTCAACGGCCTTGCGGCGCGAGTCAAAGGCCTCGACTTTTCCTAAGCGGGCTCTTACGGCAGTATCAGGCACTGCGTGCGCACTTCGTGGCGGTTCAGGATGAAAAAGCTCCAGAGGAAGTCGTTGTCAACCGTCGTGCGAAGATGCGCGATGCGGTGCGAACCCACGCGGTCGAGCGCATACTTGAGCGAAACGAGGTTGTTGTCAACCGTCGCCTCGTCCGCAAAGAACCGCACGTTGAATTCGTCCACAATGTCCTCGTCGCCCTCGGTCCACGGCAGGCCGGTGCAGAGGGGTATCACCCCGAGGAGCTGGTAGGAGAAGTTCTGCGTCATGAACGACGCAATCGGCTTTTCGCCGTCATTGGTGACGGCGTCGGTGTTCCACCGCGCGATTTCGCTGTAGGAACTGCACCCCGCAAGCGCGAGGATGGCCATCGCATGTATAAGTTTCCTCATTTCGCACCTTCTTCCCGAACTGTCGCCTTTTCCTTCCTCGGCACGAGCACGCCGGAAATCCCCATTTGCGAAGACCCGAACATCGCCCCGATCAACCCGCCCGTGCTAATCCCGGCGAAAGAAGTGTCGGAATCGAAGAACGAGACGTCTACCACGTCGCAGTTGCGGGTCTCGGCGATCTTGAACATCGCGTCCTGCAGCTCGGTCGCCCCCACCATGTCGTTGAAGAGGCGCGTGCCGCCGTTGATGGACTTCGTCTCGTCGTTCCAGCGTAGGTCGCCGGATGCGAGCGGGACCGTCCAGAAGAAGTAGTAGCCCGTCGTCTTTATATACACGTGCTCAGCCGACACGCCGTCCGCGCCCTTGTACGCAAGGCCGTCAAGCGAGCCCTGCGAAGAGCTATAGACCGAGGCGCAACCAGTGGCGCCTGCAATCAGCGCCGCAGTGACGCCGACAAGGGGAAGCAGCCTGCGCCGCATCCGCCCTTCCCGAAATGTCGTAAGTGATTTCTTCATGCGGCATATTATACCACATTTTCCGCAAACCGTCCGGCGAATCCCGACACGGCGGCAGTGGTGAAGGATGGCGCGCCGACGCATCCTTTATTTGTTTTCCGTGAAATCGTCGGGTTCGCCCCAGGCCCTGGGGCCATAGATGCCGTTCCCGCTGGAAATGAAGGCAGAGTGGGTCTTCTCGTCAACCCAGCCATCCTTGCCGTTGGTCTTGTACGGCGTGTAGAAAGATTCCACGTGACCGTCTGCAAAGGCCATATTGCAATGGCGGCCCCGTCCATTGCCGTGCCTGAAGGCCTGGGTGCCTGCCTTGCGCAGAGAGGCTGAGGACTTGTCGCTGGACGACTGCCTGGGAGCCCGCATGAACTTGTTCGCGCCGCCCGAATAGCCGCCGTCGCCGAAGATGACGACGCGCTCGGGATACTTGAGGCTGTCCCATCTCGCGGGAAGCTTGCGAATAGTGGCGTCATTCTCGCAAAGGCCGATGTAGCAGACGTTGTAGTTGTATCCCGTGATTCGCTCGCCATCCCAATTGTCGGAATCCGCACAGCATGGACAGCCCTGAACCGTGACCATGCCGGGCGGGAACATCCTGCCAGGCTTGTGGCCGAGCTCCCCCTTCCTTTTGGTAAAGTCCCAGCAATAGGACTCAAACTCCATCCACGACTTGGCGTCAACGAGGGCTGGGGACTCCTCCGGGTACATCATGAACTCGTTGTTTGCACCGTACCTCTTGCAGTAGTTCTCGTCATGGGACATGGGGTCGATCATTCCCCAGGGAAAGCGCCCCTTGTCCATCGCGTACTCATGGGCCAGCAAGGCGAGAGTGCGGAGGTTTGCCTTGCACTTCGCATCACGTGCCGCGCCCATGGCGTTGGATGCGGCAGGCACGAGGAATACCAGAAGCAACCCGGCAACCCCCGTGGTGACCAACAGTTCAAAAACCGTGAACCCCCTGTCCATCTATCAGTCAGTCCTCGACTGCGACTTTGAAGAAGTTGCCCTGGTTTGAAACACGGAGCACGTTGAGAATGCAGCCGTCGTCGTCTGCCGAGGAAGACCGGATGGACGGAATCTCGTCAATCCAGGGACCTTTCGGGTCGGACGCCTGCTTGATGAAGAGGCCCGAGTTCGCGGCAAGAGGAACCTTTGAACGGAAGATAAGGTCGGTGTAGAGTTCGTATGGCACGACCCCTCTTAGCTCGAACTTGTACTGGTCCGCCGCCGCTCCCGGCGCAAGTGGCTCCGCGCCGCCCTTCGAGATAATCGGCGACTCGTTCGCGCCAAGGCCGATCACCTGGTTGACCACGTTGGGAAGTCCGTTGGCGGCGATCTTGGCCTTGCCGGTCAGGTTCGTGTTCCAGGCGGTGTTCCAGTCCATGTAGTTGGCCAGCTTCCATGCCTCGTACGCGGAGCATGGGCGCACGTCGGCGACGGCATCGACCTCCGGCACGGTCCACTCTTCCTCTTCTTCATCGTAGTAGGCGGATATCCTGACGAACTTTATGTACTTGCGCCCCTTCTCGTCGACAGGAAGGTTGAACTTGCCTATGTCGAACGCCGCGCCGCCCGCAGAGCCGTCGTAGCGATAGGAAAGCGTTTCGATCGTAAGACCGACGGCATCACTTGCCTCCATGTCGGGATGGACCGGCCATGTGGCGTCGGTCGTGACCGACCACCAGAGGTTTCCGCTGTAGAGATTGGTGTCGGCATTGGCCTTGTCGTAGATGTATCCCTGAGTTGGCGCCCAGGAGTCGCAGTATGGGCCGTCGTCGTAACTGAACCAGGTCTCGCCATCTGCGGAGACCTCGACAAGCGCCTTTTCGTCTGCGAGGGATCCGGTGTACTGCCAGTTACCGGGATCGGAGGTTTCCTCGTAGTATGTCTTTTTCGTTCCGGCGATCAGGGCGTTTCCAAACACGATAAAGTCCAATCCCCACGGATTCTTTGGGTCGTCAACTACCTTGTGGTCGAACTCAATTGTAACATAGTCGCCTTCGCCATTGAGAGTGAGAAGCTCGCCGGCCATCCAGGCGGGATTGTAGGGGCTTACAACTCCGCCCCACTGCCCCTCCATGTAGCACGTAGGACGATGGAGCACATTGGCGGTGTCCTTGTATTTGGCATCAGTCGTCGTAATGTGCGACTCGGCGACACGCCACCCGAAGGGGCTCTCCGCAAAGGCGAGCAGGGACTCGTCCAGCGTTATCGGGGACTCGTTCCAGCTTGAATCATATTCGGGATAGCCTATCATGAAATAATAGACCTGTTCATCGGCGACGATGACTGAGTTGCAGGCTTCCCAAGACGATGTTATCGGAGTTGTTCCGTAAGCGGACCTGGCACCTGCCTGGTAGAACACCCACCACTGGGAGTAGTAGAGCCGGTCTTCCATGCCAATCAGGGCGTTGGGGCTTGACGAGCCACAGTTCTCGACGTCCCACTGGCAGGCGCAGTCATCCACGTCGTAGCCCATGAAGTAGACATCGACGTATGCCTCGGTCATCTTTTGGTATGCGACCTTGAGGCGCGGATCCTCGTGGTCGATCTTTACCAACGCCTCGAACACGTTCGGCGCGTAGCCGGAACTCCGCCAGCGGAAGGCCCAGCACTTCTGCGTGCCGTACCAGTCGACGACGAAATAGCATTGTAAGTCGCCTTCGCCGACCACGAAATGCGGATCGGCCTTCTCGAAGGCATGTGTCGAAAGGGAGCTGGCGCAAATGGCCAGCGCGGCAAATAGATACTTCATGGTTTTTCTTGTTTGGCTTGTTGGTTTTTCTTGTCGAACTTGTTTTGTCAGAGGGAGGCTTTTCTCGCCTTCTTCATCGGGCGGTACACGTGTTCCACCCAGTCGCGGGATGGGAGCGTCGTCTCGCCTCGGTTGCGGGCTATCTGCCACAGCTCCTGAAGCTCAGATTCTGTTACGCCCAGCCTTTCGCAGGCGTCTGCCGTTGATTCTTCGGGGCTCTGAACCTCTTTGCTGGGCACTTCTGCCTGGCGGCCCTTGGCCTCAACTCGACCGATCGCCGTTGCAGCAATCGCCGGAGGCGCCTCGACAGCGGGCGCCTGGGGCTTATTGCGCCCAGAGGCCCTTCCAACCAACACGCCGCAGCCGAAAAGTGCTGCACCACATACAACAAAACCAATTCCCGCCATTGCGGCGGCAACAGTTTTCCCGTTCATTTTCCTCTTTCCCCCTCATGCGAGGGTACTTGATTTATGTTTGTGGACGAGCTCCGCATTCCGGCTATAACGGCTGCGCGACAGTGCCTGATTTCCACAGGTCTTTCCGGCTCCCGCCCAATGTCTTGGCAAATTCTACCATAATTGTTGCCACAGTGTCCAGCATGCCCATGGGGTTCTACAAAGAGGGGGATTGGAGTGTTGCGGGAAGGAGCCCGCTGAGAACTACAGGCTACCAGATGTCGATTTCCGCAAGAGCGACGTGGTCGTTCACCCCGATGGAATGAACGCCCGTGAACTTGAAATAGCGAGCCTTTACGGGCTTGTCGAACGTCACGCGCTGCTTGGACGTGTTAGCCTCGATGTTGCCGAACTCTCCCTTTGACACCTCGGTCCACGTATTGCCGTCATTGGAGACGTGGAACTCGTAGGCATCGACAACGCCGCGCTTGCATCCGTCAAGCCGAGGCACATAGTCGAAGCCGTGCATTAGAAGCTCATGTCCGCAATCCACGGCGAAGCTCTGCGGCGGCTTCTGAGGCCCCTCCTTTGTCGGATGCGTGTGCCAGAGCGTGCCGTAGTTCCCGTCAATCGCGGATTTCGCGTTGCAAGTCTCTGGACATGACTCGAAGACAATCTTCCAGTCCTGCTTGGCATAGACGTCCGGCGCGGAAATGTCGTTTTCTGCAACCCCCTTCGCCATCCTGAGCGCTATCGGGAACATTTGCGGAGCCGCTATGCCCTCAAGCGTCACGCGCACGCGGCTGGCTTTCTGAGAAGAAGTCCGTGCGAGGCGCCTGTGCCCGACAGTGGTTCCCTTCGCCACGATGCGCCACCCCGACGACTCGCCTGGCACTGCGATTTCAAACGCCTTGACGCGCTGTCCGCCGGCGATACGCTCCTTCATGTCAACGCAGTTGAACTCAACAGAGGCGGCAAGCTCAAGTTCGACGACAAGCCTGTCCCCCTCGCGGCGCTCGGTCGCCTTCGCGCCCTTCGCAAGGTCAACGGAGTTGAAGTCCCTCACCCATTCGCCGAACTCCGCGAGGCGCTTGACGTCCGCTTCGCAGACCTGTCCGTCCGTGTCGGGCGCGACTCCGATGTTCATCACGGCGCCGCGTCCGACCGACTCGAAGTAGATCTTGATGAGCCGCGCGAGCGACTTCGGGCTTTCGTTCGCGTGGAAGAACCATCCGCGCCTAAGCGGAAAGTCGACCTCCGACGGCATCCAGTAGAGATTGCCGGCCCTGCCCCTGTGCGGACACCACCACGTCTCCGGGCTGATGCCGGATTCGTTTCCACACCACGTGGTCGACCATTCGCCGTTGCCGCCGAACGCTACTGCATTCGGATGCTTCCGGTGCATCAAGGCAAGAAGATCGGGCTTCCTGTAATAGTCCTTCGAAATCGAACGCCGCTCGCCCTTGTCGCCGTTGACGCCGCCGTACCAGCCGGTGCCACCGTTCGCGCCGTCGAGCCAGATTTCGCATATCTCGCCGTAGTTGTCGAATATCTCGTTCCACTGCGAGAAGAAATAGTCAACGTACTCGGGCGTCGCATACGACCTCTGGTGGCGGTCCCACGGCGAGAGGTACACGCCGAACTTAAGCCCCTCGCGGCGGCAGGCGTCGGACATCTCGCGCACGATGTCGCGGCCCGTGTTCGGCGCGGGCACGGCCGCCATCGAGTAGTCCTTGTTGTACTTCGACGGCCAGAGGCAGAACCCGTCGTGGTGCTTCGCGACGAGGACTACGCTCTTCACCTCGGCGGCCTTCATCGCCCGCACCCACTGGGCGGGGTCGAGCTTCGACGGCGTGAGCTTCGACGGCGGCGTGTTCCCGAAGCCCCACTCCATCCCGACGTAGGGGTTGAGGCCCCAGTGGACGAGGGCCATTATCTCCCTGCCCTGATACTGTAGATGGGCCTCGGACGGCAGGACGGATGCGTCGGGATCGCCGATGTGCGCAACTCCGCCTCTGCACGAAAGCGCGGCAACGCCCACCGCCAACGCCAAGCCAATTGATCGTCTCATCGTCATCTGCTCCCCTTTTCAAGTTATTGCAATGCGTGTGTGCTATTATACCATATTTCCGAAGCAGAAATGGTCACACCTAGTTGCCGCACCCCATGCACCGTCCCGCCAGTCATGGCGAGTCGTCGATGACGGCGGTAAGCGCGATGTCGTGCGGTTCGGCGGGAAGGTCTTCGACGATCTGGAACGAATGGGCGACGCCGAGCTTCACGGCGTCCTTCGGCGCGTCGGCAAGGAGCCGGTCGTACCAGCCGCCGCCGTAGCCGAGCCTCCGCCCGTCCCGCGTAAAGGCGAGCCCCGGCACGATCCAGCCGTAGACTTCCTTCGCCGCCACGATCTCGGCGTCGACGGGCTCCATGACGCCCATCGGGCCACGGCGCAGGTGCCGCGAATCGAGCCCCTTCAGGACGGCGAGCTCGTAAGTCTCGCCGTTCCAGCGGGGGGCTACGACCTTGCAGCCAAGCCGCAGCATCCGCTCGATGTAGGCACGAAGGTCGATTTCGTCCGGCGAGGCGAGATAGACGGCGACAGGCGAGCCGATTGCGAGCGGATCAGCCACATCGCCGATATCCCCGCGCCGCGCAAGCTTTGCGCAGATGACGGCAGACGCCTCTGCGCGCCCGGCAGGGGACACCGCCTTTCGCCGAGCGCGCATCTCGCGCCGAATCACGTCCTTGCCAGACTGCATGCCAGCCCAATGGAACGTGCGCTCAGAACGAGACGGTAACGCCGACACCGCCGTAGAAGGTCCACGAATGGTCGCAGCTTGAGCCCCACGCGCCGTTGTAGGCACGCGCGCCGTCGCGGAGCTTCGAATCAAGCCAATAGTCGGCGTATGCGATGTACGCCTTGGCCTTGACGTGCTCGCAGACCGCCCATTCGAGCTCGCCCTTGATCGTCGTGTCCATCACTCCGCCGTGGTCGTCGGCAAGGTCGTATCCGCGCGTGCGGTGCTTGTCGCCGAAACCCTGGCCGATGGATGGCTTGAAAGTCAGCGTCGGCTCTTTCTCGTCGCCGACAAGCGCGAAGGTATGGCCGACCTCGAGATTAACGTATGTGCCATCGTCCGCCATCAGGTCGCGCTCGATTGCAAGCGTCGGCTCGAACCAGAGGTCGCCGAGCGACAGTTCGAGGTTAACGTACTGAGTGTCGCCCATGTCGCTATGGTGGCGGCGCAGGTATTCGTAGATGTAGTTGGCGTCAACCGAAAGCTTCCCCAGCGTATCGCCGAGGTCGAATTCGTGTGCAAGGCCAACTGTCATGTCGAGCGTCGTCCACCTTCCGGCGCGGTTGCCGTAGTCGCCGCGCTTGCCGTTGCCCTTCGTCAGGTCGAAGATCGACTTGACGCCGACATACGCCCAGTCGAAGAACGTGACTTTCGCGCTCGGCGTGAGGATCGGATCCTTGCCGTCGATTACACCGTATGTCATATACTTCGAGTCGAGCTGCAAGCCGAACTCGGCGGAGACTATCGGTGCCTCCTCGACTTCGCCCTTCTCTGCTTCGGCGACTTCGTCGGCCGCCGTTGCAGCCGCAACGCATCCGAGGACCGCGGCGGCGCATGCCATTTTCTTGATGTTCATTGTTTTTCCTTTCTTGTACTGGGTTGGTTTCTGAATTGATCTATACGTTCACGCCTGTTTTAGACGGGATTTACAGGATTGGGCAAATCACTCTCCGCAGCAGTCGCAGCAGGAGTGGCCGCCTTTGCGCGAGCAGGCCTTGCGCGAACCGCCGCATTCGCAGGGCGCGCCCTTCTTCGCGACCCGCCAGAGGGCGAGCGCGAAGAAGATTCCGACAACGGCGAGGACAACATAAGAAGAAGCATTCATCTCAACTTTCCCCCTTCAACTTACAACTTACAACTTTAAACTTTTTTCCCGGCCTGAACACCGCCCACAGGCAGAAGAGGTCGACGATGATCGCGGCCGCAGTCCAGAAGCCGAAGCCGCATCCCATCGCGAGCATGCCGAGCTGGTAGATCGACATCGCGATCGCGTAGCCGACGAACAGCTGGAAGCCGACCGCAATCCAGCCCCACGCCTTCGAGCCCATCTCGCGGAACGTCACGGCGATCGCCACCATGCACGGGGGGATGAACAGGTTGAAGACCATGAACGAAAGCGCCGCGAGTTTCGGGAAGTCGCTCATGGACGCAAACAGGTTCTGCACACGTGCTCCGCCAGTCGCGCCCTCCATGCCGATGGACACAATCTTCAAGGTCGCAGTCGCCTGTTCCTTTGCAATCTCGGCTGACACCGCCGCTGCCGCGCCCTGCCAGCTGCCGAAGCCGAGCGGCTTGAGGAGCCATGCGAGCCAGCTGCCGACGTCATGAAGGATCGACTGGTCGAGCTGTTCGTCCGAGAGAAGCGTCAGCGACCAGTTGAAGTGCATGACGAACCAAAGGAACACGCATGCGGGAAAGATGATTAGTCCGGCCTTGAGGATATACCCCTTCGTCCGAATCCACGTGTGACGCCAGACTCCGGACAAGGTCGGCATGTGATATGCCGGCAGCTCCATCACGAACGGCGCGGGCTCGCCCGCGAACGCCTTCGACTTCTTGAGCGCGATTCCGCCGAAGACTATGATCGCGATTCCGATGAAGTACATCAGGGGGAACACCCACCACTGGCTTCTGAAGAACAGCACGGAGAACATCGTTATTATCGCAAGCTTCGCGCCGCAGGGGATGAAAGTAGAGAGAATAATCGTCATGCGCTGGTCGCGCTTGTTCTCGATCGTCCGCGCCGCCATCACGGCGGGAACTCCGCATCCCATGCCGACGATCATCGGAATGAACGACTTGCCGGAAAGGCCGAACTTGCGGCAGATGCGGTCCATCACGAACGCGACGCGGGCCATATACCCGCAGTCTTCGAGGAACGCGAGGAATAGGAACACGAGGACGATTACCGGCACGAACCCGAGGACCGTGGAAACGCCGCCCCACGCGCCGTCTTTTACGAGCGAAGAGACGGTTTCGCTGACACCGAGCTTTTCCAGTCCCGCGCCTATCATGGCTCCTATGCCGGGCACCCACACACCGAACTGCCTTGGATCTGGCTCCTTTGCCTTCTTCGCGGCATTGTACGCAGCCTCGTCGATGTCCCACTCCTCGGCAATCTCGCCCGTCTCCTCGTCCTCGATGGACGCCTTCTTCTCGCCGGCCTCCCAAGCGGCGACAGTTGCCTCGGCCTTCGCGAAGTCCGCCTGGGCGGTCTCCCAGTCATTTCCGTCCACTTCGTGCGTCGTGAACGGGATATGCCAGCCGTCGCCGAGGAAGCCGTCGTTCGCCCAGTCAGTGACGTCTCCGCCGGGAACGACAGCGAGCCATCCCATCAGGCTAATTGCAAGGACGAATATCGGAATCGCGAGCCACCTGTTCGTGACCACCTTGTCGATCCTGTCCGAAAGCGTCGCCTTGTTCCTGCGCTTTTCGTTCTTCGTGAGCGACTTGTCCATCAGACTCTTGATGAAGTCGTAGCGCTGATTGGTGATGATCGACTCCGCGTCGTCATCAAGCTCCTTCTCGCAGTCGCGGATGTGCTCCTCAAGGTGCTTCATTAGCCCGACGCCGATGTCAAGGTCTTTGATCACGTCGCGGTCGCGCTCGAAGATCTTGATTGCATACCAGCGTATGGCGCGCTTCGGCACCTTGCCCTGTATGGACTCCTCGATGTGCGCTATCGCGTGTTCGACGGAGCCGGAGAATACATGCGGCACTTCGGCGACCTTCCGGTTCCCGCTCTCCGCATCATGCTCCGCGCTCCGCGCCATATCGACAGTCTTCTCGGCGGCCTCAAGCCCACCCTCGTTCTTCAAGGCCGATATGCCGACCACCTCGCAGCGAAGCGCCTTCGCGATCTTGCCGAAGTCAATCTTGTCGCCGTTCCTCTTCACGACGTCCATCATGTTGACGGCCATCACCATCGGAATGCCAAGCTCCGCAAGCTGCGTCGAAAGGTACAGATTGCGCTCGATGTTCGTGCCGTCTACGATGTTGAGGATCGCGTCGGGGTTCTCCTCGACGAGGAACTTCCTCGAAACCTTCTCCTCAAGGGAATAAGGCGAAAGCGAGTAGATGCCCGGAAGGTCCTGGATGACGACGTCCTTTCTTCCCTTCAGCACGCCGTCCTTCTTCTCGACCGTGACGCCAGGCCAGTTGCCGACGTATTGGTCGGAACCGGTGAGCGCGTTGAACAGCGTCGTCTTGCCGCTGTTAGGGTTGCCCGCAAGGGCGATCTTGATATTAGCCATAACTAACCTCTTCTCCAAAAAAAATTCAGTTGCGGCGGCACCTCAGCCGACTTCGACCTTGGCCGCCTCGTCCTTGCGGATCGAAAGCTCGTAGCCGCGTACCGTGAGCTCGATCGGGTCGCCGAGCGGCGCGACCTTGCGGACGGTCACCTCGGTGCCCTTCGTGAGCCCCATGTCCATGATGCGGCGCTTGACCGCGCCCTCCCCGTTGAGTCGCACGACCTTCGCGGTTTCGCCAATCTTGAGTTCGTTCAGTGTCATATTCATCCCTTTCTAAAATTCACAGCGGCTCGATGAACACATGCCGCGAGACGTCGCCGTTTACGGCGATGCGGCTGTCGTGAATCGCCACGATCTGGTTGTCGCCAGTAGCGGTCATCACGGTGACGAGCGCACCGGGGACAAACCCAAGCGCGCCAAGATGCTTCTTCGCCGTCTCCGAGCCAGAGACGCGCAGAACGCGAACCTTATCGCCAACCTTTACCATTGCCAACGGCATCTTCACTCCTTCTAACTTTGTTAGATGACGCATAGTTTACCAAATCTAACTCGACGGTGTCAACAGTGCGGGCGAAAATAATTCTGGCCTACAAAAGCGGCTATTCAATCGTCAGACGGGGGCCTCTCGGCGACAACGGTGACGGTGACCGAGGCTGCGTCGCCAGACTCGGTGGCGCAGGTTATGACGTGCTTGCCCAAGGACATCTCTGCTGCAAATGCGCCGCGCCCCGACGTTTCGCCTGCGGGGGTGCCGTCAATGAACCACCAAAGGCGAACATCGGGCGGCACTTCGCCGACCTGGCAGACTATGCGCTGCTCAAGCGAACCGGCGACGAGATGGAACAGCGCACCGTCCTCGGGCTTCACAAGAGCGAGGGCAGGTCGGCTCTCCACAATCGGCTTTCCATCTGGCCCGCGCCGATGGACATTGCAAAGGCGAGGCGAGCTACGGCCCCTTACCGCCCTTCCCTCCTCCGTCTCGGGGCAGTCGGGTGAGGCGGGAAGCCCAGTTTTTTTGCAGACGACGCACTTGACCACGCCGTCGGGCTCTTCAAACCATGGACCCGTTCCGCCCGGATAGAGCTGGCGCATGACGCTCCACGCCACGGGCGCGGCGGCCTTCGCACCAACGACGCTCCTGTCGCCGAAACCGCCTGTCTTGTGCCCGCACCAGACGCCGACGACGTACTCCGGGTTCCACGCGACCGTCCATGCGTCGCGGTAGGCGCTCGACGTGCCGGTCTTCCACGCGAACCGGGGCGCGGCGACGTCTGCGACATGCCCGAGCGCCGCATGCGAGCGCTCGTCGCCGGAGAGCATGTCGGAGACGAGGTAGGCGCATGCCGGGGCGAACAGCCCGTCGCCGCCGCGCGCGAGAACGCCGTATGCGCGGACAAGCTCAAGGAGCGACACTTCCACGTTCCCAATGGCCATTCCAAGGCCGAGCGACGAGGTGTCTTCGGGGATTCGCCCGAAGCCGAGCGAGCGAAGTCCCTCGGCGAACGACTCGACGCCGACTTCGTCGAGCAGCCTGACAAACGGGACGTTGAGGGAAAGGACGAGCGCGTCGCGCACGGTGACGAGGCCGCGATACCTGCCGTCGAAGTTCGCGGGCCTGTAGCCCTTGAACGAGACTGGCGAGTCGGCAAGGCGCCGCTCAGGAGTCGCGAGCCCCCGCTCCATCGCAAGCGCGACGAGGAACGGCTTAAGGGTAGAGCCCGCCGGACGGGGCGAAGTCGCGGTGTTGACCTGCCCGTCCCTGCCGTCGAAATAGTCGCCGCTCGCGGCCATCGCCACGACGTCGCCCGTCGCCGCCTTCATCACTACGACGGCAGCCGAAAAGCCGCCCTTCTCGGCCGCAGCCGAAGCCGCGTGCTCGCACAAAAGCTGGATGTCGGCGTCGAGCGCCGTCGTCACGTCCGCCCCGCCGCGCCCTTCGCAAAGCCCGTGCTCCGAAACGTACCAGTCGCAGAAGTGCGGCGCGAGGAACGGCCTCGGCGAACGGCGGACCTCCGGCTCGACCGAACGCGCACCCTCAAGCTGCCCGTCGGTTATGTACCCAAGCGCCCGCATCCTCTCAAGCACATAGTCGCGCCGCTTGAACGCGCGCTCGCGGCGCTCGGGGCTGCCCCACCTGTCGGGACGGAACCTCGTGGGCGCCTGCACCATCCCGGCGAGCATCGCCGCCTCGCCAAGTCCGAGTTCCTTCGCGCCCTTGCCGAACCAGCCCTGCGAAGCCGCCTCGATGCCTATGTAGTTCGATCCGAAGGGCGCGCGGTTGAGGTACTGCGAGAGAATCCACTCCTTCGACTTCGCGCGTTCCATCTTGACGGCCTTGACCGCCTCCTTCCACTTCCACCAGAGGCTCTTTGGATGTGGCCTGAGCAGCCGCACCGTCTGCATCGTGATCGTCGATGCGCCAGATATGCGCCGCCTGCAGCAGACATTCTGCCATGTCGCGCGGAGAACGCTCATGGGCCTCACGCCGCAATGCGACCAGAACGTGCCGTCCTCGGCGGCGACGAGCGCCTTCACAATCCAGTCGTCGGGGGTGGCGACATATGACGGGCGGCAGTCCACGTCGCCCGGGCCGAGCGTCACGCGCAGCACCCTGCCCGACGAGTCGCGCAGTATCGTGCCGCCGGGATATTCGTCCGCACCTTCGTCGTTCCAGTCGATGAAGAACCACGACGCGGCGAGGAACACCGCCGCGAGCGCGGCGATGATGCGGGCAAGAACAACGATTTTCCTCTTCACGCCATATACTCGCCGCAAAGGGGGAAATCTGACACGGCTACTTCAGTCCAATGCCTCAGGCCACTACCTTGCCGGGATTGAGGATGTTCTTCGGGTCGAACGCCGCCTTGATGCCGCGCATCAGCGCGCGGACCTCTGGCGAAAGCGTCTCCAGCGCATAGAGGTCGAACGGATTCATCTTTGCCGGCACCCCGTCGCGCTTGAGCGTTCCGGTGGTCTCGTCGATCTCGACCTGCGTCGTGCCCGGCACCTGTTTTATGCAGACTAGTATTTTCATCGCTGGTATGCCCGTGCGCCGAAGCCATTCGCGACCCGCCCGCCAGCCACGGCAAGGCAAGTCACCACGGCGCATTTGCCGCGCCAAGTTCTCTGTGAGTGTGCGCGGAGACAGACTTACGCGACTACGACCGTTTCTTCGGCCTCTGGCTTGCAAACCGAGGGTGCTGCGCAGGTGATAATTTCGGCGATTTTTGGTAGAATATTGGCGTTATTTCCATATGGAGACAGACAAATCTAACTAGAGGAAATCGTAATGAAAAAACTGATGGTTGCTGCTGTCGCCGCCGCATTCAACGTGCATGCGGCCGCTCCGAAAGAGGACTACGCGGCGAATCCCGAGAATGTCAGGGCGTACCGCGAGGCGACTGTAAAGATCGCTGATTTCAAGCTGAAGGAGGTCGACGACGCGCTTGCGAAGGAGAATCCGATAGAAGGCCTCGGAAGGCGCCTTTCGTCCGGAGGCGATTTCGGCGGGTTCTTCATGTGGGACTCCACGTTCCAGGCCGTCTGGGCTTCGCGCGTCAAGGAGCGAAAGTATCCCGTCCTCTCCAGCCTCGACAACTTCTACATGCTCCAGCTCGAGGACGGGTTCATCGCGCGCGAGTATTCCTCGCGCGGAATCTACTGCTGGAATCCCGACCATCCGATTGCACTCAATCCGCCGATCATCTCATGGGGCGAGATCGAGGTGTACAGAAACGGCGCCTCGGACAAGGCGAGGCTCGCGAGGGTGTACCCGAAGCTCGTGAAGTTCCACGAGTCCGTTAAGCGTCGCTACCGCCGCGCGGACGGGCTCTACTTCGGCGACCAGCTCGGATGCGGCATGGACGACATCGTGCGTTCTCCCTACGGAATGTCCGCCGAGGACAAGCGAAAGGGCGGAATCCTGTTTGACGAGACGAAGTTTGGCCCGGGGCTCATGCTTCCCTCCCTTGACAGATTCAGGAAGTACTGGCTCGAGCACCGCGCGGCCGACAGTTCGTGGAACCGCCAGATGGGATGGATAGACATAACGGCCCAGATGGCCTTCGACTGCCTTAACCTCGCGTCAATCGCGGACGAGATCGGCAAGAAGGTCGATGCGGCTGCATGGCGCGCAGAGCACGCGGAGATCGCGAAGGCGGTCAACGAGCTCTGCTGGGACGAGGACCGCGGATACTACTTCGACCGCTGGGAAGGCGGCATAATCCCTCGTTACCACGGCGGATCGTTCTGGGTCATGGTCGCGAAGATCCCGACGCCCGAACGCGCGAAGCGGATGGTGAAGGCGTTCAAGGATCCGAAGATCTTCGGCACGCCCGTTCCGTTCCCGGCGCTCGCGGCGTGCGATCCCGACTTCGACAGCGAAGGGAGGTACTGGTGCGGGCAGGTATGGCCGCCGACGGCGTATATTGCGATTCGCGGACTGCTGACGCTCGGTTTCGAGAAGGAGGCTAAGGAGCTTGGACGGCGTTACTACAACGCGACCTTCGAGCTTTGGAAGGCCACGGGCACGATCTGGGAGAACCTTTCCTCGATGCAGTGCGACCATCCGAAGATCAAGTCCGGCAAGGACTTCTGCGGCTGGGGCGCGCTGGCGCCGATCTGCCTGCCGGAAGACCTCGGTTTCTGACGCCCGGCCGCACTTCGTGGCTCTCTGACCCTGTAGCCCCTCGCAACCATTATAGCAGCGGTTATGCGAGAGATTTTCATTTTTCAAATTCAGAGGGCAATGTAGCCAACGCATAAAGCGGCAAGTCTAGCAATCCGTCCGCCTTACGATAATCGGCGAGGGATGTTCGGACGGCAAGTTGCGGACTAAATCTATTCCTGAACAAAGAAAGACTCTTGGCTTTGAGATTGCACCTTGCTTTCGCCTCGATCGGAACGATTCCCGCCTCGCATTCCACAAGGAAATCTATCTCCGCCTGTGAATCAGGCCTTGCCCAAAAATATGGCGACATGCCACATGAGGCACGAAGCTCTTGTTGAACATACTGCTCCGTCAAAGCCCCATTAAACTCGGTGAAAACCCTGTCCCCTTCCAGAATCGCACGAGCCGATATGCCCGATTGCGCGGCAAGCAACCCGACATCAACTCCAAAAAACTTAAAAAGGTGATTTTGATAGGAGGCGAGAGGAATATTTGGCTTGGTCACATTCCAAATACGATATCCAAGTCCTGCGCCTTCAAGCCACGCGAACGAGTCGCGCAAGTCGCGGGCCTGTTTCACGCCATCCACTTCTGTCGCCACAAAACGCTTGTCTTGCTTGGCCAAATGCTTAGACAGGGATCGCCACAATGCACGAATCCGAGGCAAGTGATTCTTCGGAACATGCTTGGCGAAATCCCTGTCGTAGTCAAGCAGTATTTGAGATTGCACATCCCTGGCATCTGCCGGATTGCGTGATTTCACAAATGCATCCACCGCCGCCGGCATCCCACCAACATAGAAATACAGACACAACATTTCTTTCAAGCGTATAGCAAACGGGCCTATCATTGTCCAATCGCCAGAGCATACCAATTCCCATATCTTTTCCTCGCCGATGGCGCAAAGGAATTCTCCGAAACTCATTGGATACAAGTGCATTGACAGGGTCTTGCCAACAGGATAACCGGTACCAGACTGCAATTCCAACCCCAATAGCGAGCCAGCCGCCACAACCGCATATTCAGGAGCGTTTTCCTGCCAGTATTTCAGCGATGTCAATGCTTCTGGGCAAAGTTGTATTTCATCTAGGACAATGAGGGTATCTTGCGGCATCACCGTGACACCGGTATCCGCTTGAATACCAGTAATGAGACGCTTGACATCAGAGTATCCTGCCTTGAAGAACTCCCGCATTGCAGGGTTGCCGTCAAAAGCCACATATGCACAATTCCTGAATTCAGTTCTGCCGAACTCTTTCAGCAACCATGTCTTGCCAACTTGACGCGCACCATTAAAGACAAGAGGCTTTCTGTCTGGCCTATTTCGCCAGTTCTTTAGTTTTTCAAGTGCAAATCGCCTCATTTCAGTCGCCTTTCATAATCTGACGACGCATAGCATACCCTATTTCCCGACTATTGTCAATGCCGATTTGCACTTTATACGGATGAATCTTGCCCATGCCTTGCACCTTCTGGCGACATATCAGCGTTGTTCTTTGCATCATATAACGACTAATCCCTCAATAGTAGCCTTGGCAAAGATCTACACGTTCTACATGTTCTACACGGCTAAGACTTTTAGCGCACATATTCGTCTCGTCAAGGAGAATTGCCAGATAGGAGGCGAATCCATGATTGCAGCTTGCCTTCGGGCGGTCGTGTTCCCACAGCGTTCCTGTCGCCTCAGCCATCTTGAGATAGTACCCTCGAATCTCGCGGGAAACCTGTGCGTCGCAGCCCTCGCGCTTCAATACGATTAGCCGCATCAGACTCCCGATAAAGGCGTTTGACGGCCAGACCTCCTTGTAGAGCCCCTTTGCCTTCCGCTCCGGCCCGAACTCGTCTGTCAGCCGTTTCCACAGCTCCGGATGCGTATTCGGCGTGGCGACACCGTGGAAAAACGCATAGTACTGGCATGTCTCGGTTACATCGGGATGCTTCGCGTTGTCCCTGAACCAGATGCCGTCATACGAACGTTCGCGAATTAGCCCTTTTAGCTTCTCAGACTGTTCGGCGAGCTCGGGACGGTTGTAAAGCCGAGCCACTTTGGCAAGGACATCCGAGTATGTCATGTTCGATGGCCAATTGACACCGTCCTTGACAAGCTTTGCGTCGTTGGCGTGGCTCCACTCCACAAACACCCAGCCAGGCAGGTTTGCAAGCGCACCGTCCGCGTTCAAGTACTGCGCGTAGAATTTCATGAGCCCCTCAACGCGAGGCCGAAGCAGGTCTACGGTTTCGCGATCTCCCGTCCGCTCGAAATAGTTTGCAAGCTCGAGAATGAGCCACATAGACCAGTTCGGTATGTAGTTCTTGTTGATGTGGTCGCCAGGATAGCACATCGGCACCATCCCATCGGGGAGATGCGGGAACCTGTCGGCAAGCGCGAAGTTGCGCAGGAACGTGCGCTCGATTTCGTTCCTCCCCGTAAAGAAATGCTCGGCAGGGCCGGTGAAGTAGCTGTCGCAAAGCCAGCCGGCGCGCTCGCGGCTCGGGCAGTCCGTAAATACGTCGACCGCGTTCTGCGCGAAAGTCTCTCGCGCCGCCTCGAAGATCTTGCGGCCCGCCGGATCGTTCAGCGAGCATATCCGCGTCGCGTTCGGGTTCTTGTAGGTCCTCATCTCCAGCTTCTCGACGATGGCCTCACCCTCCAGCATTATCACCTCGGCGAACTTGAAGGTATACGGCTCGAACGACTCGAAATCGTAGTCGCCGGGCTCCTTCACATCCCACATGACGATGTTGTTGCACCTGAACCGCTTTAGGAAATCGAGCTTGCCGTCTACGAGAATCTCGTCGAACCCGACGAGCAGTCGGCCCGGCTTCGTCACTTTCACCTTGAGCCGCAGAAAACCGGTGTCGTTTATTGCACCCTCGTAGCGGACACCGTGCGCCATATCGACCTTCGCCACTTCTCCTTCAAGCTTCGCCTGCGGCACTATGGTCCGCTTCCACCATTCGACCGAGGGACGGTATTGCAGCGCGTCGGTCGGATAAGTCCGTCCCAAGAAGCTCGACTTCTCGTCCCAGAGATGCGGCGCCTTGCCGAGATCGCCCTTGCGGAGACCGACCGCGAGGACGTCGGTCGGACGGTAGGTGCCGTCGATCTCAAACTTAGGATACGGCGCTCCTCGCTCGAGAAGCCTCACGGCCGGCGCATTGGCAATGACCAGCGACTTGTCCTTGAACCCGTCGCGCTTCCACCATTCCCAATAGTCGTGCCGCGACACTTCGTAGACTTCGCTTTGCGCCCGCTGTAGGCTGTAACGCTGCGTCTTGCGGACACGCCCGGTGAAATTGGCATCCCACTTTCCATCACCTGTCGCCCGCACGACCTTCCCGCCCGAAAGCACCTCGGCCTGGAGAAACGGCTCATGCTCGACAATGTAGTAGGTCGTGGTGTTGTAGGCAACGCCTACGATGTTCAGCCTGTTGTCGCCCTTCCGCGCGACACGGGAAATATCCCACTCGTCCATCCTAAACCATCCATGCGGACCGCGCGCGGGACCGTATGCGGCGAACTTGCCGTTCACGAAGACCTTGAATATCGAACAGCCCGCCAACCGCAATTGAAGCGGCGCCTTGCCGTCCCACTCGAAATGCGTCGTAAAGGCAATGGTCGAGTTTATCTCGCCCCGCTCCGCCGCAGTCCAAATCGGCTCGGCTGCGTCAAACCGAACCGCAAAAGCGGCGCAGGCGAAAAAAGCCCCCGCCAGTGTCATCACAAGCTTCAAGCACATGAACAACTCTCCTTTCATTTTCCCAAAGGCCTCATGTGCTTGAGGTCCTTATCGTCTTTCGGTGGATTCCAAAGGTGGAAACCGGCCGATATCTTGCGCTTGGAGCCATTTCTGAACAACTTCCCGCCCTTGATGCGGTGGCGTGTCGTTGACATCTGCATGGTTTTGTTGAGGTTGCCCTCTATCGTGTACAGTTTTTCGCCGTCACGATACGCCACGATGACCTTGTGCCCGTTGCCACTTAGGCGAATGAAGTCGCCCGTACGTATCTCCTCAGGGTCGGTAAACCGAGTCGAGCCTCTGTCATACGGCTTTCCAAACACATACATCGAGAAGTCGTTGGCAAAGGCGGCGCATGCAAATCGGCGATGCTTGGGATGCCAGGAGATGATGGGGAAATGCCCCGAACCCCATGGCGCACCCGAGCGGTAGACATATTCGCCATAGAGTTCGCCGACGCGCTTATGGTATCCCTCCATCGTATTGACGGGCGGCGCCTCGCGCGCCAACACCACGCAGCGCTTGTTGGCCAGGGCATGCCGTTCTGCCATCGGCCTCAACACGTCCCGCAGGATGACCTTGTAGCCTGTCTTGCCGACCGTAGCGGTGCCAAGCTGCATGCAGTCGCGATTGCCGGCAACGCGTCCCGTCAGCTCGACAGGTTCCCTGCCCCTGGCAAAATACAGCAGGTTCTGCGTCTTGGTCTTGTAGTTCCGCAAATTCCACTTGACATTGCCGAACACGTCCTCCGCAGCGAACCAGCGTTTGACGCATTCCTTCCCCCCTGGCTTCACGGGGACGGAAAGTTCCACCGCCTTGCCGTTCTTTGAGACCGCCGTCAGGCAAAACGGCCCGTCAACAAGCACCACTGCGAGCGACTTGTCCGGCGAAAGCTGAACATCGGACATTACGGGGCATATCCTCTCAACCTTCGCGGCGGGCATCGGCGAGACGAGAATCGGCGCACTCTTGCGGAGCGCCGAGACCACATTCGTTGGAAGCGCAATGGAATTTGCGAATCCCGCCACGGCAGGGAATGCCGCAAGCGCAGCCGCTGACACCGCCAGCAAATAACTCAGGGTTTTATTTATGGCATGCACACTTTTGAGGCTAATATGGGGACATCAATTCACAGTTTGCCCTGCGGCTTGCGGCAGATCAGCTCGTCGATGACGCGGCCGACTTCGGCCTTGGAAACCTTCTCGGTGATGCGAAGGTGAGGCCCCTTCTCGGCGTCGGGCGACCATGTGTTGTCGCCTTTGTTGCCGACCATGCGGTAGGTGCCGCGCTCGGCGTTGAAGTACGGCTCTATGCCGCGCACGGCGACAAGCACCGCCGTCTCGTCCCACGCGGAGCGCCCGCCCATGCCGAAGCAGCGCATGAGCCACTTGTGCGAGTCCTTGCGAATCTCGTCGCGGGACGGGAGGTTGCCCGCGAAGACGTCCTTCACGGGATTGCGCGGCCCTTCCATCTCGGCGACGGCGCGTCCTGCGAAGCAGTCGCGCCCGTACTGCCAGTCGGAAAACACGATTGGCGTCGGCCAGTTTTCGAGCGCAATGCGCGAAGACTTGGCGTCCCACTGCGAGTTGAACTCCTGTCCGGAGGGATATTGACAGGCCATTGCCACCCAGAGCTTAACCTTCTTCGCGACAAGCGCCTTGCCGTCGAGCGGCGAGATGGCGTCCGGCTTCGTCTCAAGGAGGCGGCGCATGTTCGTGAGAAAGCCGACGGAGCAGATCGTCACGCTTCCGTCCGGCTGCGCGGCGAGGACGCGGCGGTACGTCTCGTTCGCGTCGGGCGCGTCGTCGGCGTCGGCATGGCGGTACCAGCCGGGGTAGTCCACAAGCAACTTGCGGTACTTGAAGTGGTAGCGATCCTTGGACGCGTCGAGCGGGGACTTTGGATCGACTTTCTTCTTCGAATCGGTCGTTGCGCCTATGACGCCCATCCCCTTCGGCGCGCCGACGGGAAGGTCGCCCCGCCCGTAGTAGTGGTTGATCACCTCCACCGCGCCCACGGAGGCGTTGCCGCGCGTGGAGCTGATCGTGGCGAGTATCTCGCATTCGCCCGCGTCCGCGAGCGCGTGCAGGCACGCGAGCGCGCCCACGTCGTCGAAGTCGCCGATCATGTCCGTGTCGAAGATTATATTCGCCGGAGCCGCAGACGACGAATAGGCTGACGCAAGAACAAGCAAAGAGCCGGCAAATGACAAATGACGTGCGAACATGACTTTCAACCTCCTCGTGTTCATTTTCTTTGCCCTTACCTGATGACGCAGCTTAGTCCAGGCGCCAGATAGACGCCGTCGTCCTTCTTGATCATATTGACGTTGCCCTCGGCGCGCTTGAACGTGAGTCCGTCCAAGTTCGAGGGGCGCGTCGTCCAACCGATTACTGGCGTTCTGCTGGAAAACCCGCGGCGGTCGCCCAACTTGACGTAAATCGTCGCGTTGTCGGCGAAATCCACAGTCCGTCTGCCGCAGTTCGCCGCGCTTGTCAGTGACAATGTGCCGCTCCTTCCGGAGAGATCGATTGTCGAGCCGTCCATCATCGTGCAGCCGTAGAAATAGTCCGTCACTGGCGTAAATGTGCCGTAAACGTACATGCGTGCCGTACCGTTCCAAAAATCGTTTCCGGTCGATGCCTTGGAAGTGTAGCTTCGGACGCTGAAAGTCGTTAGTGGACTGATGCAACCGGCCTCGTCGATCACATCGACGGTACGCGCATCGACATTTCGCTTGAAGATGGCGAATTTTCTCTTGCCGGCATTGTCCGGCGTGAGTCGGATCGTGCCGTTCGTCATGTCCTTCGCCATCCATACGTTCTTAGAATCGATGTGCATCTGAAACAGGAGTTCATGGCCGTTCAAATTGATTGGCGTGTCGTCCCAGCCGCTGAAGAGCGTGTCGCTTCTCAGGTAGAAGGTGGAATTCGTCGTCAGGGACAACTTGCCGATGCCGTTCCAAGAGGTGTTCGTCGTCTGGTTGATCGGGCTTGTGTCGATCACCTTGCCGCTGCGGAGTGTGCCGCCGTCGAGCACGATAAGGTAGTTGCCGTATTCGTAGTTGCCGGCGATGTCCAGAGTGCCGTTCTTGCGCACGGTCATCGTCTTGCCAGTCGCGCCGAGCGTGCGGTATGCCGCCGACCAGTCTCTGTTCGACCCGCTGCCTTCGGCGGTGATAAGCTTGCCTTCCACGATCTCGTTGCCGCCATCGTAATAGAGCTCAGTCCGCTTTGAGACGAACGTACCCGCGCCCTCCTTCACGAACTTGACATGCCCGGTGATGTTCACGGCGGAGTTTGTCACGGCAGTGTTTTCCTGCACATTGACATGCAGTTCGCCGCCTGCAGCCGAAGATGTGATCGTCGCCGTCGAGGGTGTACAGGTCAATTTCACGTTGTCCACCGAAAATCCTGTGCCGCTCGTACAGGCAATCTTCAGCGTGTGCGACCCGGCCGCCAGTTCAAATTTCGTTGAAATCGACGCCTGATTGCCGGCATTGGAAGCCAGAGAGGTCTTCGACGAGCCGTCAATCTGGACGCTGCCATTTGAGTCATTGTACTTGTTTCCGCTATTGTAGTAGTTCTTGTTGGTCTTGTTCAACGAAAGAGTACACAACACCTGCTCCGGCACGTTGATCGTCTGGGTAATGTAGCCGTTCTTCGCGATATAGCACATCACGGTTGTGTTCTGCTTTTCACCCGACCCGGAAGATGACTGTTTGTAGGCGTAGCTGTTGTTGTTTTTGATCAGCGCCACAGTGCCGCTCTTCGACCAGCCGCTTATCGCAGACGTGTCGTACGCGCCGTCGGAAAGGGACTTCGCCTCGAAGTTTCCGTTAACGACAAGATCCCTCGTCGATGCTTTCAGTGCATCGACAACCGAACCGGACACTGTGAGCGCATGGCCGTTGAGGTCGATTTCGGAACCAGTCTCGATCACGAGCGGGGAAAGCGACGTGAGGTCGGCGTCGGCAGAAAGGTTGCCGATGCGGTAACCGTCCGGCGTCCCGGGATTCGCGAGAATGGGCGCAACCTCCTCCGTTGATGTCACATAGACCTTGATTGTGGAGTCAGGGACGGAAAGGCCGCAAGCATCAGTAATATCATTCCAATAATAGTTGTAGAACCGCCAAGCGTACACGTCGCCTTCGCCCTTCACCATCTTGGCGTACACTGGCACAGTCGTGTTTGGAACCATGCTTATTGTCTTGCCGTCGGCGCTCAACGAAACAGTGAAGTTCGCAGTCGCGTTCTCAAAAGTAATGCGGGAGAGGACGTCGGCGGCGAATGTGCCGCTGCCCGTTATCTGCATAAGGGTGTATACGCCCAGCGGCGGGAGGGCGGGAGACGAAGAGACGGTCAAAACGCCCTGCACGTCGATCGCGGGCGCAGAGACGGCGATCTGGTTTGCCTTCGGCTCTACAACGAGCTTCGCGCCGTCCTCGAACGTGAGCGACTCACCCGCGACGCGGCTTGCAAGCGTCGCCGCGTTCTGGAACGACGAGCCGGCTTTAACGACGAGCTTCAGGTTT
>CADCAK010000025.1 GCA_902799385.1 uncultured bacterium | reverse complement strand
ACGGGCCTTGGCGGGGCGAGCGTCGGCCCCGCGCCGTTGGAGAAATACAGGTTCGACCCTTCCGCGCCGGTCGCATGGAGAATGGACATTTCGCCCGTGCCGATGCACGCGGCACGCGGCGGGAATTTATGGTAAAATACACGGCATGAAACGCATTGGAATCATCGGCGCCGGGCGGTTTGGTATGAGCCTGGCGGAAACGCTCGCGAACGCGGGCGCGGAAGTGATCCTTATCGACCGGAACCGCCCCGCGATACAGAGCGCTTCCGAGTTCGCGACGGCGCTGCAGGGTGACGCGACACAGCCGCATGTCCTCGCCGAAGCCGGCTTCGGCGAATGCGACGTCGTCGTCGTCGCCATCGGCTCGAACATCGAGGCGTCGATGATGGCTACCGCGAACTGCAAGGAGCTTGGCGTTACGAGCGTCGTCTCGAAGGCGACGAGCGAGCTTCACGGCAAGATACTGCGCCGCATCGGCGCGGACAGCGTGGTTTATCCCGACCGCGATAGCGCCCACCGTCTCGCCCGCGCAATCGCGAACCACGATGTAGTCGACTTCCTCGAAGTAGCCGATGGCTATTCGATCGCCGAGATCGACGTTCCCGACGGCGCCCGGGGAATGACGCTTGCCGAGGCGGACCTTCGCAAGAAGTCCGGAATAACGGTCCTCTGCATTCGCCGCGCGGACGCAGACCCCAACAAGCCGCGCAACGTAGTCATTCCGCAACCGACCGACAGGCTCGAACCGGACGACAAGCTCGTCGTGTTCGGCGAGACGCGCAAGATAGACGCCTTGTCGTGAGCCGATTCGTCATTCAGGGCGGGAGGAGGATTTCCGGGACGCACCGCGTCTCGGGGAACAAGAACGCCGCCCTGCCGATGATAGCGGCGTCGCTTTTGACTTCCGAGCCTGTGACGCTCTGCAACGTGCCCGACATAGCCGACGTCGCGGCGATGCTCGACGCGGCGAAGTCCTTTGGCGCGAAGGTGGCGCGGGACCTGAAGGCGGGGACGGTCGTGATCTCCACTCCCAAGGTGAAGACGGCGAAGATCGATGCCGCGCTTGCAGCGAAGATCCGCACGAGCTTCCTTTTCGCGGGGCCGCTTCTCGCGCGCGTCGGTCGCGCGTCGCTGCCGCCGCCCGGTGGCGACCAGATAGGCCACCGACGTCTTGACACCCATTTTGCCGGCTTTCGCTCGCTTGGTGCGAAGACGGTCGCTGGCAGGAAGACGCTCCGCTTCAAGGGTGAGCTCAAGGGCGCGAGGATACTTCTCGACGAGGCGTCGGTCACTGCGACCGAGAATATCCTCATGGCATCCGTCCTTGCGCGCGGGCGCACGGTCATCTTCAATGCGGCCTGCGAGCCGCACATCGTCGATCTCGCGACTATGCTGAACGCTATGGGCGCGAAGATCGTTGGCGCCGGTACGAACCGCATTGAGGTCGAAGGCGTCGAGGCGCTTCACGGCTGCGAGGCGACGGTCGGGTGTGACTACATCGAGGCGGGGAGCTACATCGTCGCGGCGGCTGTCACGGGCGGCGAGCTCATGCTTACCGGCATCGATCCCGCTCCGTTCGAGATTCTCGAAGGGGCGTTCGCGCGCTTCGGCGTGACGTGGACGATAGACGCCAAGGAGCGGACTCTCCGCTACGTTCCGAAAAAGCGCCTCAAGATGAAATACGACCTCGGCGACACGATTCCGTCCGTCGCGGACGGCACCTGGCCCGCGTTCCCGTCGGACCTCATGTCGGTGCTGATCGTGCTTGCGACGCAGACGCGTGGCACTTGCCTTTTCTTCGAGAAGATGTTTGAGTCGCGGCTCTACTTCGTGGACCACCTTCGGCAGATGGGCGCGAAGATCGTGCAGTGCGACCCTCATCGCGTCGTCGTGACGGGGCCTTCGCAGCTCTACGGCGGGACGATGACTTCTCCCGACATCCGCGCAGGCGTCGCGCTCGTCATCGCTGCGCTCGCGGCGAAGGGAGAGTCTGCGATTCTCGGCGCAGAGACAGTAGACAGGGGATATGTTTCCGTCGAGACGGAGCTTTCCGCCATCGGTGCGGGGATAACCAGAAAGTGACAACTGGAGGAACGGATGAAAATCGGATTCTTTGGCGCGGGCAAGATGGCGGAGGGGATTCTTTCCGCAATCGAGGACAAGAAGGGCGTCATCATGGCCGAGAAGGTCGCCGAACGCGCGGCGGATCTGGCGCGGAAGTACGGCGTCGCGACGACGGCAGACCTGAAGGAAGTCGCGAAGAAGGCGAAGTTCGTCTTTCTCGCCGTCCGTCCGCAGGACGTGGACGCAGTCGCCGCCGAGGTGAAGCCGCTCCTTACCGAGCGGCACACGCTTGTCTCGATTGTCGCCGGCAAGACGCTTGCGAAGCTCAAGAAGGCGTTTGGCGCGAAAGTCAACCTCGTCCGCGTGATGCCAAACCTCGCGCTCCGCGCCAACGCCGGCATGTGCGCGATATGCGCCGCCGCGAAGACCCCAGCGAAGGACGTCAAGCTTGTCGAGAAGATTCTCGGCGGCGCTGGCGCTACAGTCGTCCTCAAGGAGAAGGACTTTGACGCCGTGACCGCGCTTTCCGGCTCGGGCCCCGCGTATTTCGCGTACATGGAGGAGGCGATGGTCGAGGGCGGCGTCAAGCTCGGGCTTAAGCCCGCCGTCGCCCGCGTTCTCGCCGAGCAGACGATGTTCGGGACTGCGAAGTTCCTCCGGGAAAGCGGCATGGCGCTTCGTCCGTTCATCGATGGCGTCTGCACGAAGGGCGGCACTACCGCCGCCGGCATGGAGAAGATGGACGTTCCCGAGTTCAAGAAGATCGTCGCAGCGACGCTCGCCGCTGCCGCAAAGAGGTCAAAGGAGCTGGCATGAAGATAGGCATCTACGGCGGGAGCTTCAATCCCGTCCACTTCGGACATGTCAACCTCGCGCGCGAGGCGGTAGCGTCGCTCGCGCTTGATCGGCTTATCGTGATTCCCGCGAATGTGAGTCCGTTCAAGACCGAGGCGGCGAACGGTGCGCAGGCGCTCCCGTGGGACCGGCTCGAAATGGCGAGGAACGCCTTTGCCGAAATCCCGGAGGCGACCGTGGACGACCGCGAGCTAAGGCGCGGCGGCGTTTCCTATGCGATAGACACTGTGCGCGAGATAGCCGCCGAGAACCCTGGCGCGGAACTGTTCTTCCTGATCGGCGAAGACTCGGTCGAGGGGTTGCCGCGCTGGAAGGACTACGAAGAGCTGAAGAAGATCGTCACCTTCAAGTCGTTCCCGCGCACAAAGGAGTCGTCCACGGAGATACGCGAACTCTTTGAGAAGGGCAAGGTAGTGTTCAATGGAGACGAGAAAGTTGTAAAGGTCGTGAAAGACGGCCTTGTCCGCAAGCATGGCTTCTGCCCATGCCGACTGCCGAAGAACCCTGAGTTCTTCTGCCCCTGCGACGAATTCAAGGGGCAGCTCGCCGACCCCGCCTATCACGGCCTCTGCCACTGCCGCCTCTACCTCAAGCCGTAACGGCATTGCCGCTTGCATGCCGCAGGTCTCCGACGATGCCCTCACTTGTCGCATTGTTCGGAGATTTGCTATAATGTATGGGTAATTCCGTTATGCTGTCACTTGGCATAGACTCGTCGACGCAGGGGACAAAAGCGGTCGTATATGATGTGGACGCTGGCGGTGTCGTCGCGTCCGCAAGCGTAAACTATGGCCGCGACCTGCCGGAATTCGGCTCGCCGGAGGGCTTTCTGCCGAATGCCGACACTCGCATCCGGCGGGCGAATCCCGAAATGTGGGTTCGCGGGCTGGAGCTTGTCCTGAAGCGGCTTGGGGATTCGGGCGTTCCGATGGGCGAGATTTCCGCCGTAGGCGGGTGCGCACAGCAGCACGCCACGGTGTGTCTCGACGCACATGGCGATTTCACGCGGAAGGGCTGTCCCATCTGGATGGACTCGTCCACTGTAGAAGAGGTAGCCGCGCTTGACGCCCGCTTCGGAAACGCGCTGCGAGATCGCACTGGCTCGCCGGCCATCGAGCGGTTTGCCGCCGCACAGATGATGAAGTTCGCCCGCGAGGAGCCTGAGTCATACGCCCGCACGGTCCGTGTGCATCTCTTGAGCTCGTTCTTGACGTCGCTCCTTGCTGGGGAGGACGCGCCTGTAGATGTTGGCGACGGCGCGGGGATGAATCTTCTCGACTTGCGTTCCCTTGAATGGGATGCCGAGATATGCGAATTTGCCGCACACGGCCTTGCTGCAAAACTACCGTGTATCCATCGTCCAGGCGGTGCGCCGCTCCGACTCGCAGCCCGATTCGGAGAGTTTGGCCTCAAGCCCGGCATCCCGGTCGCGCCGTTTACCGGCGACAACCCCGCCTCGCTCGTTGGGTGCGGCGCGGAAAGGCCGGGATGCGCCGTCATATCGCTTGGCACTAGCGACACGTTCTTTGCCGCCATGCCAGATTTCCGCACCGACCCTGACGGCTTCGGGCACGTCTTTGGCAATCCATGCGGCGGATTTATGTCCCTTTCGTGCTTCAAGAACGGATCTCTCGCCCGCGACCGCATCCGCCGCGAATGCGGCGTGGACTGGCCCTTCTTCGACGAAACGGCGTTCGCCCTCACGCCGCCTGGCAACGGCGGCAGGCGGGCGTTCCCATACTTCGAGACGGAGCTTACGCCCAAGCACGACGCAACCGGCGTCGAGGCGAACTTCGACTGGGGCGCCGCCTCGCCGGAGACGAAGATACGCGCCGTCGTGGAAGGGCAGATTGCGAACATGCGCGAGCGGACGCGCTGGATCGGCGACTTCGACACGGTGTGCGTGACAGGCGGCGCTTCTCGGTCGAAGGGGATTCTTTCGGTCGTGCACGACATCTTCGGCGCGGAAGTGAAGACTCTTGACGCGACGGATTCCGCCGCGATAGGCGGGGCGAGACTCGCTGCGATGACAATCCATCATGAAGGGGATGCAGAATGACGCTTATAGACTGGTTGATGATCTTCGGGTATTTTGGCGTGCTTGCGATGGTCGTTGTCGCTACGCGTCGGCGGCAAGAGACTAGCCAGGACTTCTTTCTTGGCGGGCGAACCGTCGGATGGCTTGCGATAGGTGCCTCTATTTTTGCGGCGAACATCGGTTCCGAGCATGTCGTCGGCCTTGCCGGGCAGGGAGCGCGTACGGGGCTTTCGCTTTCGCACCTCGAATTCCATTCTTGGGTTCTGATTCTCATGTGCTGGGTGTTCCTGCCGTTCTACTACAGAAGCGGCGTGCAGACGATGCCGGAGTTCCTTGAGCGGCGCTTTGGCCCGCGTGCGCGGTGGATTCTCTCGCTCGTCTCGCTCGCGGCGTACGTCCTCACGAAGATATCGGTAACGGTCTTTGCGGGCGCGCTGTTCTTCGAGGTGATGATGCCCGAGGTGCATTTCGCCGTAGGCGGAGTCGAAGTGACGAGCTTCTGGATCGGCGCTTTTGCGACGGTCATCCTCGCCGGCGTCTATGCGAGCTTCGGCGGGCTTCTCGCCGTTGTCTATACGGACCTCGTGCAGACGGGGCTTATCCTCGCGGGTTCGCTTTCCGTGACGTACTTTGCGCTGAAGCACCTCGGCGGGACGCTCGACGGCGGGACTGTCCTGGACGGCTGGGGCGTACTCAAGTCGACGATCAAGGCGACGCCCGGTGCGAAGGATGCGTTCGCGCTGTGGCATCCGCTGTCGCATCCGACGTTCCCGTGGCTGGGACTTACGATCGCCTCGGCGACGATAGGCGTGTGGTACTGGTGCACGGACCAGTTCATCGTGCAGAGGATGCTTGCGGCGCGCAATCTCCGCAACGCCCGTCGCGGTGCGATATGGGGCGCGCTCCTCAAGTTGATGCCGGTATTCATCTTCCTCGTTCCGGGGCTTCTCGGCTGGGCGCTCCACCAGCACCATGCGGGCGGCTTCGCGATCCCGCTCGACGCGCAGGGTGGCATCGACGGCGACAAGGTGTTTCCGTCGCTCGTCACGCAGCTTCTGCCAGTCGGGTTCAGGGGGCTTGTCGTCGCCGGTCTCATCGCGGCGCTCATGAGTTCGCTTGCGTCGCTCTTCAACTCCGTTTCCACGCTCTTCACCGTCGATGTCTACAAGAAGTTGCGTCCGCAGACGTCAGAAAGGCGGCTTGTCACGGTAGGGCGCGTCACGACAGTCTCCATGACCGCGCTCGGCCTTATGTGGGTGCCGATCATGCGCTCGCTTTCGGGCGGCGGGCTTTACCAGTACATTCAGGCCGTGCAGTCGTTCCTCGCTCCGCCCATCGTAGCGGTGTTCGTGACGGGGTTACTGTGGAAGCGCATGAACGGACGCGGCGCAGTGTGGGGGCTTGGCCTCGGCTTTGCGCTCGGCATGACGAAGCTCACGCTTAACGCCTGCGGCGTCGCGACGATACCCGATTTCTACTATTCGGGGCTTTTGCTTATGGTTTCAATAGCGATCATCGTAGTCGCGTCGCTCACCGCTCCCGCCCCGGAACCCGCGCGTATCGAGTCGCTGACGTTCGCCACGCTCGGCGATGACTTCAAGCGCGAGAACAGGGCGTCTTGGGACAAGTTGGACGTTATCGGCTCGGCAATCGTGATCGGTCTCGTCCTCGCCGCATACGCCTACTTCTGGACATGGCTTGACTAATCTCAACGAAAGGAAAAATGAAATGTACGACAAACTATGCGTAAATGCCCGCTCGATGCCGTTCTGGTGCGTCGCGAACCCCCTTGGCGATCCATTCGGCGGCCCCGTGCAGCCCAAGGTCGATTCGCTTGAAGTCGCGCAGCTGATCGCCGACGCGAAGAAGGCCGGTCTTATCGAAATGACGAGCTACCACGACGACGACCTCGTGCCGTGGGATCCCGAGCACCCCGAGGACGACCTCGACCCGAAGAGCGCGGCATACGCCAAGCTTGTCCAGATCCGCAAAATACTCCGCAAGGCGGGCGTCAAGGTCAACGCTTCAATCTGCTCCCTGCACGGGCATCCGATGTTTCGCGCGGGCGGACTCTGTAATCCAGACCCGAAGATTCGCGCGCTCGCGGCGAAGAAGGTGGAGCGAACGCTCCGCATCGGCGCGTTCCTCGGCGCGAGGCACTATGTCTATTGGGTCGCCCGCGACGGATTCGAGAGCTATCCCGCATGCGACTTCAAGCACTGCTACGACTGGCTTGCCGAAGGCCTCAACCATGTAACGGACTACATAGCCGCAAAGAGGCTCAAGAACTACGTAGGTGGCACCGTGGAGCCGAAGCCGAACGAGCCGCGCGGGGCGATGTTCCTGCCGACGAGCGGACATTCCGTCGGCTTCATCATGACGCGTCTCAAGAAGCCGGACTTCTGGGGCGTCAACCCCGAACTTCTCCAGCACGAGGGAATGTGCCTCGTCAATTCCGTCCTGACCGTTTCGTACCTGATTGCATGCAGGAAGCTCAAGTTCCTGCACTTCGGTTCGCAGATCAAGGGGCAGTTCGACGACGACTTCCCGCCTCTCGTCGGCCCGGAGGGGCTGAAGGAGACTGTGTGGATGTTCCGTACGCTCGCGGACTGCGGCTGGAAGGGCATCATAGAGTTCGACTGCCACATGCTGCGTTGCGACGGCGGCACGACGAAGGCAGAGGCCTTGGACCGCATGCGCCGCTTCATCCGGCAGTGTTCCGAGGCGGTGGACGTGTGCGTTGCGCTTGCCTCGCGCATCAAGCCGGCGAAGAAGGGGCTTACGCAGGGCGAGGCCGATCTCGCCGCCATCCGCCAGATGTGCAAGGTGTAGGCGGCTGATTGTAAAAATTGCCCTAAAAATTCATTAACGGCTCTTGTTGCGGCTATCGCATTGGCGTGGATTATGCTATAATTGCCTTGTTATGGGATTCTTCAAGGCATACGACATGCGCGGCACCTTTGGTGTCGATTTCGGCCTCGATACAGTCTACAAGGTGGGGCTTGCCCTGCCGAAGGTCGTAAAGGGGAAACGCTGGCTCGTCGGACGCGACTGCCGAACGACGAGCGATGCCGTTCACGATGCGCTTGTGAAAGGGCTTTCCGAGGCGGGCGCGGAAGTGAGTGACTTGGGGCGCTGCACGACGCCGATGGTCTACTACTTCACCGCCGCGGACGGCTTCGACGGCAGCGTGATGATCACCGCGTCGCACAATCCGCCGACGGACAACGGCCTCAAGGTCTCAAAGGCGACTGCGCTCCCCGTCGGCTACGCGAACGGTCTCAACGAGGTCGAGAAGTTAGTTGACGAGAGCCGTGCGGCAAGCGCCGAGAAAGACGCGTCGCAGGCCGAAGATCGTGCGTCCAAGATTACAGATGCGCTTTCGCGCTACATCGCCTGGCAGAAGGGGCGCATTGACCTCGACTCGCTTTTGGGGCTAAAGTTCGCCGTGGACTGTTCTAATGGAATGGCATCCATCTTTGCGCGCGAGATGTTCCCGAACGCGGTGCTGCTCAACGACACTCTTGACGGAACCTTCCCCGCGCACTCGCCTAATCCTCTCAAGGACGAGGCGCGAGAGCAGATTGCCAAGGTCGTGCGCGAGAAGGGACTTGACTGCGGCGTGATCTTCGACGGCGACGCAGACCGTGCGATGTTCGTCGACGAGCGCGGCGAATTCGTCCAGCCCGACTACTTGATTCCAATTGTGGCGAGAGCCACAATTGGAAGTTTAAAGTTTAAAGTTGAAAGTGAAAAGTTGAGAGGTGAGAGTGAAAAGTCGCAAGCAGGAAAGGTCAAGATCATTCACGATGTGCGAACGAGCCGCGGTGCGATAGAGACGCTGCGCGAGGACGGCTTCGAGCCGGAGATGGTTCCTGTTGGCCATGCCTTTGCAAAGCCGATCCTTCGCAAGATTGGCGCTCTTTGCGGTGGCGAACTTGCGGGGCACTACTATTTCTCGGAGTTCTTCGGGTGTGACTCTGGTCTTCTCGCGGCGACGCGCATCCTCGGCGAGATTGCGAAGGCAAAGCAAGCGGGAAAGACTTTCTCAGAGATGATGAAGCCGATAGTCTCGCGCTACGCCAACTCGGGCGAAATCAATTTCAAGGTCGAGGATAAAGAAGCGGCAATCGCGCGCGTGCTCGCCGTTGCCAAGACGCTTGGCGAAGAAACCGAGCGGAGCGAGATCGACGGCTACCGCCTTGAATATCGCGAAGGCTGGATATCCATCCGCAAGTCCAACACCGAGCCGTACCTCAGGCTTCTTGTCGAATGCGATACGCGCGAGCGCCTTGACGAATGGGTCGAATGTCTTGGTAGCGCAATCAACGCCGTTGCACCGTGAAGGTGGTTGCGAACAGAGGTCATTTCCATGATGATGCGTCTGACTTTTGTTGCGATTGGCCTGCTGGGGCTCTCTGGTTGCTGTTCGTGCGCGTACTTCGACGACGCCTGTACGCGTCCGGAAGAGAGTTCGGCCAGCGGACTTCACTGCGGAAGACGCGAAGAGTGGCCCAGGGCTTGCATGAACATCACGGCCAAGGAGTGTGGCTTGATCTCCGACGGCATGGACGAGGATGTCGTCTTAGGAAGCCTGTTCGGCCTTTGCCTGCTGCCGGACGTCGCATGTTCGCTTTGCGTGGATTTGGTCACCATGCCCTGGCAGTTGAGCCGCTACAAGGACTTCCCCGAGGAGAGGGCGCTGGATCCTTCTCTCGAGAAGACTTCATGTCGGGGCTGGTCAAACCCGGCGTACCGGGGTCCTGCTGTCCCGGAGGTCTTGCGCGACCTTCGGAGCCGGCAGGCTGCAGACGGGCGCTGGACGGGCGGGAAGAGCATTCTTGCCGACACCGCATTGGTCGCCTTGGCGCTGGCTTGGCGAGGGGAATACCTGAAGCCCGACGACCAGGTTGAAGGCGACGACAACTTTGCGTCGATGCTGCGGGACGCGGAGAAGTATCTTGTTCGGTGCGCAATCGTCTCCGGTGATACGGTGCGTCTGCTGGGCGAGGATGCCGATCCCAGGGCGTTTCCCATCGCCGCCGCGGCGCTGGCGGAGCTTGGCGGCCGGATTCACCGAGAGGAAACATGGACTCTCGCGCAGAAGTGCCTGTCGCGCGCGGCGGCGGAACTGGTCCGCGAGCAGCAGGTCGAGCTGACCGAGCTTTCTGCGGAGCGCCTCGGGTGGCTCGTGCTGGCCTTGGAGGCGGGGCTGAACGGGGGGTGGAAGACGGACGGAATCGAAGATGCGCTCGATGTTGTCCGTGCGCGCCTTCCGGGCTATCCTCCGCTCAAGGGCTCGTACTACGACACGCGGCGTCTCTATGCCGGATTCCTGCGCGGCGATCCCGACCTGGGAGCGCAATACCTGGCTCGGATCAAAGAGAACAACGAGTGGATTCTTGACAACATCCGCTCGACCGAAATCGTTCGCGGCGCGGACGGGAAACTCCATTGGAAGTCGGCGCTCTATAGGCGCGAAACCACAACGGGGCGCCGAGACAGCGGCTTGGGACAGACCGCTGACGGCGCTTTGGGATTGCTGCAGGTCTCGTTCCCGGTTTCGCATCGTTCGTCGGCCAGCCAGAAGGCAAAGGAGGGTCTCTGACATGGGACGAATCATGTTGCTGGCGATTGGAATGGCGTTGCTCCTGTGCTGCGGATGCGTGTATACGTCAGCCGGTGGACATCCGACTGTCAAGGAATTCCCGCCCCCGGTTTGGGATGAGTCTGAAAAGGCGTTCCGGCAGGAATTCCCTGCGTACTCGTACTACTCGCGCAGCGGCGTCTATCCGCCCGGGACGAAGCTGACTCCAGGCGGTGCGCACTGGGGGCAGGTCGGTGATATGATAGAGGGACTGGCGCATCTGCCGACGTTTTGGCTGGAGTGGGCGCTTAGCGCCGAGCGCAAGACGGACTACGACGTCGTGTTCCTTGACCGCAATTCGACGCGCGGGGACGTGTCGCTGCGAGCGTTCCCCGACTATGCGTTCGACGATCGCCTGCTTCGGCAGGAGCCATTCAGGCCGTACTGGACGAACACGGTTTTCGGAATCGACTTTGCCGAAGGCGAAAGGATCATTGCCGGGAAAAACGCTTCCCGCAAGACAATCGGCGAACACAGGGCGTGGTTGCTCTATCTCGACAAGCTGGAGAACGCACGTCCGGTCCTGTGGTGGACGGACGGATCTGGCGTGGAGAACCTCATTGTCTTCCAGTGCCAGCGTTCGCCGCCGACGAAGGAACGCGACTTCGGCGAGTGCCTCGGGTACAGGCTTTTGCAGTTCCGCAATTTCGGCTTTGTCCGGGCGTTCGACTTCGCGCCCGCAGAGAAGACGTATTACCCGTCCGCATTCGTCTTTACCACCTTGGACGGCAGGTTCGTCAACATTGGATACGTAGGGCGCTATCCTTCCGACAGCTGCGACTGGATGTTCCGCCAGATAGACCTGGAGACGGGCGACGACCGCAAGGTCGGCTGCTACGACGCGTTGGAGAAAGGCGATGTCAACGGCGGACTGGAGATCCGCACGGAGGCGCGACCCAGTCGATAGGAAGCAGGAAAGGAGCATGGGATTGCAATATGATCGTTGACTTCCACGTCCATTCGACAGCGAGCGACGGCACGTTTGCGCCGCGCGACATCGCGGCGGATGCGGCGCGCGGCGGATTTGCCGCGATCGCGCTTACCGACCACGACAACTGCGACGGGATTGACGAGTTCCTTGGCGCGGAGCCGGGGCTGAAGAAAGTCGCGGGCGTGGAACTTTCGATAGAGCCAGGGGATGGGTTTGACAAGTTCCATCTCCTTGCGCTCGGCATCGACCCTGCGAATGAATCGCTCAAGGCGTTCCTCAAGAGCATCCTCGACGGGCGAAACGCGAGGAACGAGCGCATCGTCGGCAACTTCCGGCGCATCGGCATCGAGATGGTCGACGTGCCGAGGGGCGCACGGCCTGTCGAGGACTATGCCCACGGCGATGTCCTTGCGCGTCCGCACTTCGCGCGGTGGCTTATCGACAATGGATATGCGGCCGATATCGGAGAGGCGTTCGCAAAGTATCTTCTTCCTGATTCGCCTGCCGAGACTCGGTGCTACGAGGAGCGATACCATCCTTCGCAGGAAGAGGCGTTCCGCGTCGTCCATGGCGCGGGAGGGCTGTGCGTCATGGCGCATCCGAAGTATTGGCGGCGCGAGTGGAAGACGACGGGACCCGACTATGCGGCAGCCGAGCGCGAGCTTGCGCGGCTCAAAGAGGCGGGGCTCGACGGGCTTGAGGCGTTCTACCGCGCAAACTCCGTCGAGGAAAACGTCGGCTTTTCGCGCGTTGCCGACGATATTGGGCTTCTCAAGAGCGCTGGAAGCGACTTCCACGGTGCCAACAAGCCGACAAACCCGCTCGGCATGACGGTGTCGGAATCGTTCATCGCGCCTTTCCTCGAACGGCTTGCGCAGTTTTGCATGGTGACAAGATGTTTGCCATAATGGTATAATACGCGCAGGGATGGATGTCTCGCGTAGAGAGTTTATTGCAGGTTCGGCGGCGTGCGTCGCGTGTGCGGCGTGCGCTCCGGCTCGTCCTCCCGCAAATCGAAAGGAAGGACAGGGCATGTTAAAGGGCATTTCTCCGGTGGTCTCGCCGGATCTCCTTAAGACGCTGGCCGAGATGGGCCACGGCGACGAAATCGTAATTTCCGACGCGCACTTCCCGGGCCACACCTTCAACGCCCGCACCCTGCGCGCCGACGGCATCGGCGCAGACCGGCTCCTCGCCGGGATAATCCCTCTCTTCGAACTTGACGCATACGCGACGCCCGTCGTTATGATGGCCGCCGTTCCCGGCGACACGCTTGACCCCGCAGTCGAGGCGAAGTACCGCAAGGCGCTCGGCTACGAAGGCACGATTGAGCGCATGGAGCGCTTCGCGTTCTACGAGCGCGCGAAGAAGGCGTATGCCGTCGTCGTCTCGGGCGAGACGGCGAAGTACGGCAACATCATCCTCAAGAAGGGCGTTACGCCAGTCGCCTGACGATGCGCAAGGCGCGGCCAAGTGGCTTTGAGCGGCTCGAGAGCTATCTCGTCAAGCTCATACAGGAGAAGGGCGCGGACCTCGACCAGCCCTTTGGCATCCGCATGCTGCTCGCGTTCCTCAAGTTTGCGAGCTGCCTTTTCGCCGCCGGCGTCGCCATTCGCTATTTCCTTTACCGCACCGGGCTAAAGCGCCGCTATCCGCTCGGCATCCAGGTGATCTCAATTGGCAACGTGACTGCGGGCGGCACAGGCAAGACTCCCGTAACCGAGATCTTCGCGCGCACGCTCGCCGCCGAGGGGCGCAAGGTCGCGATCCTCTCGCGCGGCTACCGCCGCAAGGAGGCGCCGTGGTGGGTTCGCATGTTCACGCAGGTCGTATCGAAGCCGCTCGTCGTCTCGGACGGCAGGCATGTCCTTCTCGACTCCGCGACCGGCGGCGACGAGCCGTACATGCTTGCGTCGAATCTCCCGGGCGTCGCCGTTGTCGTTGACCGCGACCGCGTGAAGGCGGGGCGGTATGCTATCAAGCGCCTTGGCTGCGACACGCTGATTCTCGACGACGGCTTCCAGTACCAGAAACTCAAGCACTCGATAGAGGTTGTCCTTGTCGACGCGACAAACCCCTTCGGCAACGGGCACATGCTTCCGCGCGGCGTTCTGCGCGAGCCGGCGCGCCACCTGAAGCGCGCGGACATAATCTTCCTCACGAAGTGCCGCGGCGACGTGTCGGCGGTGCGCGACGAGATTCGCCGCTACAACGCAACGGCTGAGATTGTGGAGTGCAATCACGCGCCGAAAGTCCTTAAAGACGTGTGGAGCCGCGAGGAATATCCGCTTTCTTGGCTCGAGGGGAAGACGACTTGCACGCTCTCGGGCATCGCCTCGCCAAAGGGCTTCGAGAACTCCCTAAGGCACCTCGGTGCGAAGGTCGTGTGGTGCGAACGATACGCCGACCACCACCGCTACGATGCGTCCGAAGTCCTCTACGCGCTCAACCGCACTGCCGACATGGGCGCGGACGCGCTCGTCACGACCGAGAAGGACGCAGTGCGCTTCCCGCGCTTCGAGACGACGCCCGTCCGCTGCCTGTATCTTCGTATCGCGATCGAGATAATCTCCGGCCGCGAGAGCTTCGACCAGATCATCAACCGCATTTGCTTCCGGCAGAGGTCTTAACTTGGGCTTTCTGCCAGTCGGCGACTAAAGAAATGAGATGACGCAATGGCAAAGACAACATCGCAAGTACGGCAACGCAACGCTCTCGCCAAGTTCATCGACCATACGCTCCTGAAGCCCGATGCGAAGGCGTCAGACATCGCGCGGCTTTGCCGCGAGGCGAAGGAGTGCGGCTTCAAGTCCGTGTGCGTAAATCCCTGCTGGGTCGCCAAGTGCCGCGAGGCGCTAAAAGGGACGAAGGTCGAGGTATGCACAGTTATCGGCTTTCCCCTTGGCGCGACGAGCACGTTCGCGAAGGTGGAGGAATCGCTGCAGGCGATTGCCGACGGCGCGAACGAGCTTGATGTCGTCTTGAACCAGGGGCTTCTCAAAAGCGACATCTACGCTTGCTTCTGCGAACTCGCCGCAATCGTGCGCGAGTGCCGTGCGGCGAAGAAGGGCGTCGTCCTGAAGCTCATCCTCGAGTGCTGCAACTTGACGAAGGACGAGATCGTCGTCGCCTCGACCGCAGCGAAAAAGGCGGGCTTCGACTTCGTGAAAACCTCTACTGGCTTCGGCAAGGGCGGCGCGACGCTTGAGGACGTCAAGCTTATGCGAAAGACAGTCGGCGCGAAGATGGGCATAAAGGCGGCGGGTGGAATTCGCGACAGGAAGACCGCGCTCGCGATGATCCGCGCAGGCGCAAACCGCATTGGCTGCTCGTGCGGCCTCGCGCTAGTAAAGTGACGACTCTTCGGCCGCCGACGTACGATTATGGCGCGTGAGCATGGCAGCATAAAAGGCGCAGTCGTAAACGAGACGTTTCGAGTCGTCTTGTTTCTTGTCTACTACTTGGCGCTGATCTGCCTGGGCGTCGCCATTCTTGTCGCTGCGTTTTATGCGGCCAAGTTCCTGGGCGAGGAAGTTCTGCCGAATGCAAAAGGGCGCGGCGTAATTGGCGTCCTTGTCGTCATCGCCGGTGTGTTGTCGCTGGCCGGAGTATTTGGCATATATCTGATAAAGCCGCTTTTCTCTTTCACCAAGAGCAAGAAAGAAGAGCGTGTCGAAGTGAGTGAAGACGACTGCCCCAGGCTTTTTGGTCTTATCCGCAGACTGTCGAAGCGCACAGGTTTTAGGATGCCGCGCCATGTCTATCTCACGGCCGATGTGAACGCATGTGTGTTCTACAACACTGGATTCTGGAGCATTTTCCTGCCGGTGAGAAAGAACCTCGAGATAGGACTTGGAATCTTCAACGCGACGACGATTCAAGAGGTCAAGGCCATCCTTGCACATGAATTCGGGCACTTTGGCCAGAGCAGCATGAAGGTCGGGTCTGCGGTGTCAGTCACGAATAAAGTGCTGTACAACCTGATTTATACCGACGACTTCTTCGATAACGCGCTTTTCATCTGGCGCAACGCCAGGTGGCTGCTATGGAGATTGTTCGGCATGCTTGCCTATGGCATGACGATGATGGTAAAGCTGATGACGAGACACGTGTTCTTGTTTGTGCAGATAGGCGAGCGGAAGCTGTCTCGCCTAATGGAGTTTGGCGCGGATGAAGTGGCGTGCAGGTGTGCCGGTTCGGACGCGTTCGTTTCTGCGATGTGCAAGATCGAGCTGCTCGGTGCGTGTGACAGGAATCGGCTGCGGCCGTTCCTGAGTAAGAGCCTGGGCGCGAACAAGCTGCCGGACAATTATTTCAGGGCGCACGATGCAGTTGCCAAGGCGTTGAGCAAGGAAGGATTTCCGGCGTTGGCACACGACGTGCCGCTCAAGAACACCTACGACTTTGGCGTAGCCGAATCGAGGGTCAGGATAAAGGACGTGTGGAGCACGCATCCGGAGCTGGCCGACCGATTGGCGTGTGCAAGGGAGCTGGCTTTTGCGTGCGGGGATGAAGAACCGGATCCCGCCTGGACCTTGATCCCGGAAGCGCTGGCGCAGAAGGTTTCTGACCGGTTCTTCCAGTGTTGTGTTGCCGACATGGACAAAAAGCCAGAGACCGTCAGCTCGGCGGAATTTCAGGCGTTTGTCGACAAGTGGTATGCGGAGAACGGATTTCCGCTGGAGTACGAGCCGTTTTTTGCCAGGTCGTTGGAAAAGTTTGATCTGCAGAAGGCGTTCGAGGCGGATGTCAAGGAGAACCCCTTTACAGCTGAATACAGGCGCCTCGTTGGCGAGTTGAACACGGCAAGATCGGACATGGAGACGCTGGAGCAGGTCGCGTCTGGCGAAATCGAGGTGAAGAAGTTCCTCTACAACGGCGCGGCGTATACGAAAAGAACGGCGCCTGTCGCCCAGCACAAGGAATATCAGGACGGGCTTGCGGCTGCCGTTGCAAAGTGCGATTCTGCGGCATGCTCCTATTTGACGCACATCGGGAACGACGCCGACCGCAGTCATGTGAAAACGATGTATGGGAACATGATGTCGATGAAAATGCTGTGCTCGCAGCTTTCAGAGCGGCTGTTGCCACACGAGGAATTCATCGATCGGTGTCTGGCAAATTGCGAGAATCTGAGTGCGGACGGATATCATAAGTTATGTGCAAGGATCGTGGCGCACGAGAAGGAGTTTCGGCAAGGCGTAGCTGAAGTGCAGCGGACGCTTCCCGATGCAATTCCAGACGACGAATCTGGGAGACGCATGCTCGAGTATGCGTCAAAGTCGCACAACTGCGAATCTGATTTCTCCTTGGAGTCGTTTCAGGAACTGCAGGACTACCGCAACGCCTTTGGGTCGATGTGCGGCGACTACAGCCTTCGTTGCAAGCTGGCGATTGCCCGTTTCGCGGACGCTCACATCAACAAGAGCTGAAAGCGGGCGGCGTGGGTGGCGCGGGGACAGGTCCCACGGAAGCCACGGCGGGGACAGACCCCACGAAAGCTTGATTTTTCAGCAAGTTCCTCACATCGGCCCCGCCGCCACCCCCAATTCTGGCCTGATTGCCTGCTTTTCGCCAGTCGGCGACGCCTGCCTGGAATTCATATTCAATTCATTTTTCTTTTCCGAAGATGTGCTATTATGTACGTGTCGCCGCGGGAAAGCGGCGGCAGAAAGGACTACTACAAATGGCAAGAACGGCAAGAATCAAGAAGTCTAACAACGGAACCGCGCGATACCACCTCATGTCGCGCACCAACGACAGGCGCTTCCTGTTCGAGAAAGGGAGGGTGAAAACGCAACTGGTGGACGCGCTGAAGCGTGCGGCGGCGTTCTCGGGCGTTGAGCTCGAGGCGTACGTCGCGATGGACAACCACTTCCACATAGTCTGCATGGTGGTGCGTGGCGGGGAGGAACTGCCCGAGGGCGAGCTTCTCCGCCGCGTAGCGGCGCTGAAGGGCGAGCGTGCGGCCGAAGACCTCGCGTCGCACTGGAAGGAACTCCGCGACATCGGCATGGATTCCGCGGTCGTTGAGGCGCAGGACCGCCTTCGTGCGCGGATGAACGACGTAAGCGAGTTCATAAAGACGTTCAAGGAGCTCTTCAACGTCTGGTTCAAGCGCGAGCACGGCTACAGCGGCTCGATATGGGATGGCCGCTTTAAGTCGACCTTGGTCGAGGACGGTCGCTACCGCGCGCTCTGCATGCGCTACGTCTACCTGAACCCCGTCCGCGCGGGGATGGTGAAGCACGCATCCGACTACGCCTGGAGCTGGATCGCCACATTTGACAGCACTTTCGTGGGGTCTGTCCCCGAGGAGAGGCTGATGAGGCGGGTGGCGCAGATAGGGGCGGGGAAGATATTCGGGAGCCTCGCGTTCGTGACTGCGACGGCGTTTGCGCTGGGGGATCGGTTCCGATCTCGGAGCGTCGCGGCGAGGGAGGTGGGCGGGCTTGGCTACGCGACGCACGGCTGGCGGCTCGCGAAAGCGGCGGAAAGGGCGCGTGAAAGGGCGGCGTGAAAGGAGACGAGGCGATGAAGACCAATAAAATAGCGGGTTTCGTGGGGTCTGTCCCCGCGATGGTCTTTTGCGTTGATTCGTGGATGTACAAATCAACAAGGGCTGAATATGATAAATATGATATAATGCACGGGGATTTGACAACGGGGAGTGTGAAATGTCGGAAGAATGTACGCATAACTGCTCGACCTGCGGGAAGAACTGCGGGGACAGGAAGGAGAAGTTTGACTTCTCCGCTAAGCTGAACGCAGCGTCGAAAGTCGGCAAGGTGATAGCCGTCGCGTCTGGAAAGGGCGGCGTCGGAAAGAGTTTCGTGACGACGATGCTCGCGGTCGCCGCGGCAAAGCGCGGCCTCAAGGCGGGAATCCTCGACGCAGACGTCACCGGCCCCTCGATTCCCAAGGCGTTTGGCCTCGCGGGCTCGACATACAAGTCTGACGACGGCATAGAGCCGACGATGACGAACACGGGGATAAAGGTCATCTCGCTCAACATGCTTGTCGAGGATCCGTCGGACCCTGTCGTCTGGCGCGGCCCGGTTATCGCGGGGCTCGTAAAGCAGTTCTGGACAGACGTCCACTGGGGAGAGCTCGACGTCATGTTCGTCGACATGCCGCCCGGCACCGGCGACGTGCCGCTCACGGTCTTCCAGTCGCTTCCCGTTGACGGCGTTGTTGTCGTCTCTTCGCCGCAGGAACTCGTCGAGATGATCGTCTCGAAGTCGGTCAAGATGGCGAAGATGATGGGAAAGCCTGTCGTGGGACTCGTCGAAAACATGAGCTATCTGAAGTGCCCCGACTGCGGCAAGGAGATCTCGGTGTTTGGCGAGTCAAAGGCCGAGGCGATTGCAAAGAAGTTCGGGATCCCCGAAGTCGTGCGGCTCCCGGTCGACCCGTCTTTTGCCGCGTCGATCGACGCTGGCGCGGCCGAGCTTATCGAGCTTCCGGCGTTCGAGGAGTTTGCCGGGAAGGTCGTCTGATGCTCTGGATCGGTCCACTTGCCGGAGCGATTCTCTTTTCGCGGGGCGGCTTGCTTGGCGCTTTCGTGGGATCGCTCCTCGGCGGCTGGGTCGAACGGCGCATTCGCGAGGAGAGGCTTCGCGCACGCGGCGCTCGCCACTCGCCGCGCTGGCATGCGAACCCGCTCGCAGACGCCTACCGGACGCTTGGCGTGAAGCCGTCGGCGTCGGACGAGGAAGTGAAGCGCGCCTACCGCGAGAAGGCGAAGTCGTGCCATCCTGACATCCTGCGCTCGCAAGGCGCGTCGGAGCGCAAGATTGCGGAGTCGACGGAAAAGATGGCGAAGGTAAACGCCGCCTGGACTGCCATCAGCAAGGAGAGGAATATATGAGAATTCTCGGTGTCGATACCTCGCTTCGCTCGACGGGCTTCGGCGTCGTCGAGACGAAGGGCTCGCGCCTCGTCGCGCTCGACTACGGCAACATCCCGAACGCGGCGAAGCTGCCGCTCTCGGAGTGCCTTAGGCGCATCCATGCGAAGATAGCCGAGCTGATCGCCGCGTGGGACCCCGACGTCCTGAGCGTGGAGAAGGTAATCTACGGCAAGAACGCGAACACGATGATGGTGCTCGGCGAGGCGCGCGGGGCGGTGATAGTCGCCGGAGCGGACGCGGGGACGCCCATCTACGAATACGAGCCGCGCCGCGCGAAGATGGCGGTATGCGGCAACGGACTTGCCGAGAAGGAGCAGGTGCAGCGCATGGTAAAGACGCTCCTCGCGCTTCCCGAGCTCCCGCAGAACGACGCCGCCGACGCGCTTGCGCTCGCGATCTGCCACGCCCACGCCTCGCCCGTCTCCGTCAAGGGCGGCTCTGATGTGGTATGACGCGGAAGTTTTTTTGGTATAATGCCCCCTAAAAAGAAAGGAACACTGCAATGAAGAAATACGTATGCAAGGTCTGCGGATACGTCTACGACCCCGAAAACAACAACGGCGTCGCATTCGAGGACCTGCCCGAAGACTGGACCTGCCCCATGTGCGGCGTGGGCAAGGACCAGTTCGAGGAAATGTGATTACTTCTTGAGGTAGGCGGAAATCCCCGCCGCGGCCTTCCGCCCCTCGCCCATGGCGAGAATCACGGTCGCGGCTCCAAGCACGATGTCACCGCCGGCAAATACGCCAGGGATCGACGTCATGTTTGTCTCGGGATTGACGACGATGTTTCCGCGCTTGTTGATCTCGAGCCCTTCGGTCGTCGTCGGGATAAGCGGGTTCGAGGCGTTGCCGACCGCGACCACCACCGTATCGACGTCGAGGACGAATTCGCTGCCCTCTATCGCGACGGGGCTGCGGCGTCCAGAGGCGTCTGGCTCGCCAAGTTCGTACTTTAGGCACTCAAGCCCCGCAACCGCGCCCTTGCCGTCGCTTATGACGCGCTTTGCGTTCTCGAGCATGTGGAACTCGACTCCCTCTTCCTTTGCGTGCTCGACCTCTTCCTTTCGCGCGGGCATTTCGGCTTCGCTGCGGCGGTATACGAGGTAGACTTTCTCGGCGCCGAGGCGTAGTGCCATGCGGCTTGCGTCCATCGCGACGTTCCCGCCGCCAAGGACAGCGACCTTCTTGCCGTGCCAGAAGGGGGTGTCGGCATTGCCTTCGAGATAGGCCTTCATGAGGTTCGCGCGAGTCAGATACTCGTTTGCGGAAAAGACGCCGTTGAGGTTCTCGCCCTCGATGTTCATGAACTTGGGAAGCCCGGCTCCCGTGCCGACGAAGACGGCGTCGAAGCCGTCCTTCTCGAGGAGGTCCTTCAGCTTGCGCGTGCGGCCGACGACGAAGTTGGGCTCGATCTTGACGCCGAGGCCCTTGATTGCCTCGATCTCGTGCCTGACGATCGCCTTCGGGAGACGGAACTCTGGGATACCGTAGACGAGAACGCCGCCGCAGCGGTGGAACGCCTCGAACACCGTGACGTCGTGGCCCGCCTTCGCGCAGTCCGCCGCGCACGTTATCGACGCGGGGCCCGAGCCGACGATGGCGACCTTCTTGCCGGTCTTTGGCGCGCAGGCGACCGGCTTCTCGGCGCCAGTCTCGCGGGCGAGGTCGGCGCAGAAGCGCTCCACGCGGCCAATAGCGACTGCCTTGTCGACATCTTTGAGAAGCTTGCCCATCGTGCAGAACTTCTGGCACTGCTTTTCCTGCGGGCAGACGCGTCCGCAGACAGCTGGGAGGAGCGAAGTCTCCTTGATGATTTCGAGGGCTCCGGCGAAGTCGCCATCGGCGGCCTTTGCGAGAAAGCCTGGGATGTCGATCGCGACGGGGCAGCCCTGCATGCACGGCTTCGTCGGGCACTGCAGGCAGCGCGACGCCTCGGTCTTCGCCATCTCGGCAGTGTAGCCGAGCGCGACCTCGTTCATGTTGCGTGCGCGCGCCGTTGCGTCCTGCTGGGGCATCGCCTGCGGCGGAATGGCCATCTTCTCTTTCGGTGTCATCACTTGTCCCTCAACTAAAAACTATTTGCTAATCACTAGCCATTGGCACTGGTCACTGGCCACTATCTACTAAATATCCCCGCCTTGCAAACGTGTTCCTTCGCGGCCTGTTCCTGGGGCTTGAACGCGCCCATGCGCGAAAGCATCTGGTCCCAGTCGACTTCGTGCCCGTCGAACTCTGGGCCGTCCACGCATACGAACTTCGTCTTGCCGCCCACCGACACGCGGCACCCGCCGCACATGCCGGTGCCGTCGATCATGATCGTGTTGAGCGACACCGTCGTCTTGACGCCGTAGGGCTTCGTTGCGAGGGCGCAGAACTTCATCATGATGGGCGGGCCGATTGCGATGACTTCGTCAACCGCGCCAGCTTCGCAGAGCTCCTTCAGGGGCTCCGTCACGAGGCCTTTGCGGCCGGAGCTTCCGTCGTCGGTCATGAGAATCAGGTTTTCGCCGGCGATTGCAGCCATTTCGTCTTTCATGACGAAAAGCCCCTCGTTCCTGGCGCCCATGATGATCGTCACCTTGTTGCCTGCACGCTTAAGCGCCTGGGCTATCGGGTGCATCGGGGCTACGCCAATGCCGCCGCCAACGCAGACGACATGTCCCGGCTTTTCGCCGTTTTCGCCGCGAATCGAGGTGGGGCGTCCGAGCGGGCCGAGAAGGGCGGCGATGGAGTCGCCTGGTTCAAGGAGCGAAAGCTTCGTGGTCGTTGCGCCGACTGTCTGGAAGATGACGGTTATCGTGCCTTTTTCGGCGTCGGCGTCGGCAATAGTGAGAGGAATCCTCTCGCCGAACTCGTCGTCAACCATCAAGATTACAAACTGTCCCGCCTTGCGCTCCTGCGCGACGAGAGGCGCTTCGAGCTGCATCTTGTAGACGCTGTCGGACAGCCTGCTTTTCGATATTATTCTGTTCATGGTCGTATTTACCCAAAAGGTAGCCGCAAAATATATCAATTTTCGCCTTTGCGGTCAAGTGCCTTGCGGGCGGCATGAGGCTTTGGTATAATCTTGCCGAACATGGAAGAACGACTGCAAAACATATTGAGCCACGCGGGCGTCGCCTCGCGTCGCAAGTCTGCCGAGCTGATCGCCGCAGGGCGCGTCACGGTAGACGGAGTGGTTGTGAAGGAGCCCGGCGAGCGCGTAGACCCGGCGAGTGCGAAGATTTCCGTAGACGGAAAGCCCCTCGCCGCCGCAGAGGTGAAGCGTACGGTGATGCTCTACAAGCCCGTCGGGGTCCTGAGCTCGACGAGCGACCCGTTCGGCGGGAAGACTGTTGCGGAGCTCGTAACTACGCCCGAGCGCCTCGTCCCCGTCGGCCGTCTCGACAAGGATTCCGAGGGGATGCTCCTTATGTCGAACGACGGCGACCTCACGCTCCGCCTCACGCATCCGCGCTACGAACATGAGAAGACGTACATTGTACGTGCTGCGGGCCGCTGGAGCGAGGAAAAGCTGCGCGTTTTGCGAGGTCCCGTCAAGATGCCCGACGGCTATGTGACCCGCCCCGTTCCGGTGAAGGTGCTGTCGGGTCCCGAAAATAATGTCACGACGCTGGAGTTCCGCCTGCGCGAAGGCCGGAAGCGCCAGATTCGCTACATGTGCTCTGCCGCGCATCTCGTCGTCGTGTCGCTGAAGCGCGTCGCTGTCGGGCATCTCGCGCTCGATCCCGCGCTCGCCCCCGGCGAATGGCGCGACCTCACGCCCGAAGAACTGGAGCTTTTGAAATGACGCACGAGGAGAAGGCGGAGGAGCTTTTCAGAAGCGGCATGAACTGCTCGCAGTCCGTGTTCTGTGCGTTTGCCGACGAACTCGGCATGGACGCCTACACGGCGGCGAAGGTCTCGAGCGGGCTTGGCGGCGGCGTTGGCCGCATGCGCGAAGTGTGTGGCGCGGTGACAGGCGCTACGCTCGTCCTCGGGATGCGCCACGGCCCCGACAAGGCGGCGACATATCCGCATGTGCAGGCGCTTGCGGAAAAATTCAAGGCGGAATACGGCTCGATCGTCTGCCGCGAGCTTTTGGCCGGAACAGGCGCGACGCAGGGCGGCGCACCAGAGGCGCGGACCGAGGGGTATTACAGGAAGCGCCCCTGCGTCGAACTTGTCAAACTCGCTGTGAGGCTGTTGGAGGAGTTAGATGGTGCGGTGGTTAGGTAGTGCGGTAGTATGGTAGTGAGGTAGTATGGTAGTGCGGTAGTGAGGTAGTGTAGTAGTGAACCACTTAACCACCCAACTACTTAACCACCTAACCACTTAACTACCCAACCACTTAACTATTAAATGCAAATCGTAAAGAGTGATGAAGAAGGGCTTGAGGCCGCCGCAAAGGTTCTGCTTGCCGGCGGCGTCGCGGTGATCCCGACCGACACGGTATACGGGCTCGCCGCTCACCCCGACTTCCCAGAGGCCGTTGACAGGCTATACACGATCAAGGGCCGCGAGGCGAAGAAGCCAATCGCACTGCTTGCCTCGGATGTCGGAGTAGTCGAGCGCTTTGGCTACCAAATTACAGGCAAGGCCTGTGAACTTGTGAAGCACTGGCCTGGCGGTCTCACGTTGATTCTCGCCAAATCAACTTTAAACTCTCAACTTTCAACTTTGAACTCAGCCGAAGGCTTTCGCGTTCCCGACCACGACTGGACTCGTCGGCTCCTCGCAAAGTGCGGCGGGCTTCTGCGGGTGACGAGCGCGAACCTTTCTGGACGGATGGCTGCGACCGATGCGTCGGCGGCGCTTGCGGACGTCGGGCTTTCGGCGGACATCGTCGTAGACGGCGGCACGAGCCCAGGCGGAGAGCCTTCGACCGTTGTGCGTGTCGATGGCGACGACATCGAGGTGCTGCGCGCTGGCGCCTGTCGGATTTTCTGATTGGCGCCCGTTTGACAAAAGGGGCGATGAAAAACCCCCGGGGGCCACTGCGGGCGGGTCTGGAATTTGGTATAATATGCGCCCAAAAGGACGAAGAACCATGACAAACACCGACAAGTGGGCTCAGCTGGACGTGGCGATGACCGCGTCTGCGAAGAAGACGATCAAGGAACTGTTCGCAGAGGACAAGGCGAGAGCCGCGAAATTCACCGTCGAGGCGGCGGGTTGGACGCTCGACTACTCGAAGAACCGCATCGACGAAAAGGTCATGAAGGCCCTCGTCAAGCTCGCGAAGGAGTCGAATCTCAAGGAAGAGATTGAGAAGATGTTCACCGGCAAGAAGATCAACGCGACCGAGGGCCGCGCCGTTCTTCACACCGCGCTTCGCAATCTCAACAAGGCGGACACTGTCAAGGTCGACGGTAAGGACGTCCTCAAGGACGTTCGCAAGGTCCTTGTCCAGATGGGCGAATTCTCAGACAAGGTGCGCCAGGGCAAGTGGAAGGGCTTCGCCGGCCGCCGCATCAAGAATGTCGTCAACATCGGTATAGGCGGCAGCGATCTCGGTCCCGTAATGGCGAACATCGCGCTTACGCCCTACACGAAGCGCAACATGAAGTTCTTCTTCGTCTCTAACGTCGACTCGACTCACCTCGCCGAGACGCTTCGCCAGATCAAGGCCGCCGAGACGCTCTTCATCATCGCGTCCAAGACCTTCACCACACAGGAGACTATGTCCAACGCGCTCGCCGCGAAGGAGTGGCTCCTCGCCGAGGCGAAGAAGGCGGGGCTCTCGAAGAAGGACGCCGAGGCCGCCGTTGCGAAGCACTTTGTCGCCGTCTCCACGGCTGCGAAGGAAGTCGCCGCGTTTGGCATCGACACGAAGAACATGTTTGGCTTCTGGGACTGGGTCGGCGGCAGGTACTCGCTCCCGAGCGCCATCGGCCTTTCGCTCATGATCGCCATCGGCCGCAACAACTACAAGAAGCTCCTCAAGGGCTACTACAAGATGGACCGCCACTTCAGGACGGCCCGTTTCGAGCGCAACATGCCCGTCATCCTCGCGCTTCTCGGCATCCTCTACCACAACGGCTATGGCGCCGAGAGCTACTGCGTCCTTCCCTACGACCAGTATCTTTCGCGCTTCCCGGCGTATCTTCAGCAGATGGATATGGAGTCGAACGGAAAGAGCGTTGACAAGCATGGCAACGGCGTTTCGTACTCGACCGGCCCAATCGAGTGGGGCGAGCCGGGCACGAACGGCCAGCACTCGTTCTACCAGCTTATCCATCAGGGAACGCACCTGATCCCCTGCGACTTCATCGGCTGTTGCAAGACGCACAACCCAATTGGCGACCTCCACGACAAGCTGATGGCGAATCTCTTCGCGCAGACCGAGGCGCTTGCATTCGGCAAGACCGAAGACGAGTGCCGCAAGGAAGGCGTTCCCGAGAAGCTTGTGCCGTTCAAGACTTTCGAGGGCAACAAGCCGACGAACACGCTTCTCTGCGACCAGCTTACGCCCGAGACGCTTGGCGCGCTCGTCGCGCTTTACGAGCACAAGGTGTTCACGCAGGGCGTAATCTGGAACGTCTACAGTTTCGACCAGTGGGGAGTGCAGCTCGGCAAGGTGCTCGCGAAGGGCGTTCTCGCCGACCTCACCGCGAAGAAGTTCAAGGGCGGACACGACTCGTCCACGAACCAGCTCATCGCCCGCTACCGCGCCGCCGTCGGCCGCTGACCCGTTCGGCGGATGCGCGGATTTGGTATAATACGTGCACCATGTTCATAAATCTTGACAGACCGCTTGTCGTGTTCGACCTCGAGACGACGGGCCTATTCCCGAAGCGCGACCGCATCATCGAGCTCGGCGCGATAAAGGTGACGCCCGACGGCGCCGAGGAGGAGCGCTGCTGGCTGCTCAACCCCGGCATCCCTATTCCAAAGGAGTCCACCGATGTCCATGGCATATCCGACGAGGACGTGAAGGACTGCCCGACATTCGCGGACAAGGCCGACGAAATCTATGCGTTCTTCGACGGGTGCGATCTCTCCGGCTTCAACTCCGACCGCTACGACATACCGTGCCTTGAGGAGGAGTTCGCCCGCGTCGGCAAGAACTTCGGCGTTTCGTCGCGCCGCTGCATCGACGTCCAGCGCATATACCACAAGATGGAGCCCCGCGACCTCGCGACCGCCGTCCGCTTCTACCTCGGCCGTGACCACGCCGGCGCCCACGGCGCGGAGGCTGACACGCGCGCGACGCTGGAGGTATTCAAGGCGCAGATGGCGAAGTACCCAGGCCTACCGAAGTCTTCTGCGGAGATGGCCGAGCTTCTCTCGCCGCGCGACCCCAACGCCATCGGCCGCAACCGCGAGCTCCTGTGGCGCGACGGGGAGCTCTTCGTCAACTTCGGCAAGAAGAAGGGGGAGAAGGTCCGCGACCTGCTCTTCCGCGAGTCGAACTTTCTCAGGTGGATCCTGAAGGGCGATTTCGACACCGAGGTCAAGGCCGTCGTCCGCGAACTGCTCGAACACGGGCGGCTTCCGGCCGCCCCCGCAGCAAGATGACGGAAGGGGCGTTCTTCCAGGACATCGCGCTCGTCATGGCCGTAGCCGGCCTCGTGGCGGCGCTTTTTTCCCGCATGCGCTGGCCGAAGGTCCTCGGCTACATCGGTGCGGGCGTCCTGCTCAACAAGTACACATGGGGCGGGAGCTTGCTTGTCGACTCGCAGTCTATCAATACGATTGCGCAGCTCGGCGTTGTGTTCCTCATGTTCTCGATGGGGCTTTCGTTCTCGGCGAAAGACATGAAGAAGCTGCGCGGCGTCGCCGTGCCCTCGGCGGTGATCGACACCGTTGTGATGATCTGGTTTGGATACACGGTCGGCACCCGCGTATTCGGCTGGCCGCTCGTGCAGTCGGTGTTCTTGGGCGTGGCGATGTGCGATTCGGCGACGACGCTCCTCGCGAAGGTCATCGACGAGGCGGGCTGGGGCTCGCGCCCGTTTGCCAAGTACGTCCTCGGTACGTCGCTTTGCGAGGACATCGTCTGCGTAGGCGCGATCGCCGTCGCGACGGGGCTCGCGAATGGCGGCGGGATGTCTGCCGGCGCATTCGCCGCGTCGCTCGGCTGGCTCGCCGTCTTTTTCCTCGCGGTAGTCGTAATCGGGCTCGTCCACGTTCCGCGTCTCCTCGTGTCCGTCGCCTCGCGTCGCGATGACGAGGCGCTTGCTCTCACGATCCTCGGTGTGTGCTTCTTTGTCTCGTTCCTCGCCTATCGCTTTAATTTCTCGCTCGCGCTCGGCGCGTTTCTCGTCGGCTTCCTTGGCGCGTCGAGCGATGTGCGCGAGCGGCTGGCGGTTCTCGTCGATCCTCTCAAGTCGATGTTCTCCGCGATGTTCTTCGTGTCGATCGGCCTTCTCGTCGATCCTGCCGCGCTCTGGGCGCACGGCGGCGCGATACTCGTCGTCTCGCTTGTCGTCGTTCTCGGCAAGCTCTTCAACAACACGTTTGCCTCCCTTCTTTCGGGCGTAGACGTCAAGACGGCTGTCCAGAACGGGTTCTCCCTCGCGCAGATCGGCGAGTTCGCGTTCATGGTGGCGATCCTATACGCGCAGCTCGTGGACGACCCGTCCAACCCGATGTTCCCGATAGCGGTCGGCGCGTCGCTCCTGACGACGCTCCTAAATCCGCTGATGATCCGCATGTCCGACCGCGTCGGCGACTTTGCGGAGCGCGCATTGCCCGGGCGCTTCAAGTCCGTCCACGAGGCGTATCGCGCGTGGATTGCCAAGATTGGCGCGGCCGAGGGGTCTCCAGCGTTCCGCAAACTGAAGACCGAGGCGTTTCGCCTTGGCGTGTATGCGGTCTTGATGATCGCAGTTGCCACGATGTGCACTTTGCTTACGCACGTCAACTACAACGGAGTTTCGCCATTCTTTGCGTCTTACGCCCACGTGTTCTTCTTCGTGCTTGCGCACCTTCTTTGCCTGCCGCTTCTGCCGCTTGGTGTCTCGGCTTCGCGCGGTCTCGCCGACGCTGTTTGCGTAATGCTCTGCGGCGAGGGCACGTCGCGGTGGCAAGTCTCCGTCCAGCAGGTCGTCCGCGCCGTAGTCTCTCTGGCGGTGCTGGCGTTCTTGTTCATCGAGTGGGCGATGGTGTCGGTCTCCATCGCGCCGAGGGGCCCGATGCTCTGGGTCGGCATCGGCGTCATTGTCCTCGTCGGGATCATCGGCTGGCGCCGCTTCGTCAAGGCTGGCTCGCGCGCGACGAAGCGCTTCCACGATGCGCTGACCGCCGAGGAGCGGCGCGAGAGCCTTGCGCGTACGATGGCGCTTGCCGCGCCCGACGGCGTGGAGGTCTCGATACCCGCCACGTCGCCCGCGATAGGCGGCACCGTGGTGACGCTCAACATCAGGGCCAAGACCGGCGCATCCGTCGTCTCGGTCGCGCGTGGCGGCGTGGTGGTCCGCAACGTGGGCCCCGAGTGGGAGTTTCGCGGCGGCGACACCATAGTCGCGCTCGGCAACCACGCGCAGATCGCCGCGCTCAAGGACCTTCTGGGGGTTACGTCGTGAAAAGGAGAATCCTGCTCGCCGCGTTCGCTGCGGTTCTTGCGCTTGTTGCCGTCGGCATGCAGTTCGTCCTGCGCGCCTCGCGCCCCGATTCCGCGCCCGCCATGGCCGAGGGCGCGCTCGCCGCTTTCGGAGGCCTGCGCTCAATAGTCGCCGAGGTCGTGTGGTTCCGCGCCGACCGGCTCCAGGACGAGGGGCGGTACGTCGAGCTTGCGCAGCTCGCTTCGACGCTTTCGTGCCTTGAGCCTACGCGGCATGGAACCTCGCCTACAACGTATCCATAATGATGCCGACGCACGAGGACCGCTGGCGCTGGGTTGGCGCCGCTATAAGCCTCATCAGGGACAGGGGGCTCGTGCTCAATCCGACGGAGAGCGAGCTCTACCGCGAGCTTGCCTGGCTCTTCGAGCTGAAGCTCGGCACGAATATCGACATGGCCGCCCCAGTGTACCGCGCGAAGTGGCGCGAGATAGTCGAGGACGTCGCACGGCGCAACGCCTGGGAAGAGCTGAAAATGGACAGGGGGGTGATGGACGAGGTGGCGAAGGCGTACGGGATGTCCGATGTCGCGGACCCGATGTTTTCAGCAGTCTACTGGGCGCATGTCGGCATCTCCGTCTCGGACGGGAAGGGGGATCTCGCGTTCCTGAACGAGATCATCCGCCAGTCGCGCGCCATCTACCGCCGAACCCATCGCGACGAGCCTTGATTTTTATGGTATAATACGGGCATGGTTACATTGTTCATTGCAATCGCCGTCGCATTTGGCGGCTTCTCGGCGGCGCACTACGCCGCAGACCTCGGCATGGGGTGGAGCATTTTCCTCGGCCTTGTTTCGTTTGGTGTCTTCCAGGCGGCTTTCGGCTTTTTCGTCCAGCGGAAGGTCAAAGCCGACATGGCGAAGGTGCAGGGCATACTGGAAGGCGGGCAGAAGAGGCTCCAGCAGAAGATCCAGCGCTGGCAGATGCGCCCGCCTGGGTCCGTGCAGGCCGCGCAGAAGGAGATCGCCGACGACACGCGCGTTTTCGTAAAGGAGGCGCTCGCCGAGACGGAGAACCTTCGCAAGTACCGCCTGTGGGTTCCGATGATTGAACGCCAGATGGCGACGGCGCAGCTGCAGCTCAACTGGATGATCAAGGACTTCAGGCGCGTCGATGAGCTCATGTCGAAGGCGATGCTGCTCGACCCAACGTCCGCCGCCATGAAGCTCGCTCGCCAGCAGATGCTCGGCGCGGACATCGCGGAGATGGAGAAGACCTACCGCAAGGGCGTCCGGCGCCTCCGCTACAACCAGAACGTCCTTCTTGCCGCGACGTGGAGTTGGGTGCTCGTCAAGCGCGGAAAGGTTGACGAGGCGTTCAAGGCGCTTACTGAGGCCCTCAGGAACTCCGACGACGCGACCTTGAAGCGCAACCACGAGTGCCTTATGAATAACAAGGTCGCCCACTTCAGCAACTCGGGGCTCGGCGACCCGTGGTATTCCCTCTACCTCGAAGAACCCAAGATCAAGATGCAGCGTCCGCGCTCGGTCTACCGCTGACTGCCCGAATCGACATGCGGCCGACTTATGGTATAATCTACAGCATGACACGCAGGGGGATACATTGCAGATGAAAGTTCGCAAGGCAATAGTCCTGGCTGCCGGCCACGGCACGCGGCTCAGGCCGTTCACGTGCGCTACGCCGAAGCCGCTCATGCCCGTGTGGGGCGAGCCGATGCTCGGTCGCATAGTCGCCATGCTCCGGTCCTGGGGCGTGGACGACATCGCGTTCAACACCCACTGCCTGCACGAGCAGGTAAAGGCCTGGGCCGACGGCTACCGTCGCGGCGCGGCAGCGGCGGGCGACAAGGTGAAGGTGAAGGTCAGCTACGAGCCGGAGATCCTCGGCACTGGTGGTGTGCTGAACCCGTTGCGCGAGTGGATTGCGGGCGAGCCGTTCTATCTCGTGAACGGCGACATCGTGGTGGAGAACGCGCCTAACCCGCTCGACAAGGTGCGCAATTTCGATAGCACTGCCGTAATTGGCGTCGCCCTCGTCTCGGAGTCCGGCCCTCGCACGATTGAGGTCGAGCCCGAGGGCGGCTTCGTCACGAACCGGCGCAGCCAGGACGCCGGCTGCGACGGGACGTACACCTACTGCGGCATCACAGTGCTCAAGCCGGAGATCCTCAACTTTGTCAAGCCGGACGGGTTCTCGTCCATCGTCTCGGCATACGAGGACGCGATGATGCACGGCAGGTTTGTGAAGGCCCTGAAGAGCCGCGAGATGCTGTGGACCGACGCGGGCACGATACCGAGCTACATCGACTTGAACCGCGATGGCGACGACAACGCCTTCACCGACATCCCCCAGGTGAAGGCCGCGCTTGAGGCGGCGGGGGCGGGGCCGGACTCCAGCGTCGAGTTCATCGGCGCGAGGGGGAGCGAGCGCGTGTTCTTCCGCTGCGACAAGGGCGTAGTCATACTCTACGACGACGGCAACCGCGACGAGAACGGCCTCTACGCTGGGCACGCGCGTTTCCTCAAGTCGCGTGGCGTTCCAGTCCCCGAGGTGCTCGCCGACCTGCCAGGCATCAAGGCGCTCGTCCTTGAGGACGCGGGCGGCGAGAAGAAAATGTCCATCGATGACTACGCCAAGGTCGTCGAGGAACTTGTGCGCTTCAATGCGCTCGGCGACGATCCCGAGCTTGACAAGCTCAATCTCCTGCCCGGCTTCGACGACGAGACCTGGACGTGGGAGAGGGGGCTTTTCCGCAAGTACTGCCTCGGCTCGCGCTTCCAGCGCGAGATGCCGAAGGACGTAGAAGCCGAGCTCAAGAAGGTCGCCGAAATCCTTGAGAGGGAGCCGAAGTCGCTCGTCCACCGCGACTTCCAGTCCACGAACGTCCTCTGGAAGAACGGCAAGCCCAGGTTCATCGACTTCCAGGGCATGCGACTTGGTCCTGCGGCCTACGACCTCGCGTCGCTCGTCTACGACCCGTATGTAACCTTCACCGACGACGGGCGCAGGGCGCTTGTCGCGCTCTATGCGAAGAGGTGCGGCCGCGCCGAGATCGAGAAGGTCCTTCCGTTCGCCGCAGTCCAGCGCCTCACCCAGTGCCTTGGCGCCTACGGGCGGCTCGCGTCCGTAGGGCAGCCGCAGTTCTGCAAGTGGGTGCTGCCGGCGCTCCAGAACCTCCTTTCCGCAGCGGACGACGCCGGCCTTGACGCTGTGGGCGCGCTCGCGGAAGACCTCATCGCCGAGATGCGGCAAAGCCAAGGTCACGACAGGGGATGAGCGCGATCCGCCAGTTTCTCCGCCGTGTCTGCAAGGCGGGCGTCCGCCGCCCCGGCTGTGTGAAGACCGTTGCCATGGGCCGCGAGCGCGTGTTCCGCGCATGGGACGTCGGCGACGACACGTTCATCTTCGAGAAGGGCATATCCACCCACCTCGGCGAGAGGCCGAGCGTCCTCGTCGCCGAGAAGCGCGACCTGAGGCACGGCAAGGTCGGCCGCGTGTTCACGATGACGACCGGCAACCACTCCGTCGCCGCGTTCCCGCTTCTCGACGGCCGCTTCTGGAAGATATCGCGCCTCCCGTCCTCTCGTCGCGGCGATGTGCTGATGCATTGCATCCTCTGCGCAAATGTCGTGAACGAGACGATAGAGATCTCGCAGCGCGACGTCCCCTCGGCGAAGCTCTACGCCGCCGACGGGTGGCTGCTCGGGACGGCGGGCTTCGCGATGAACGACATCGTGATGGGCGACAGGAACGAGATGACGCTCGCGCATTACCGCGAACTTGGTCAGGAGTGGCGCGTGAAGCCGCTCGCCTGGACGGAGACAGAGATGAAAGTCGCGCTCGCCGGCTCCAGGAAGCGCATCGCGACGAAGCTCAACTACTACCATTCCGCGCGGGGCGTCCACTTCCTCTCGTTCCCCGAACTCCGCAGGTTCGCCGCCCTTGCGCAGGACGACCCCGCCGAGTTCGTGCGCGGCGTGAAGGAGCTCGTCTCGGTCTACGAGGGCCAGCCGTGCTCGTTCTGCCGCATGCCGAAGTTCCGGGGCCACCACGAGATCGAGCTCTTCGGCCTGAGGCGCGGCGTCGCGCTGGAGAAGCTGATACCTGAGCTTGAGCGCCTCATGGAGTCCGTCGCGCTCGGGCGGCTCGGCCAGCTCGGCGTCATCCAGAAGACGCAGGAGATAATCTCGCTCTACGAGTCGTTGCTGACGCGCCCCGAGTTCGCCGACGAGACATCTGGCGCGTTCATCGAGACGCTTTACATGTACATCACGGGCGAGATATACGCCGTGGCGGGCGAGGGCTCGACCCCCGCGTTCGACGACCGCCGCACGGCGCTCCCCGGCGCGACCTACGTCGGCGGGCGGGCGGTGATGCACCCGGGGGCGGACGACCGCAGCGAAGTTCTCCTCTCCAACCTGCGCGGGCTCATGTCGAAGGACGAGATCGTCGTCTACGCGAATGTCTACGAGATACGCGAGACCGAGGACGTGCCCATCGGCAAGGGCAAGACGCGCGAAATCGTCTACAGGACCAACCGCAGCCCGATCGAGAAGAGCCTGATAGAGAAGAGGCTTTCGAGCGCCCGCCGTGGCTACGGTAGCTACATGCTCGCGCGCATAGGCGCGCTGAGGGCGCTGGGGATTTCGCTGAGCGCCAACTACCTACTCCTGAGGCGCCGTCCGCACAAGGGGCGCAGGCCGCTGGACTTCTACATCCGCGAGCGCTGCGAGGGTGAGCCGATGGAGTCGATTCCCGCGAACTACTTCTGCAACGCCGACGACGCCTCGGTCGAGGAGAAGGACGTCGTCCTCGGGCTCGCGACGCTGATGGGCGACGCTGCCGCGCAGAACATGGCGATGAAGAAGTTCGACCCCGCGACGCAGTCCCCGCTGTACGGCGTAGGCAAGGAGATATACGAGTTTGAATACGACATCATCCGCCAGCGCATCGTCCCGAAGGGCGTTGCGACGTGCTCCGTGCGCGGTAGCTTCGGATGGCCCGACCTCTCGTTCACCGACGAGAACCTGCTTGCGCTCGCTAACTTCTACCTCGGCAACTTCGCCCATGCGCTGAAGATATACCAGAGGCGCCACGCCGTGACGATGGCCGAGGTCGCGGAGAGGTTCATGGGTGGCTTCGAGTACAGGACGCATGCGCTTGCGTGGCAGCTTTCCGTGAGGCGCGAGGAGTTCGAAGGCTTCAGGCCGTCGCTTCCGGGGGTATACGACTTCGAGCGGAAGTGGGCGTTCGTCCTATGGTCGCTGGAGCGCCAGGAGCGGCGCATGCCGATCCTGAGGCGGCTATTCATGGAAAAGGTCGCACTTGTCGAGGGCGAGGCCTCGGCAGGCGGTGAAGGTATCGCGGAGTCGTGACCCGCATAGAGAGATTCGGCTGGCGGGGAGCCGTCGAGCCCGGCATCGGGCGCATCGTGAGCGCGCACGGCGACTACTACCACCTTGTCTGCAACGAGGCCGAGGGCGAGATACTCGCACGCAAGAAGAAGTCCGCGTTCGGCCGCATGAAGACGGCCGCCCCCGACGACATGAAGGGCGCAAAGAGGTCCGAGCGCCAGGCGTCCGAGCCGCCAAGGCCCATCACCGGCGACTTCGTTAGGTTCCGCCACAACGCGCAGGGCGACTCGATGATACTCGAGGTCCTGCCGCGTTTCTCGCATTTCGAGCGCCGCGACCCCGCAGCGCGCCGCACCTCGCAAACGCTCGCCGTCAACTTCGACACGCTTTTCATAATGATGTCGCTCAACGAGGACTTCTCGACGGCGAGGATCGACCGGTATCTTGCGCTTGCCGAGGACATCGGCGAAGGCGAGGCGGTCGTCGTGCTCACCAAGGCCGACCTCTGGCGCGACGGAGACGGAGCGTTCGTCGACGAACTCGTCGAGACGATAGCGGGCCGTGCGCAGCTTCTAAAGGTATCTTCGCTTACCGGCGAGGGGATGGAGGCTGTGAGGGAATACGCTGCCCCTGGCAAGACTCTTGCCTTCGTCGGTTCGTCGGGCGTAGGCAAGTCTACGCTCCTCAACACGCTCGCGGGCGAGGAGTGGGCCGCGACGCGGGAGATACAGGAGTGGTCTGGGAAGGGCCGCCACACGACGACGAGTCGCGAGCTCGTCATGCTGCCGTCGGGGGCGATGGTGATTGACACCCCTGGCGTCAGGGAGATAGGCATGGTTGGCGAGGCCGACCAGATAGTGGCCAAGGGCGTCTCGACCCACCGTTGGAGGAAGTAATGAAGACAAGGCAGTTTTGGTATCCGCTTCCCGAACGGCTGATAGCGCAGCATCCCGCCGAAAGGCGGGGCACCGAGAAGATGATGGTGCTCCACCGCGCGACGGGCATCGTCGAGCACAGGCATATCGCCGACATAGTCGAGTACATCACGGCGAACGACCTGCTCGTCGTGAACGACACCAAGGTGTTTCCAGCGCGGCTCATCGGCGAGTGGCCTGACACGCACGGTGCAATCGAGCTTCTGATGGTAAACGCCGCGCCGATGGACGCCGACGATGAGCGGCCGAGCATGACGGCTGGGACCGATTCGCTCCGCTGGAACTGCATAATCGGCTCGGGGCGCAAGTGCCGCGAGGGGCAGATCGCCTCGTTCGGGCCCGCAGGCGAGCTCAAGGCGACGCTTCTGAAGCCGCTTTCCGGCATCGGCATGTGGCAGGTGGAGTTTTCATGCGACCGTCCGCTCATGGACCTTCTCGACGAGTTCGGCCGCACGCCTGTCCCGCCCTACGTTAAGCGCGAGGGAACGGCCGAGGAGGAGAAGGAAGACCGCGAGCGCTACCAGACAATCTACGCGCGCGAGGTCGGCTCGGTGGCCGCGCCGACTGCGGGGCTTCACTTCACGCCCGAGATCTTTGCCGCGCTCGACGCGAAGGGCGTAAGGCGCGTCGCCGTCACGCTCCATGTCGGACCCGGCACCTTTCGCCCGGTGAAGGCCGACAACATCGAAGACCACCACATGGACTTCGAGGCGTTTACCGTTCCGCCCGAGACGGCCGAGGCGATCAACGAGTGCAAGGCGCGAGGAGGCCGTGTCTTCTGCGTCGGCTCGACTACGGTCAGGACGCTCGAAACCGTCGCCGCCGCAGTGGACGGGAGGAACGGACGCGTCGTCGAGGCGGGGTCTGGCGCGAGCGACATATTCATCTATCCGCCGTACAGATTCCGCGTGTGCGACTGCATGCTTACGAACTTCCACCTTCCGCAGTCCACGCTCCTGATGATGATTTCGGCGCTCGCAGGCCGCGAGCGGGTCCTATGTTCCTATGCCCTCGCCGTGAGAAACAACTACATGTTCTTTTCATACGGCGATTGCATGCTCATCGTCTAATTTGATATAATACTAGCCAACATGCCGCTATTCGTGCCTAAAGACCGCAAGTCGCTCTTCCGCCAGTTCCTGGCCGGAATGTACGATGCCGTAGTCATAACCGACCCGAACGGCCACATCATCGAGGTCAACCCCAGGGCCGAGGAGCACTTCGGCTACACCCAGGACGAGGTGATCGACAGGCCGATTTCCTTCTACATCCCCGGGCTCGCGCCCGAGATAGTCCAGCGCATACGCCGCGGGCTCGAAGGCGACCGCCACATGATGATCGACGCGAACGGCCTCAACAAGGACGGCTCGAAGTTCTCCTGCGAGGTGACGGTCTCGATAATCGACCTGATGGACCCGGGCGACCTCGTCTTCACCGTTCGCAACACCGAGCGCCGCCGCCGCATCAACAACATGCTCCGCGCGAAGGCCAATGCCTTCCAGGTCGCGCAGTGCGCTCTTTTCGCTTGCGACGCCGACGGCAACATCCGCGAGTGCAACACGGCGTTCTGCGAAATGTTCGACCTCAAGGACGAAGACGACGCCCGCACTCACACCTTCGCGGAATTCATGTCCGACGACCCGCTTCCCGAGAACTTCAAGAAGGCGCTCGCGGGCGAGACGACCGTGACCGGCATCGTCGCCGAAGGCGATGAAGACCAGGAGGAAGTCGAGGTCGTCCTTGCGCCAAACATGCTCGGCCACAAGTGCCAGGGAGTGGTCGGTAGCGTCATCAAGGTCTGACGCGATGCGCCGCCCCTACCAGCATTCCGCGGGCATCGTCTCCCTCTCCGTCAACAAGCCGGACCCCAAGCTCCTGCAGGATTTCCTCGTCCTCAAGTTCGCGCTCTCCCGCCGCGCGGCGAAGGCGGCGATAGACGGGCGCAGTGTCTGGGTCAACCGCAAGTGCGTGTGGATTGCGCGCTATGCGCTCAAGACGGGCGATCTCGTCGAGGTTCCCTCGGCGGTCGTGAAGGGCGCACAGCGCCAGTCGGCGCAGAGCCCGCGCGAAGGTGCGGCGCCCCGCGCGCTCCCCGCAAAGCGTCATGTCAGGGTTCTTTGGCAGGACGACAACTATCTCGTGTGCGACAAGCCCGCCGGGCTCGTCTCTTGCGACGACCCAAAGAGCGTCGAGGCGATACTGCGCGAGCAGGAGAAGGTCCCGACGTTGGAGGCGGTTCACCGCCTCGACCGTGACACGACCGGGTGCCTCATGTTCGCCAAGAACCACGCTGCGCTCGAGGCGGCGATAGAGGAATTCAAGACGCATGCCGTCGCGAAGATCTACCACGCCGTGGTCGTGGGCGAGTTCAAGTTTGCGCACCGGCTCGTCGACACTCCGCTTGATGGGCAGAGCGCCGTCTCCCGCGTGACGAGGGAGGCGAAGTCTGCGGACGCGAGCTTCCTGAGGGTCCGCATAGACACTGGCCGCACGAACCAGATTCGCCGCCACCTCGCGTCGCTGCGCTTCCCGATAGTGGGCGACAGGGTGTTCGGGCTGAAGAACGCGCGCGACCCGCGGCTCATGCGCGTCCCGCGCCAGATGCTCCACGCGTCCACCATGACGCTGCCGCATCCGCTGGCGCGCGGCGTCGAGATATCGGTACACTCGCCGCTTCCGGCTGACTTCAGGGCGGCGTTGAAGCTTTTCGGAATGGGGAAATAGCCATGTCACAGGAATGGAACATCAGGTCCCGCGGCCATGTTTGCAGCCTCTGCCAGAAGCCGCTCGTCGACCGCGCGCCGGTCGTGAGCGCGCTCAAGGAGACGCCCGAGGGGTACGAGCGCTTCGACTGCCACCCGGAGTGCTGGAAGACCGCCGAGCGCGACTGGGAGCCTTTTTCGCAGTGGGACGGCGTATACTTCGCGCCGGTGAAGGAAGAGAAGAAGGAGCCGCTCAAGAAGGAGGACGCGGGCGAACTTCTCAGGCAGCTTGTCACCCTCGACGACCCCGCGATGAAGAACGTCGTATACGTCCTCGCCGTGATGCTCGAACGCTCGAAGATACTCGTCGAGCGAGACGCGAAGGAGCTTGACGACGGCAAGATACGCCGCGTCTACGAAGACCGCAAGCAGGGCGACACCTTCGTCATCCTCGACCCCCGCCTCCGGCTTGAGAACCTCGCCGAAGTGCAAGGCCAGGTAGTCGCGCTCCTCTCGGGCACTAAGACCCTCGGCGAAGTCGCCAAGGAAGAGGAATCGTAGGAAATGAAAGACGATTGCAGGAATGCCGTGCATGGGGAAAGGCGCGAGGCGCTGAAACGCCGCGTGCGCGTCGAGATCGATCTCGGCGCATTGGTTAGGAATTACAGGAAAATCGTCGCGCACGTGAAGCCGATGCGCGTCCTATCCGTCCTCAAGGCGAACGCCTACGGGCTTGGCGTCGGAGCATACGCGAAGGCGCTCGCCGAGGCGGGCTGCCGCGAGTTTGGCGTTGCGGAACCGTTCGAGGCGCTCGAGCTTCTCTCGGTCCTCAAGCGCGGCGGATTTGCCGCAGACGTGCAGATTCTCTCGTCGATACTCCCTGACGAAATCGCGCCTATGGTGAAGGCGGGCGTCATACTCCCCGTGACCGACATCAAGACAGCGAAGCTCATAAGCGATGATGCTAAGCGCGCCAAGAAGATGGCGCGCGTCCATTTCAAGCTCGACACCGGCATGGGCCGCCTCGGCATACTCGCGAAGGACGCGCTTGAGACGATACGCGTCGTGAGGAAGCTCCCGAACCTCGACTGCGAGGGAATCTTCTCGCACTGCCCGATGGCGTACGACCCGAAAGACCCGTTCACGAAGCGGCAGATAAAGCTCTTCAAGTCGATAGTCGCGTCGTGCGCGAAGGAGGGCATCTCGTTCCGCAAGGTCCACATGGCCGCGTCGGATGCGATCAACAACTTCCCGGAGACTGCGAAACCGCCGTTCACGATGGTGAGGACCGGCATCAACCTTCACGGCAGCTTCGACCCGAACGGCCGCAAGGCGCTGAATGTCGAGCCGGTCCTCTCCCTCAGGACGCGCGTCGCGCAGGTGCGCGAACTGCCCGCAGGCACGACGCTCGGCTACGGGCGCACCTGGTGCCTCGCGCAGCCGACGAAGGTTGCGACGATCTCGGCGGGCTACGCCGACGGGCTTCCGCTTGCGCTCACGAACCGCGGCCACGTCTTCATCGGCGGCCGTCGCTGCAAGATAATAGGCCGCATTTCCATGGACTATACGACTGTCGACGTGTCGGACGTTCCTGGGGTGAAGGCGGGCGACGAGGTGGTCTGCTTCGGCTCCTGCGGGCGCGACTCGATAACGCCTGACGACTGGGCGTTGCTGAAGGGAACGCACGCTTATGATATAATTTGCTCACTCGGCTCGCGCGTCCAGCGCGTCGTGAGGTGATTTAACGTCAAAAACCAAGGAGAAGAAAAATGAACTACGCAGAGGCCAAGAAGATGCTCGACAAGTGCGGACAGGGACATGTCCTCGCCTGGTGGGACAAGCTTTCTAAGAAGGGGCAGAACGCCCTCCTTGAACAGGTCGGGAAAATCGATCCGAAGAGCCTTGCCTACTGCCAGAAGGCGCTTAAGGCCGGCACGACCGCAATCGACAACTCGAAGGGCAAGGCCCCGAAGGTCGCCGTCCTCAAGGGCAGGAAGCTTGCCGATGCCGTCGCGCTCGGAGAGAAGGAGCTTAAGGCCGGCCGCGTCGCCGCGCTTCTCGTCGCCGGCGGCCAGGGCTCGCGCCTCGGCTACGACGGCCCCAAGGGCTGCTACTCCATCGGCCCGATCACCGGCGCGCCGCTTTTCTACTTCCACGCCCGCAAGATCCTCGCGCGCACCATCCGCTACGGTCGCACGATCCCGTTCTACGTGATGACGAGCGAGGCCAACAACGAGGCGACTATCCGCTGCTTCGAGGAGAACGGATACTTCGGTCTCAACCCGAATGACGTGTTCTTCTTCACCCAGGGCATGTGGCCCGGAATGACGCAAGACGGCAAGATTATCATGGACGCGCCCGGCCACGTCTTCATGAGCCCCGACGGCCACGGCGGCCTTCTCGCCGCGCTCAAGCGCTCGGGAGCCCTTGCCGACATGAAGAAGCGCGGCATCAAGTCGGTGTTCTTCTT
>CADCAK010000024.1 GCA_902799385.1 uncultured bacterium | reverse complement strand
ACCGCCGCGTTCTTCAGGAACGCCGGCGACGCGGCGACGGTCGATGCCGCAGTCACGGCGGCGAGCGTGACGTTCGGCGCGGATGCGACGGTCGGCGGCACCGCCACTCTCACCGTCCCGTCTGTCACGGTCTCCAACGGCGTTTCGGCGGCAATCTCCGCCCCGACTGACGGATCTCTCGTCAAGGAGGGTCCGGGCACGCTGACGCTCCGCTCGTCGCGCGCGGCACAGACGGATGTCGCAGAGGGAACGCTCGTCATGTCCGGCGCTGGCACGACGCTCGACTGGTCTGGTGTGACGCTCGGCACGGAAGCCGGGAAAACGGCCATCCTCAAATTCGAGGGCGGCGCAACAGTTGCTTCGGAATCGAGCATGGGCAACCTTTACATCTGCCCGTCCAGGAACGATGGCTTAGCGGCAGAACTGTACAAGGATGGCGGCGACTGGAGCCTCGGCAGCGGATCCTATAACATGGTTCTTGCGGAAGCGAAGAATTCGACGGCAAGATTCTACCATCGCGGCGGGGCGCTTACTCTTGGAAGATATGTCCGTATCGGATGGAATAACGAAAGTGACAGCGGCGAAGCGCTTATTGAAATCTCCGGCGGCACGGTCGCGCATACGCAGTCCTCCGGGCAGGGCTATGTCGATGTCGGCGGTGCGGGAACTCCCGGTTTCCGAGGCATTCTTTCCGTCAAGGCGAACGGGACGTTCAGCACGGTTGTCAATCTCGTTGTGGGTGGCAACGGCGCGGGTACGCTCGACATCGACGGCGGCACGGCCTCCGTTGCGAACGGAATAGTCATGCTTTGCTACGGCGAAGGCAACACGGCTGGAGAGGACTGCTACATCGATATCAAGAACGGTGGAACGCTCTCCACCAAGTCCATCCAGTACGGGAATTCGGCTTCGAGCCATGGCGCCGCCGATGCGACCATCACGTTCAACGACGGCACGTTGAGAGCGACGCAGGACGGCATACTCATTCAGAGTAACGACAAGCTTACCGTTACAGTCGCCTCGGGCGGCGGCACTATCGACGCGAACGGGAAGAATGTGACGATCGCCGAAGAACTTGCGGGCGTGGGCGGGATGACTTACAAGGGTAGTGGTACAGTCACGCTTTCCGCCGCGCCCACCTATTCTGGCACGACGACTGTCGAAGTCGGGACAACGCTCGTCGTTCCTTCCGCCATCGCGGGCGCGAATCTGTCGTTCGCGATTCCCGATGGCCTTGCTTCTGGGGCTTACAAGGTCGCTTTGGTCTCCGGCGGCGGCGCGTTCGCGAGCGACGTTCTTTCTTCGGCAACGCTGCCTTCAGGCGTAAACGCGCATTTCTACCTTGGCAATGGCGACACGGAAATCTGGTGCGCATATTCGAGCAATGCCAGCGACCATATTTGGATCGGTGGCGCAGCCGGAAGCCTGAACGAAGGTGCAAACTGGCTTTCGGGGAACGTCCCTGATGATGGAAATGCCATTATCGGCAGTGCATCGGCGGCCACATTGACCAATCCCGAAGGAAGCGGATTCGCGGCAATACATATAATCGTTCCAAAGGATTCCGCCGCCGTGACGATCTCGGGCGATTTCTCCGGCATCACGAAAATTGAGAATTATTCGACGAGCCAAGTCGAGTTTCTGAACGCTGTGACGTTCGCCGCGAATGTCAATGTGATCCAGAGTCCGGGCATCGTCAAGTTCACTGGCGGCGCGACAGGCACAAAGCTTGGTGCCGCTACCGCCATCCACGGTACGTACAATTTCACTGCAACCGGGGACTTGACCGAGATTGGAGGAACCACAGTAAAGAGCGACGGAGTTTACAACCTTCTTGGTGGCACGTTCTACAAGCACAACGGCGACTTCCATGTGGAAGCCGGAGGAAAGGCCGTGGTCAATAACGCCAAGATAAATAGCACTGCTAAAGATGGGGCTCATCTGCTTGGCACATTCAACGGATTGTTTGTTGTGACAAACCAGTTTCTTGTGCAGGGCGACAGCACGCATTACCTGAACACAAGCGGCAGCGGAACGCTTGTCGTGAACGAGCTGCGCGTTATTCAGAACGGTAAAATCGCCCTGGTCAAGGCAATCGTCGGCCCCGGCGGAATCGTTCGCGGCGCTGGCTATGTCCGCGTCTATAACAACGGCTCTTGCGAGTACGGTTCCTGCGACGACTGGACGATGTATCACAATTCCAAAGGCACAAACACCTCCACTGATGAACCTGTATTCTACAAGCAAAGCAGTTCCTCCACATTGTCTCATCTCACATTCGACACAACCGACTACTACGACAGCAGCATTGGCCGCACGATTACGTGCGAGGCGCCGATCGGCGCGGCGGATGCGGCATCTGCAGGGAAGTTTGACGTAACGGTGAAGGGCAAGGGGAAATTCGTCTTCGCCAATACGTCGGACGGCAATATCTTCTCCGGCGGGCTGACTGTTCAGGATTCCGCGACGGTCGAGGTCATGCCAAATTCCTGGCCTGGGAGGGGCGCCGTGACGCTGAACGGCACCTCCACGCTTCTCCTGCACACTGGCGGCGCGGCGAGAACTGGCGCGGTCACCGTCAACAACGGCGCGACGCTGAAGGTCGCGGAGTCTGGCACCGTCAGCCTCGGCGACAACCTGACGCTCAACGACGGCGCGACGTTGGCATTCAACTTCACGGACAAGAGGACACCCCCTGTCCTCAACCTGGCGGGCGTGGAGCTCGGCGTGCAGAAGTCGGTCAAGGTTTCGCTTTCGTCTGCGGACGGCATTCGCCCTGCTTACACAAGTGGAAATGAAGGTAAGTATGCGTTAACGTCCGGCGGCGCGTTTGCGGATAAGACTGTTGAGTTTGACGTTGATGCGCCTGATTGGGCGAATGGCGTGTCTATCGAGGACGGCGAAATCGTTCTCTCCGTCAAGCAGATGGGCACGATATTCCTCGTCATGTAACGCGTAAGCATACGCTTATTTTGCGGGGGCTTCTCCTGAGTTTTCGGGGGGAGCCCTTGGACTTTTTTGAAAACTCCCCGAAATCGCGGGCGCCGGCCCCGCGACCGTCCGTCTCGTCCGTCCCATCTGCCCAACGAGTGTCGCGCCGTCTGCCTTGGGGCCGACGTAAAACTTCCACTGTAAATTTCCGGGGCGATATGCTATAATTCCCCCCTATGAAGAATAGCATCTTTCCCGATTGGTCGTCGCTTACGCCGGAAAAGGTCGCAGCGGACTTGCCTCGGCTCCTTGCTGAAGCCGAGAAGGGCGTCGCTAAAATAGAAGCCTCGTCCCCACAGACTTTCGAAGACATCGAATGGGCCCTCGCGGACGCGACGCGCCCATTGTGGGACCTCTGGGGGATGGTCAGGCACATGATGTCCGTCATGAACTCCGAGGCCTGGCGCAAGGTAGACGCGGAGTTCCGCCCGAAGATCGTCGAATTCTCGCTCAGGGTCTCGCAGTCGAAGCGGCTCAACGAGCACGCGAAGGAAGTGCTCATGCGCCTCAAGTCGTGCGGCGGGGCGTGCGAGAACGCGACGCGCATACGGATACTCGAAAAGACGATCCAGGGCGCGGAGCTCGCAGGCGTCTCGCTCGAAGGCGAGAGGAAAAAGCGCTTCAACGAGATATCCCAGCGGCTCTCGAAGCTCTCGACGGACTACTCCAACGCCGTCCTTGACGCGACGGACGCGTTCAAGTTCGAGAAGGATGGCAAGACCTACACCATCGACGACGCCAACTACCCGCAGACGATGAAGCACTGCGCCGACCGCGAGGTGCGCGAAAAGCTCTTCCGCGCCCGCTCGACGCGCGCGCCCGAGAACGCCGCGAGGATAGACGAGATCCTCGCCCTGCGATTCGAGAAGGCGAAGCTGCTCGGCTTCAAGAACCCGGCGGAGCTATCGATAGCCGTCAAGAGCGCGCCGTCCGTCGCGGCGGTGATGAAGATGATCGACGACCTCGACGCGGCGACCGAGGCGATTGCCGCCAGGGAAAAGGCCGAGCTCGTCGAGTCCGCCAAGGGCGCGGTCGGGACGCTGGAGCCGTGGGATCAGTCCTACTACGCGACGCGCCTGCGCGAGGACAAGTACTCCTATTCCGAGGAGGAGCTCAAGAAGCACTTCGAGGTCGAGGTTGTCGTGGCGGGGCTCTTCAAGATGGCCAACTTCCTCTACGGCGTCGGCATCCGCGAGCTGAAGGGTGCCGAAAAGCCGTCCGTGTGGCATCCCGACGTCCGCTTCTTCGAGGTGTCCGAGGGCGGCAGGCCCATCGCCCACTTCTACTTCGACCCGTATGTCCGCAACGGCCAGAAGCGCGGCGGCGCGTGGATGAACTCGTTCGAGGACCGCTGCGACCGCAGGGGCGTGCTTCCGCTCGCGCTCGTCTGCACGAACTTCCCCCAGCCCGACGAGAACGGCAAGTCGTACCTTCCCATGCGCGAGGTCGAGACGCTGTTCCACGAGTTCGGCCATGCGACCCAGTGCATGATGACGAAGATAGGCGAGGAAGGCGCGTCGGGGCTTTCGCTAGTCGAGTGGGACGCCGTCGAGGTCGCGAGCCAGTTCAACGAGAACTGGTGCCTCGACGACCGCACGGGCATCCGCGTCCCGGCGGACCTCAAGAAGAAGGTGCTTGCCGCGAAGAACTTCCGCGCGGCGACGGTATGCCGCGCGCAGCTCGCCCTCGCCAAGATCGACATGCTGCTCCACATCGGCGAGAACGGCGGCAAGACGCCCCGAGAGGTCAAGGAAGAGGTGTTCCGCCACTTCGACATGCCGAAGGTCAAGGAAGACCTCTTCCTCTGCGCCTTCTCCCACATCTTCGCGGGCGGCTACTCCGCCGGCTACTACGGCTACAAGTGGGCCGAGGTGATGAGCGCCGACTGCTACGGCGCGTTCGAGGAGGCGGGGCTTTCCGACGACGCGGCCGTAAAGCGCGTCGGCAAGGCCTACCGCGACACTGTCCTTGCGCTCGGCGGCAGCGAGTCTGCCTACGACGTGTTCCTGCACTTCCGCGGCCGTGCGCCGACGATCGACGCGCTACTTCGCCAGCAGGGGCTCAGGCAATGACATACCGCGCAAAGAAGAACTTCGTCTCCATCCTGCCGTACGCGGTCTGGATGGCGATGATGCTCCTGCTCCCGTCCACGCCCGAGTGCTACGCGGCGCGCACGCTCGTCACGCTCGTGCTGCTGCTGCCGTGCCTCGTGTACCTTGAGCGGCACCACGGCGTCATCCATCGCAACTCCGAGTTTCTGCCCGAGCTTGTTTGGGGCGCGCTCGTCGGCCTGGCCGTCTTCGCGATATGGGTGTGGCCCGAGCAGTTCGCCTGGTACCGCAGGTGGTTCGTCTATGGCGACGGCGGGACGGACGCCGTGGCCGAGGGTGACATGGTGCTTAAGCTCGTCAGGCTCCTTGGCAGCGCGTTCGTCATCTCGGTCGCCGAGGAGCTTTTCTTCCGCCGGTGGCTTCTGCGCTTCGCGGGCTTCTGGTGGATGGTCGCGCTCTTCGCCGTCGAGCATGACCGCTGGCTCGTCGGCGCGGTCGCGGGCGCGCTATACGGCTGGCTTGCGCTCCGCAAGGGGCTTTTGTCGGCGATGATAGCCCATGTCGCGACCAACCTCGCGCTGGGGCTGTATGTCCTTGAGACGGGCAGCTGGCAGTTCTGGTGAGGGCTTTTCATGGACGTTAAGGACGACTACGAGCTTCTTGACTCGGGCGACGGGCGAAAGCTCGAGCGCTTCGGGCGGTATGTGCTCGCACGGCCCTGCTCCCAGGCGCTCTGGCGCCCGTCGCGCCCGCAGTTCGAATGGGACCGCGCAGACGCCTCTTTCGACCGCGAGGACGGCAACCGCTGGCACGGACGCGGCAACCTGCCGAAGGAATGGACTATCGAGACGGCGGGCGTAAAGTTCAACCTTGGCGGCACCGACTTCGGCCACCTCGGCATATTCCCCGAGCAGCGCGCGCAGTGGAAGTGGCTAAAGGACACTTTAGCCACTTCCACCGGTCGGCGTGGCGGATCTCTGCATCCGCAAGATTCCTCGCGTCCCATGGTTCTCAACCTCTTCGCCTACTCCGGCGGCTCCACGATGGCGTCGGCGCTCGGCGGGGCCGAGGTCTGCCATCTCGACGCGTCGAAGGGCATGGTCGAGTGGGCGCGTGGGAACGCGCGGCTGAACGGCCTCGGCGACGCGCCAATACGCTGGATAGTCGACGACGCGCACAAGTTCATGAAGCGCGAGATCCGGCGCGGGCGGCGGTACGACGCCGTGATACTCGACCCGCCCACCTTCGGGCGCGGCGCAGGCGGCGAGATGTACAAGATAGAGCGCGACCTCAAGGAGACGCTCGGCCTCGTGCGCGACCTTTTGAGCGACCGTCCGCTCTTCGTCCTCTTTTCGAGCCACACTCCCGGGCTCTCGCCGATTGTCGCCGAGAACATCCTCGGCCAGCTTTGGCCCGCCGCGCGGATAGAGTCGGGGGAGATGACGCTCGACGGCGCGGGGCTCAGGTGTCCGAGCGGAATCTACTGCCGCGCCGTCATGGCTTGGTAATCGCGAACGGGGGGATGCCGCAATGCTTTTCGGACTCGTAGGTCGCAGATTCAAGGTCGATTTCGCATGCGCGAGCGAATGCGGCCCCGTGCGCAGAGAGAACCAGGACCACCTGTTCGCGGACGCACGGTCGCAGGTCTTTTGCGTCGCTGACGGGATGGGCGGCGGCGATGCGGGCGGCGAGGCGAGCGACGCGGTCTGCCGCAGCGTCGAGTCGGCCCTTTCCGGGGGCGAGGGCTTTGACGAGCGCGTGAGGCTCGTGGACGAGGCGATTCGCCGTGCGGACTGCGAGATACGCTCCTTCGCCGCCGCTGCCGGCTACAGGCAGATGGGGTCCACCGCCGCCGTGCTCGTCTGCGACGGCAGGCGCGCCGCCGCCGTCGGCAACGTGGGCGACAGCCGCGTCTACCGCATGCGCGCCGGGAAGCTCAGCCAGCTCACCCGCGACCATACCGTGGCCGAGGAGCTTCAGGCTAATTGCCCCGTCGGCGGCGCGAGGCCGCTTGCCGACACGCGCTGGCGCGCGTATTCGCACGTCCTCACCCGCGCGGTGGGGGTCGGGCATCCGCCGCTCAAGGTGGACTGGAACATGGTCGACGTCGCAGACGGCGACGTCATGCTCGTCTGTTCGGACGGCGTCCACGGCGTCGTCTCGCCGTCCAGGCTCGCCGGGGCCATGTCGTCGGGCGGCAGGGCAAGGGACATTCTCGAACGCGTGCTGTCGACCGTCCTCGCGGGCGGCGCGCACGACAACTACTCGGCCATCGTCGTGAAGATCGGCGGCGCCGGGTGAAACATCCAGTGAAAGGGCATGGTTATGGAAGATTCCGTGTTGGGCGAGTGGTATGAACTTCTGAAGTACGAGACGGTTGGTGCCGATCCGGCCCACCTCAAGGACTGCGTCGCATGCGCGTCGTGGCTTCGCAAGTGGCTGTCGAAGCTCGGCTTCTCCGTCGAGATGCTGTATCCGGGCGACGGCGCTTCCGCTCCTGGAACGGCGCTTCCGCCGCCTGTCCTGTATGCGGAGAGGAAGGGCGACGAGGGTGCGCCGACGGTGCTTGTCTACGGGCACTACGACGTCCAGCCGCCGGAGCCGCTCGAAGAGTGGAAGACTCCCCCCTTCGTGCCGACTGTTGTGGACGGCCGCGTCTACTGCCGTGGCGCAAACGACGACAAGGGGCAGACGTTTGCCTTCCTGTGCGGCATGCGCGACTACCTCGCGGCCGAGGGCCGCAAGCCCAACGTCAAGATAGTCCTCGACGGCCAGGAGGAGTCGGGCAGCAAGGCGCTTTCCGAGCTCGTCCCGTCTCTGCGCCGCCGCCTCGCCGCCGACGTGCTGCTCGTGTGCGACACGTCGGCCGCGCCAGGGCTCAGGCCCGCGATCATCGCCGGGCTTCGCGGCGTATCCCATTTCACTGTGCGGCTTTCAGGCCCCAATCGCGACCTTCACTCGGGTGAGTACGGCGGCATCGCCCCGAACACCGCCCAGGGCATTGCGGAGCTCGTGGCGAGCCTCCACCTGCCCGACGGGTCGATTGCGGTCGCCGGGTTCCGCGACGGAATCGAGAACCCGACGCACGACGAGCTTTCGACGGCCGAGGCGTTCGGCATGTCCGAGGAGTCCCTTGCCGAGGACATCGGCTGCGAGCCCTGCGGCGGGCAGACCGGCAAGACTCTCGCCCAGCGAAACTCGTTCGAGCCGACGATAGAGGTGAACGGCATACACTCCGGCTACGGCGGCCCGGGCTCGAAGACGGTCATCCCCTCGTCCGCCTTCGCGAAGATATCCATGCGCCTCGTCCCCGGGCAGTCGCCGCGCGGCGCGTTTGCCGCAGTGCGCGCGCATCTCGAGGACAGGTGCCCCAAGGGCTTCAAGCTGATGTTCGAGGACGTCGTCGAGGGCAGCGCCGCGTTCAGGCTGCCGCTCGCCTCGCCGCTCTTCAGACTTGCGGCCGACGTCCTTTCCGAGATGGATCCCCGCGGGCCTGCGTTCCAGTGGTGCGGCGCGTCGATCCCCGTACTTTCGCTCCTGCGCGAGGCGTCGGGAGCCGCGCCCCTCATCGTCGGCTGGGGGCAGGGCGAGGACCGCATCCACTCCCCGAACGAAAGCTATTCCTTCGCGCAGTTCGAAAAGGCGCGCGAGTGGGGTCGCAGGATTCTTGCGGCGCTGTAGGAAATGGGGGAGCTCGCGAAGATACTCATCGTCGAGGACGACGCGACCATCCGCGCGCTCCTCGAGATGGCGCTTCTCGGCGCTGGCTACGGCGACGTCGCGTCGTCGCCGCGCGGCGACGACGGACTCAAGATGGTTGTACGCGACAAGCCCGACCTCGTCCTTCTCGACGTGATGCTCCCCGGGCTCGACGGCTTTTCAATTGCGCGGCGGATCCGCGAGACGCCTGCGCTTGCGGCTACCCGCATAGTCATGCTGACGGCGCGCACCGCGAGCGAGGACATAGTGCGAGGGCTCGACTCCGGCGCGGACGACTACGTCACGAAGCCGTTCGACAGGAAGGTGCTGCTTGCGAGGGTGAAGGCCGTGTTGAGAAGGGGGCTTCCCGTCACCGAGGGGATGGACTTCGACGGACTTAGAATCGACGAGGCTTCCCGCGCCGCGACGCTTCGCGGGAAGCCACTCGACCTGACTCCGGGCGAGTTCGACCTGCTCGTCCGCCTCGTCGCGCACAGGGGGCGCGTCTTCGCGCGTCCGCCCGACGAGCGCACCGTCGACGTCCAGGTGGCGAAGCTCAGGCAGAAGCTTGGCAAGTGGGGCGACCACATCGAGACGATAAGGGGGGTGGGCTATCGAATCAAGGTTTAGAGCGTGGCTTCCCGCCATCCTTGCGGCCGTCGGCTTCGTCGGCGTGACGGTCGTGTTCGCGATGGAGATGCGATCCTTCCGGGCGTCCGTGCTTGAATGGGCCGTTGCCGACCTTTTCTCCCGGACCGAGATTGCCGTCTCCACCTTGCGCGAACCTCTCCGCACCGGCGACTTCGCGGCGATCCATGCGTTCAACCGCCAGTGCGCGGCGGACGACGTGAGACTTAGCGTATTCGGAAAGCCGAAAGGCGGTCTTGTCTTCGATTCGCTGGGAGGCTTCAACGATAGGGAGCGCGACAGCGGGTACATCTACGGACCGATGCAGGATGCGGGGGCGTTCGAGGTCATGCTGGGGCTTCCGGAGAGACGCGTGTTTGCCCCGTTCAAGCGTGCGCAACTGGTGTTCCTGCTCGCGGCGCTCGTCGGTGTGATGGGGATGTTCTTCGTGTTCTTCGCGCTCTACCGCCAGCGCGTCAGGATACGCGAGCTCGCGCGGACTGAGAAGTTCCGCCGCGAGTTTGTGGCCGACGTCTCGCACGAGATAAAGACGCCGCTCACCGGCATCCTCGGCGCGGCGGAGATGCTTTCCGAGGGCGGCGCTTCCGAAGCGCAGAGACCGCTTCTTTCGATGATATCGAAGGAGTCGTCGCGGCTCAACGCGCTCGTCCAGCAGATTCTCGATCTTGCGCGGCTCGAACGCGAAGGGGAGACGCTTGACCTTGCCGAGGCCGACCTCGTTGATCTTACGAAGGAGACAGTGGATTTGAGGCGTCCGCAGGCCGAGGCGGCAGGGATTGCCTTGTCGTTTGTCGCTCCTGAAGCGCCTTGTGTCGCGAATGTCGATGCGCGGCTAATAGGCGAGGCGATTGGCAATCTCGTGTCGAACGCGATACGCCACTCGGGTTCGCCAGATGTTGCCGTCTCTGTTTCTCGCACGGCTCGTGGCTTCGCCATCACGGTCGAGGACCACGGCATCGGCATACCGCCTGAGCACGCGGAACGTATCTTCGAGCGTTTCCACCGCGTCGATCCGGCGCGAGCTGCGGAATCTGGCGGCGCGGGGCTCGGGCTTGCGATAGTCCGCCGCATAGCGCGTCTCCATGGAGGCGACGTCGTCCTGTATCCTGTAGCTCCATCTGGCGCACGGTTCGTTCTTTCCATCAGGGGCGCCAGCCCAGGGCGAGATGGCAGGTGAGGGCATCTTCTGGCATGGAGAAACAATCATGAAACTTGGCAAGAGGTTTGTGTTGGCGGCATGCGTACTTGCTGTCGCTGGGTACGCGTTCGGTGCCGGTGCGGCGGCGAATCCCTACGGCGTGTGTGCGCACGTGTCGCGCAACGAGTTCGGCGCGCGTTCCGAGACTTACGAAATGATGACACTCGCTGGCCTCGGCTACGTGCGCAGCGACTTCGACTGGTACCAGTGCCAGCGCGCGAAGGGCGGCGCGTGGGACTTCGCGAAGTTCGACAAAACCGTCGACGACGCGGCCGCGTGCAACGTCACCGTGTTGCCAATCCTCTACGGCATACCTAAGTGGGCGTATCCGGCATACGACCACCTGGACGACTTCCGCGACTACATCCGCGCGACTGTCTCGCATTTCGGGATGAAGATGCCCGTGGTCGAGATCTGGAACGAGCAAAACATCTCCGCCTTCTGGAAGGATCCGAATCCCACGAACTACCTTGCCGTCCTCAAGGCGGCCTACGAGACGGTTAAGTCCGTCGAGCCGCGCGTTCGCGTCTCGTTCGGCGGCACGGCCGGCGTGCCGTTCGGCTTCATTGAGAAGGTCTGCAAACTCGGCGGCGGGAAGTACTTCGACATCCTCAGCATCCACCCATACTCGCACCCCGCGCCCCCGGAAGGGCGCATGGACGCGCAGATTGACAAGCTGCGCGAGATCATGGCGAAGTACGGCGTCGAGGAGAAGCCGATTTGGATCACTGAGCTCGGTTGGCCCACCCATACGCCGGACGTGAGCGGTTTCGGGCTACTCTCCGCCGCGCTCAAGGTAGCGCGTCCCGAGAAGAAGACGTGGAACGTCGTCTACGCCGCGTGCGTGGCCGACGACGCCGAGCCGCCCAAGGCGGTCGCCGAGGCGATCCTCGCCGTGCTGCCGCCCGGATCCGCCGCCGTCGCCTGCACGCCCCGCGAGACGTGCCGCCGCCTCGCGGCCGGCGGCGTGGACGCCGTCATCTACCCGTTTGACGAGAAATACCCGGCCGACACCGTCGACGCCGTCGTGGAGTTCGTCAAGGGCGGCGGCACGCTCGTCGACTTCGGCGGCATGCCGATGTGGATCGCCTCGCTTACGAAGGACGGCGTGTTCCGCCACGGGCGCGAGTCCGACCATCCCGCGTGGAAGGACCGCAGGCGCCTCCGCATAAAGGAGGACGCCTGGTGGATGGGCGACAAGTCGCTCCCCGAGGAGATGAACGTTTTCGCCACGCCCGAGGCCGCCGCGGCCGGGCTCAAGCAAGAACCGACGGGCTTCGTGGCGCAGCGCTTCCAGACTGCCGCGTTCCTGCAGCCCGGCGACAGGATGATCCCTCTCCTTGTCGGGAGAAATCCCAGGGACGGCAAGGAGGCCGTCGCCGCGTGCGTCTACGTCTTCGACAGCGACTTCAAGGGCCGCATCGCAATCTCCGGCCTCATGGGGCGCGGCATGACCGAGTCGAACTCCGAGGAGCGCCAGGGCATCCTGCTCGCGCGCGCCGTCGGCATCTCCTTCGCCGAGCGTGTCGAGAGCTTCTTCTGGTACGAGTTCCGTGCGCCGGAACGCGACCCGTTCTACAGCGAGCACCATTTCGGCATAGTCCACGACAACTTCGCCCCGAAGCCGGCCTATGGCGCCTACAAGAACTTCGTCATCCAGCGTCCCGTCGGGTCCGTGCAGCTCCCGGGCGCGTGGCGCGACGAAGCGCGCACGACGTATTTCCCGCAGTGGACGCGTCCCGACGGACGCTCCGCCGGGATGTTCTGGACGCTCGAGCCCGCCGGACTGCGCGACCTCGCGTTCGACGGCGAGGGCGTGGAGTTCCACGACGTGTGGGGCAAGCGGATCGTCCCCGTCAAGACCGGCCCGAATACCTGGCGCGTCCCTACGGGCGAATCGCCCGTTTATTTCACGGGGGCGAGAATCAAGTTGTGAATTTTCAGGTAGCTGTCCTGGCTGGCAGGCAAAGCGGCTTTTTGGTATAATTCAAGGAAAGGGGTTAATAAAATGGTTCAGATCAGTAGGCGTGATTTTGCGAAGGGGGCGATGGGCCTCTTTGGCTGGGGAATGTTCGCGGGGGGCTTCGGCGGATGCAACCTCCTTTCTAGGCGCTCGGGCCCGAATCTTGTGTTCGGCGTCATAAGCGACATACACATCCGTCTCATGCGCAAGAACGGCAAGGATTCGTTCGCGGGCGCGGAGAAGTTCCGCAAGACGCTGGAGTGGTTCCGCGACCAGGGCGTCGACGGCGTCACGATTAGCGGCGACCTCGCGGACCACGGACTTGTCGAGGAGCTTGAGGAGGTCGGAAGGGTTTGGCTTTCCGTGTTCCCCGGCGGCAAGGCCCCCGACGGCCGCAATGTCGAGCGGCTTTTCGTCTACGGCAACCATGACTGGGAGGGCTTCAACTACGGCAACGCCGGGAAGAAGTTGTTCGGCGACGACTATGCCGCGCACTCGATTCGCGCAGACCTCGCCGCCGCGTGGAAGAAGGCGTTTGGCGAGGAGTATTCGCCCGTGTGGCGCAAGGAGGTCAAGGGCTACACTTTCATAGGTGCGCACTGGACTGCGGACCACTGCAGGGGCAGGGAGGAAGTCGGCGTTCCTCAGGCGCCTGGCTGGTTCAAGGAGAACGGCAAGACGATAGATCCATCGAAGCCGTTCTTCTACCTGCAGCATCCGCCGCCCAAGAACACGTGCCACGGCCCGCGCCTCTGGGGGCAGGAGGACGGGCGCCTGGCCGAGACGCTGTCGCAATACCGCAACGCGATTGCGATAACCGGCCATTCTCACGCGTCGCTTACGCTTGAACGCGCGATCTGGCAGGGCACGTTCACGGCCATCGACGCGAGTTCGCTCAGCTATACCGGCGGCGAATGCGGCGACATCTATCCGTATTGGCGTGAGAACGACAACAGCGGCGGGAAGTTCTCTGCAGACAACGCAAAGAAGATTATGCGCCGGTTGAACACTGGAGACGGGCACCAGGGTCTTCTCGCCAAGGTCTACGACGACTGCATCGTCTTTGCACGGCGCGATTTCGAGAGCATGGACCGACTTGCCGAGGACTGGGTCATGCCGCTTCCCGCGAAGGAGCCGATGCCGTTTACGTTCGAGTCCCGCGTCGGAGGCAGCGTTGCGCCGCAGTTCCCCGTCGGTGCCCGGCTTGCGGCCCGCATCACGACTGGCAAGAACCGTGGCGGCGGCAGCGTGAAGTCCGAGGAGCGCCGCGTCCTCGAAGTGACCATCCCAGTCGCCAGCCGCCCGGGCGCGGGCAGGGTCCTGGACTACGCCATCGAGATTTCTGGCAAGGACGGTGGCACGGACAGAAAGTTCGCGTTCGCCGAGGGCTACCACAGGTCGCCGGACAGCAAGGCGGCGAACACGCCGCTGGTGTTCCTCGTCGACGCCGACCTCTTAGAGTCGAAGGGCGACCTGCTGGTAAAGGTCGTGCCGCGCAACGGCTTCGGGGTCGCCGGCGAGGCGCTGTCGTGCACCCTGCCGCGTCCGGCGTGAGGCGGAAATCCGCCCGCTGCGGACGGATTTTTGCTATAATGCGCACATGGGAATACGCGGCAGGAAAGGGCAGGCGGCCGTCGAGTACGTGCTTGCGCTGTGTGCGCTTCTCGTCGTGGTCGGTGCCATGTGGCATGTCGTCGCGGCAGCGCGGAAGAGCGTCGCGAGAACCGAGAGCCTCGTCGGTTCCGACTATCCCTGAACGAAAGGAACGGTGAAAATGATGAAAGCGCTAAGAAAAGGCCAGACGATGGTTGAGTACATCATTATCGTGTGCCTTATCGCAGTCTCGCTTATCGCGGTGTTCACGTACCTGAGCCGCGCGATCGGCAAGAAGGCCGCAGGCGCCGCAAGCGTGCTTTCCGAAGAGGAAGGCAACAAGGCGAAGTCCGCAGCCGATTCGATAAACGAAGGCTCGCTGAAGCAGCTCGGCGAAGACTGAGGGAGCGGCTTCATGTCCTTCCGCCGAGGGCAGGCGATGCTGGAGACGGCTCTCGCCGTCCTCTTCGTCACCGTTGCGTTCATCGTCGTGTTCCGGGTCGAGCACATGCTCACGACGAAAATTCTCCTCGACCATGCGGCGGCCCGTGCCGCGCGCGCCAAGGCTGTCGGCTTAAACAGGTGGATGTGCCTCAAGTCGGCGCGCGTGGCGACGATACCGGTCGCCGGTCGCCGCCTATGGCCCGAGGGGGGCGAATACGACGAGTCGTCGCTCGTGCCGATCTACATGGCGACCGAGCACGAGGCGATGGCGCGCGGAGTCCTTGAGTACGAGCGCTGGGGGGCGATGGACGCGCGGATCGATTCAGGCGGCGGCGTCAGCCCTGTCGCGTCCGCACGCATAGCGGTAGATGCGCCGCGCTTCGGCCTGGGCGAAGACGGGGGCTCCGGCACGGTCGAGCTTGTCGGCGAGTCGCGCATCGAGTCTCACTTTCCACTATACATGAACGACGGCGGGCTGTGACATGAAACGCGGACAGGTCGCCATATACCTTCTCATGGTGCTCGTCGCGCTGTTCCTGCTGGCGCTTCTCGACGTGGACGTGTTCGGGATGGTGCGCGGCAAGAACCGCGTCCAGAATGGGGGCGACGCGGCCGCGCTCGCCGCCGCGCGCGGGCAGGGGCGGCTGCTCAACGACATCGGCAGGCTCAACGTCGCCCATCTCGCTGCCGCCGCGCAGGACGACGTCGGCAGGTGCGGGGAAATCGTCATGGAGCAGCGCCGCATCGCGCTCTTGGGCCCCGTCGAGGCGCTTAGGCTCGCGAACCGCGCCGCGAAGAAGAACGGCATGGAGGTGCGCGACGAGTTCGGCGAGATACTGCGCGGGCACGTCGAGGACATACGGCTCGTCTACTCGGGCGGCGCAAACGAGGGGGGCGAGCCGTATCCCGAGCCGTTCCCGGGCGCATGGGCCGACTACGCCGCCGCGATAGAGGGCGTCGTCGGCGAAGGCCTCGCGTGCGGCCCCGACAACGTCGAGTTCTACGGTGCGCAGGGGGGGCACTACCTTCTCAAGAGGGCATTCTACCAGGCGATAGCGAGCGAGAACTGGTGCTGGTTCCACTGGTACGGCAAGGCGCTGCTCGACGGTTATTCGTCCTACCTCGACTGGACGCCGCTGCCTGCGCGCGACGAGGATTCGATGGACAACAGCGAGATATTCAGCCTCCACGTCCGCGCATGGAAGGGCGCGATAACCGACCTTCTCTCCACCAACGAGATACAGCGCATCTGTCGTGTCTACGGCGAAGGCGAGATTCCGCAGCGGCTGCTTGCCGAGTCGTCAGTCCTCACGAACGCCGACCAGGTGTGGTTTCTTTTTGAGAGCGGCGGCTGGGGGCGCTGGTTCAACGGGCTTGCGCTCGCCGGCGACGACGGCGAGTTCCCGCTTGTCGGCGAGGTCAAGCCGGAGTACAACGTGCGTGGTTGCGCTGCCGTGTGCAGGTGCGTGAAGGGCGTCGGGTCGGTGGCGCTCGACTCGACTTCGGACGTGACGTGGGCGGCGGGCGCGAAGCCGTTCGGCACGGTCTTGAACATGGAGGGCGAGGTCGATGCGGCGACGGCGTTCAAGTCGTTTGTCGTCCCGTGCTTCTCGGACGTCCGCCTCGTGCCGCTCGACTCCGTCGGCGGCGAGGACCTTGCGACGGCGGACTACGGCTGGGTGACGCACGTGCGCAGGCATCTGCCGCGATATCTCGCGCACGGGCCTAAGGACGCTCAGGGGTGCTTCTACTGCCTTCAGTTACAGACGTGGGAGCGCAAGTCGTTCCGCGACGGCGGCATCCGCTGGCTGAAGTACAACTCCGGCACTTGCGTCCGAGGAACGGGCGGCGGCGGGGGCCATGGGGGGACAAGCCATGGGCATTAAGGAGCTCGCCACTACGTTCGTTCCGTGCGGGCATGCGCCCTTACTCACTCGCTCCGTGGCTCGGAGACTTGGATATAAGGGTCAGGCCTTTGTGGAGCTCGCGCTCGGCATGTTCGCGCTCGCGCTCGTCCTTTCCGCGCTCCTCGGCTTTGCGGACTACATCCTCCGCTCGCTCGCGATCCAGCGCGTCATAAGGGCCGATGCTGGGCGGGACGCGCTGACCGCCATCGGCGGCGCCGAGTCATACGCCTCGCGGCGCGAGCGCGACGCCATGGTGGTTGAGCCTTTTGCTGCCGAGTATGTCTTCGGCTCGTCCGAGGTGGAGGTAAAGGAAGAAGTACACATTCCCGCTATGTCGGGTCTTGACTTATGAAAAACGCAATACTGAGAACTGCGGCAAATGTCCGCGCGATTACAGGTGTAGAGTGCGACGAGGCATGGGTGGCGGTGCCCGACGGCGGCGAGCCGGTGCTCTACACGGATTTCCGCTACATCCCGATGGTGCACCGCGTTGCGCCCGGCCTCAAGGTCCGCGACGTGAAGCGCATGAAGAGCGACCTCGTGCGGATGTGGGGCGGGAAGGGCGCCTCGTCGCGCCGCATCGGCTTCGAGAAGGCGATTTCTGTCGCCGAGTTCGAAAAGCTCAAGAAGATTCTCCCCCGCGCGAAGTTCGAGGACGTCACGCGCGACCTCGCCAAGCGCCGCGCGGTGAAGACGCCCGCCGAGATCGAGAGGATGCGCGCGGCGGTGCGGCTCAACGACGAGATATGGCGCGACGCGTCGCGCAGGTTCAAGGCGGGGATGACCGAGCGCGAGATGGCCGGCGTCATAAGGTCGATGATGTTCGAGCGCGGCGAGGGCGAGGCGTTCTCGACGATTGTCTGCGTCGGCGCAAACGCTGCGGAGTGCCACCATGTCCCGGACGATACCGCGTGGGACGGCAAGTCGCCAGTCCTCGTCGACATGGGCGTGAAGCTCGACGGCTACTGCTCCGACATGACGCGGAACCTGCTGCCGAAGCGTCCGTCGCCGATGTACAGGAAGATATATGCGCTCGTCCTCGAAGCCAACCTCGCGGCGATTGCGGCGGTGAAGCCGGGCGTTTCCGGCAAGGCGCTCGACAAGGTCGCGCGCGACGTCATAGCGAAGGGCGGCTTCGGGAAGTGCTTCGGCCATTCCCTCGGGCACGGCGTAGGGCTTGAGGTCCACGAGGCGCCGAACGCGTCGAAGAAGTCCGACTGGATCCTGAAGCCGGGGATGTTCGTGACGATAGAGCCCGGGATATACCTTGAGGGGAACCTCGGCGTCAGGATAGAGGACCTCGTGCTCGTCACCGAGACAGGCTGCGAGGTCCTCACGAAGAGCGCAAAGTAGGCGGCCGCGCCGGATTGCGATGTCCGAGATACTGGAGTTTGCGATGCTTTTCGCGTTCGGCTTTTCGTGGCCGTTCGCGATCTGGCGCACCTACAGGGCGAAGCGCGTGGACGGCAAGTCGCCGTACTTCATGCTCATAGTCCTCTTCGGCTACGCATGCGGCATAGCCGCGCACCTGGTCGAGGGCACGAAACTGTGGCTGTGCTTCGTGTACCTCGTCGACATGGCGCTCGTCGCGACCGACCTTGCGCTCTACATCCGCTACTCGCGCCAGTCGCGCATCGAGACGCCGAAGTGACGGCGGAAGAGGTTGCGCAGAGCGCCGGGCTCGCATCCGCAGCGCTGGGCGATGTCCGAGACGCGCATGTCGGTTTCTGACAGCATCTGCTTCACTTTTTCAAGCCGCGCATCGATGATGGCCGACTGTATTGTCGCGCCCGTCACCTCCTTGAAGCGCAGGTCGGCGAGCCGCCACGACGTGTTCAGGTGCTGCACGACGTCCGAGACGGTTATCCCCGAAAGGACGTTTTCGGCGATGAACGCGAGGCCGCGCTGCACGAGCGCGCCGCCTTGGTGCGTCTTCGCCGTGCTTTTGCGCTCCTCCACTCCGTTTGCGCCGAACGCGAATTCCCTGCGCTGCGGTGGCCGGTTGGAAAGCATCATCGCCTGCAGTTCCCTCGCTGCGCGGTAGCTCTCATCCTCAAATCGGGGGACGACGCTCGACAGCGGCGGCGTGGTGTGTTCGCAGATAAGCGGGTCGTTCCCGACTCCCAGCACCGCGACTTCCTCCGGCACTTTCAGCTTTGCCCTGCGGCACGCCTCAAGCAGCACCCGCGCAACGTCGTCGAACGCTGCAAGCACGCCCGCCGGACGCGGAAGGTCCGCAAGCCATGCGGCGATTTCCTCGACAGGGCGGGTGTCGGTGCGTTTCAGCACGTTGACGTTCATGCCGTGCGCGGCCATTCCCGACATGAAGCTCTTGCCTCGCTCGGTGTTCCATGGGCGCATGGTGTCCGCCTCCGCATAGCCGTAGCTCTTGAACTTTCCCTGCGTCCTGAAGTGGCGCACTGCGACGGAGCCAAGCGCACGGTCGTCGTCGAACACGAACGCGCATCTCTGGAAGCCGCGCTCCAGCGCCTTGTCGGGGTAGTCTATGAATACGGTCGGGATGCCTAACATCTTGTGACGCTTGTGCATCTCGTCGCTTTCGGGCATGCCGACGAGGAATCCGTCAATTCCCTGCCTTGCGGCCTGCTCGATTCTTTCCGCCGTAAGCTGTTCCGCAGAGCGAAGCAGGATCAGGTTCCAGTCGTGACCTTCGGACAGGAACCGGTAAAGCCCCGAGATCTTGCGCCGCCCGGCTTCGGCCGAAAGCTCGAAAGCTGCCATGACGCTGAAAGCTCTACGTTGTCTTCGCATGTCGGGAATTATACCATATTCTTTGCCAAGATGGTGCGAAACCGAACACTGGTAATAAAGAGCGAAGATTTGATATAATACTGGATATGGAAAGGGTTGGACATATCATGAAAAGACTCGCAATATCTGGCGCGGCGGGGTGCTTCGCGCTTGGCTTGGCAATGGCCTCGGCGTTTGCGGTGGAGCCTATCCCAGCGTTTATACTCGGGCAGAACGTCGAACACACGCGCTCTGCGGTGCAGGGCGGCCTTTCGGCTCAGCTCGTGAAGAACCGCAAGTTCGCCGGCAAGCCGATGCGCAACGGCGTCGCGATGATGTGGGAGGCCTACGGAACCCATGCCCTCTACGACCACTCAAACAGGACTTGTACGCGCCATGAGGGGAAGTCCCGCATGCATCGGCAGAACGAACGCCGTTCGCAGGTGATCGGCGGACTTGTCGCGGGCGGCGAAGCGGGCATACGCCAGGGCGACATCGCCCTGCGTGGCGGGGTCGCGCACACGTTCAAGGCGGTCGTGCAGTCGTTCCATCCGGGCGAAGACGTGCCGATGGTGCTGCGCGTAAAGGCGGGCGGGCGCGTCCTTGCGGAGCGGGCGTTCACCGTCAACACAAAGGACAATGCGTCGTGGGAGAGGATTGCGATTGACTTCACGCCTGACAAGAACGTGATGGCTGAGATATTCGTCGGCGTGAAGGGCAGGAAGTACGGCGTCGTCGGGGCCGTTTCGCTGATGCCTGCGGATAACTTCCACGGGATGCGCGCTGAAGTCGTCGAGAACCTGCGCGACATCGGCACGTCGGTCGTCCGCTGGCCGGGCGGCAACTTCGCGGGCGAGTACCGCTGGTGCGACGGCCTCATCGCCGATCCCGACGAGCGCGCACCGTTGCAGAGCTATCGCGAGATGGAGACGCATCCTCACTCGCTCGGTTATGATTCCAACGACATCGGGATGGAGGATATCATCGCCTTGTGCGAGGAAATCGGGGCGCAGCCGTTCTTCACCATCAACGCGGCGTGGGAGGATCCGGAGGATTCCGCCGACTGGGTGAAGGCGTGCAGGGGGCGCGTGAAGCTGTGGTCGCTCGGCAACGAGATGGGCTACGGGCACATGGAAGGGCCGAACGGCGCAAAGGGCTATGCAAAGACGGTGCGCCCCCATGCCGATGCGATGCTCAAGGTCGATCCTTCGCTCACCATCGTGTCGTCCGGCCCCTATCCTGGCGGCGGCGCGGACTGGATCGAGAACAGCGCGAAGGCGCTGGCAAATGTCGCGCCAATTGTTTCATACCACCGCTACGACAATCCCGGAATCTTCGACTTCTCTACGCCCGAGAGCACTACCGAGCTCTACGACCGGATGGACAAAGGCGTGGACAAGGCCATCGAAGCGCTGCGGAAGTTCCGTGCCCGGCTTCCTAAGGAGATCGGCATCTCCTACGACGAGTGGAACATTTGGTACTCGTGGTATCACGAGGAGGGAATACTGGAGGGGCTTTATGCCGCGAAGATGCTGACGGGCATGATGCGCAACTGGGAGGCGGTAGGGCTCAAGTGCGTTTGCTACTTCCAGGCGGTCAACGAACAGGCGATCAACGTGACGCCGTTCGAAAGCCACCTCACCTCGCTCGGGGAGGCGATGCGCCTTTGGAAGGGCCACGTCGGCGGCGTCCCCGCCGAAATCGAGGGACTGCCCGACGACACCTTCGTCACCGACGCGCCGGACGGCTCGCGCTACATGACGTTCTACAACTTCTCGACGAAAGAGCCGCGCACGTTCCGCATCCCGACAAACGGACGCGACAATGTCGTCGCTTCCGAGATGCTTTTGCCGGACGGGCTTGAGAGCGGATGTCGCTTTAGGCGCATGCCAGGGACTGGCAAGGTCGCCGACGGCTTCTACGAACTGACGATAGGGCCTGCCTGCATTGCCTGCGTGAGGCTTGGAAAGCAGGGTTAGGCAGGATGCAGGCGGGGAGCACGATGTGAAGAGGTGACCTCAATTCCACGGAGAGATCAATTGCCCATGCCATGTTGCGGAACGGCGGCTTCTTGAACGCCGCCTCGAACGCGGACACGCGTTCGCCTCATTGTTCGCATCATGGCAATCCGAAGCGAGGCGAGGACGGCAAGTACCACGGCTCATTGCGTCCAGAGAATAACGATACGCCAGACCGCTCAATCGACCACATCTACTACACAAAGGGCATACATGCGCTGCGGCACGAGATCGTCACCGACCAAACCGCGCTTGACGTATCCGACCACTGCCCTGTCTTGGTAGAGTTTTCGCTTTGAATCCCGCGCGTCAGGCGGGCTTGCCGCAATCGCGTTCCTTAGCATCGCATTCGCCGACGGCATTGGATTCCCTAAGCCCGGCGAGGTCGCAGTGCCGATTGCATTTGCCCGCGTTTCCGTCTCGTTTCCCTATCCGCAAAGCGACACAAGGGTCCACAAAACCTATGTGCTCTTTGTGTTCTTTGTGGCTAAACAACAAAAGGAAACAAAACATAAAGGCTGGCACTACGAGCTTCTTTCGTCTTTTGGCTGTATGGCAGGTGGGCGAGAGTTTATGGGACGAGATGAGGAGCTTGCCAAGATAGTGCGAAAACATTGCCAAGATGATGCTATAAAGTTTGGTACAATACGTGCGTGAAGAAGATTCTATCAATAACAGATGCCGCCCGGGAGCGGGCGCGAGACTTCATCGACAACGAGAAGCAGTTTCAGCTTGGCTTCTTGCCGACGGAGCAATCGAACCCTATAACTGCGACGCTTGAAGAGGACTTCAAGCGTTCCACGCTCGCCGGTGTGCAGTGCCTTCAGCGCGGCGACAGGCAGATTGCGATCACGATGCGCCACGTCTTCGCCTCGCCAGAGTTCCGCGCCTTGGTCAATGCAATGGTAGAGACGCTTTCAACTCCTCCACTCACCAACTCCTCCACTCCCAAACTTCCCAGAATCATTTTCTCCGGCTGCGGCGCGACAGGGCGTCTTTCTATACTCCTTGAGTCGATGTGGCGCGACTTCTTCTTCCGTCGCTCTGCGGAGCTTGCTCCGCATGAGATGAAACTCGCCGACCGCTGCGCTTCAATAATGACGGGCGGCGACTTTGCGCTTATCAAGTCCGTGGAGAGCTTCGAGGACTACGCGGAGGGTGGTCGCCGTCAGGCCGCTGCGCTCAACGTCGGCGAAGGCGATACGTTCGTCGCGATATCGGAGGGCGGCGAGACATCGTCCGTTCTTGGCTCACTCGCATACGCCGCCGAGCATGGCGCAAGATGCTTCCTCGTCTTCAACAATCCCGCCGATCTCCTGCGCAAGCATCTCGACAGGTGCCGCGATGCGATAGACAACCCGAAGGTGACGGTGATTGACCTCTACTGCGGATCAATGGCGCTCGCCGGATCCACGCGGATGCAGGCGACCACGAGCGAACAGCTTCTTTGCTCCTGTGCGCTGGAAGCTGCGCTCTGCCGTGTCCTGCCGCACTTCGCGAAGGAGTCTTCGCCGGACTGCACGGAGGCGCTCGAGGCCGTCCTCTCGCGTCTTGAGTCACCATCGGCGCGGAACAACATCGCCGACGCAATAGACTTCGAGAAATCGTTTTATTCGCGCAAGGGTCGCGTGACGTATTTCGCCGACGACTGCATGCTCGATCTCTTCACCGATACGACTGAGCGTTCTCCGACGTTTATGTTGCCGCCGTTCCGTTCCACAGACGAAACGAATCTCGCACAAAGCTGGGCGTTCGTCAAGAACCCGCTATACACAACGGAGAAGTGCTGGGATGCGCTCTTGCATCGTGACGTGCGCTGCCTCGAATGGACTGCCGACGACTATGCGAAGCCTGGGATGCCGCCGCTTACAGGCGGGCAGTTGCCGCAGATAGGGCGGGAAAGCCTGATGAAGTATCAGATTGGCAGCGAAGACACGCCTGAACGTTATATGGACTGCGAATCTGTTGCGGTCATCGTCCGTGTTGGCGCACCAGACGCTGTGTTTGAGGCGGCGGCCCGCGCAAAGTCGGAGAACTTCGGAGAAGTGCGGCTGTTCGATGTAGCGTCAGTGGATTCCTCGCCGCTGGAAGTGTGGAAGCATCTTGCCGTGAAACTGACCTTCAATATACTTTCGACCGGCACGATGGTGGCGATGGGGCGGGTTTCCGGCAACTGGATGAGCTGGGTGTCGATCTCAAACAAAAAACTTGTAGATCGCGGCATACGACTCATTTCGGAACTAAGTCGAATTTCTTACGAAAAGGCTGCCGAACGCCTCTTCGCCGCCGACGAGTGGATTGCATCGCAGGACTGGACCGGCAAGGAGGAGCCCTGCGCCGTCCAGGTCGCGCTGGGCGTAAAGTGAAAGAAGAATTATGAAAATAGCGACATTGGGTATTGCAGCATTTTCATATTTGCTTATTTCCACATTTGCATACTGCGCGACGGATGTCGCGCATGACATCGTGATCTACGGTTCGAGTCCCGCGGCGCTTTCCGCCGCAGTGCAGGCGAAGCGCATGGGTCGAAGCGCCGTGATCGTATCGCCAGAGACGCGCATCGGCGGACTCACGACCGGCGGGCTTGGCCAGACCGACATCGGCAACAAGTCCGCTTTCGGCGGAATCGCCCTCGAATTCTACCACGACGTCGCGAAATGGTATGCCGATCCTGCGCACTGGACGCACCAGAAACGCGAGGAGTATGTCCCGAAAGGCCAGACGGCGGGCGATTGGATGAATGCCGATTCGATGTGGTCGTTCGAGCCTTCCGCCGCGCTTGCAATTCTCGAAGGCTGGGAGAAGCGCGACAAGCTCGACATCCGGCGCGGCGAATGGCTCGACCGCGAAAAGGGCGTGGAGAAGAAAGACGGGCGCATCGCATCCATCAAGACACTTTCCGGCAACGTCTATCGCGGCAAGGCGTTCATCGACGCCACATACGAGGGCGACCTGATGGCGGCGGCGGGGGTTTCCTACACGGTGGGACGCGAGGCGAATTCCGTTTACGGCGAGACGATAAGCGGCATCCAGTTCCGTGAGGCGAAGGGACATCAATTGAAGCCGGGTGTAAGCGCGTATGTCGTGAAAGGGAAGCCCGAGAGCGGACTTCTTCCCGGAATCGAGCCGTACAATCCAAACGAGAAGGACGGCGACGGCGACAAGCGTGTGCAGGCATACAATTTCAGGATGTGCCTGACCGACGTTCCCGAAAACCGCATTCCCTTCAAGAAGCCTGCAAACTACGACGAGCGTGAATACGAGCTGCTTTTCAGGAATTTCGAGCAAGGCGAAACTGCGGCCCCGTGGAACGCCGACAGGTCGCCCATGCCGAACCGCAAGACTGACACGAACAATTCGCGTGGCTTTTCGACAGACTTCATCGGGCGCAACTACGAATGGCCGGAGGCGTCGTACGAGCGCCGCGCCGAAATCTTCAAGGAGCATCTCGACTACCACAAGGGGCTTGTGTGGACGCTCGCCAACCATCCGAGAGTGCCGGAGGATATCCGCCGCGAGGCGTCTCGCTGGGGAACGTGCAAAGACGAGTTCCTCGACGGTCCGGGCGACGGATGGCAGAGCCAGCTGTACGTGCGCGAGGCGCGGCGCATGGTTGGCGAGTATGTGATGACGGAGCATGAATGCCGGGGCGACCGCAAGGCGCCGAAGCCCGTTGCGATGGGGGCGTATACGATGGATTCGCACAACGTCCGCCGCGTAGTCGACGCAAATGGCAATGTCCAGAACGAGGGCAACGTCGAAGATCACGGTCGCTACAGTGCATGGGGCAAGGATGCGGCAAAGCGCAAGGACGGCGGCAGGATGAAACCATACGGCATCGACTACGGCGCGATCTGCCCCAAGCGCGACGAGTGCGAGAACCTGCTCGTTCCAGTTTGCCTTTCGGCTTCTCACATGGCGTTCGGTTCGATTCGCATGGAGCCAGTCTTCTTCGCGCTCGGCCAGGCCGCTGGAACGGCGGCGTCCCTCGCCGTGGGAGGGCCGCAGTCCTCTACGGCCGCCGTCCAGGACGTCCCGTACGATGCGCTCGCCGCGCGTCTCGTGGCGGATGGACAGGTGCTTCCGGCGGCGAGCCTTCCGAGCCGACCCGGTTCGCCCGCGATTGTCCGCGTGGCGGCGTCGAATTCGTCCGATGCCGACAAGTCCGCCGCCGATCTCGTCTGCACGGGAGCGAACGACGAGGCCATCCTCAACAAGGCGATACGGAAATTGACGCGTGGCGGAACGCTGAAGCTCGCCGATGGCGACTACTACGTCGATGCGTTCAACGGCGATGGGAACACGGCGATACTCTTTGGCTACAATGACGGGATGGCGCGGACGATAAACGTCGTCGGCGGCACGGAAAACAAATCCTACAATACGCGCTTCGGCGTCGGCATACACGTCACCAAGAAGGCGATGGACGCGATGAATGGCAATGGACCATACAAGGTCTTCTGCGGAACGGCGAAGAAGCCGAAGGTTGAAGGCGCGTTCTTCACGTACACCTTCGTGAACAACGTGAATTTCCGTGACATCTACATTCTCTTCCACGATGCCTCCAAGCCAATTAGGGGAATCGACGGGTCGTGCTTCGGCAACATGTATCTTGAAATGGTGGGTATCTACACGGAGCGATATTTCCAAGATCGCTTCCTGCATGTGAAGCCGGCGACACCGGCCAAGGGATCGATAGGAGTAGTCTCCTGCCGAGCCGCGAACGACGAGGCGTCGCGCATAGGATACAATTTCGTGAACGTTGGCGGTTTGCACACTGGCTTTTTGTTTCAGGGCGTCGAGCATCTCGTAATCAGCGACTGCGTGGCGTCGCGCTGCTGCTACGGCTACCGCACGGTCGGAAGGGCGACAAAGACGATGACTTGGATAAACTCGTGCGACGAGGGCAATACGCATCTGCCGTACTTCGGCGGCTCCGGGCATCTGACGGCAATCGACTTCAACATCGAGCGCCTGAACACGGCGCACATCCCCGAAAGCCCGGACGGGCCGATTTCCCCGGCGAAAGAAGAGACGCCTGGCGCATGGCACGGGTACATCTCCTATACGATACAGGGCAAGGCGTTCCATGAAGGCAATGCCTTCGGGTTCAAGACTTTCTGGGCGAAAGGCAGCGGGCTTAATTTCCGAATGGACAATCTGCGCAGCTCGCGTTTCGAGCGGCCGGAATATCCCGAGCTCCTTCAAACCTACTTCGACAGGAAGACGAACAAGACGCTCACATGGAACGGCGAAAAGTGGGTTGACGCCATGGGCAATCCCGTTGATTGATCACTACGATTTTGTAAAATGCTCACGAACAAAACCAAACACCAAAAAGGAGAAAAGAAAATGACAAAAACTAACGAAAAACAGAAGGGGGGGGGGGGGCAAAATGTTGAAGTTTCTCTTCGCCGGAGTTGCAATGTTCGTGGCGGCGCTATCGCCTAAGGCGTATGCCGATACGAATCTGACTGAGAACGTCACGCTTACAGCCGACACCGACTGGCGCGGGCTTGGCCTCGTCACCGTTGAGAGTGGAGTGACGGTCGAGTTGTCTGGATGTAAACTTTCGCTTGATGGCCTTGCGGGAGAGGGAAGTATCGTCACAAATGTCTTTGATAGCGGCGACTTGACAAGCCCTGCCGCTGCGGCAACTGCCGCCAGCACAACGACAAACGGCGTTAAAGTGGCGATGGCGGGGGATGACAAATATCCTGCGAAATTCGCCTTTAACGACGTCTATGCCAACACATCCGGCACAGGTAGCGGAGTATTGTACGCCAGTAACTTTTCTACCTTAAAATTTCTCGAAATCAACTATGACTTTGGCGAGACAACTCCCCAGATAGTGAATTGCTATAGGATAATGGGATTTAACTACAACAACTACAACAGCTGTCCCAAAACGTGGACATTCGAGGGGTCGGATGATTTCGCCACGTGGGTTGTCCTTAACTCGCAGAAAAACCAGTCGTGGACAAGGGGTCTATGGAGGCAATACGACTTCGAAAACACGAAAGCCTACAGGTACTATCGCCTCAAGGTGACGGCAGTGACAGGCGATGCAACCATGTATATCGCCGAAATCGAATATAAGTATGTAAGGAACGGAAAAGTGGAGATCGTTGGCGGAGCGGCGTCTGACTTTTCCGGCTTGTCGTTTTCGCAGGGTGCGCCAGTAAGCGTTTCAGGCAATATCGCGCTGAGTTCGGATGTGAATCTCAAATCATCGTCGGCCACGGTTTCCATCGACGGCACGATAGACCTTGACGGACACGAGTTGTGGCTGAACGGGCTTGACGGCACAGGAACGATAACGGACTCCTCTTCGTTCGATCTGACGAATCCAAGCGGCACGGTTTCTTCGACAAATAATTATTTAAATAGCAACACCGTTGCCGCAAAGGCGTTTTGCGACGCTGCCTCATACGATTCCACTCACCGTGTCATTGCGAACATAAGCACGCAGTCGCCAATACAGATCGACTACACCTTCCCCGCTGCGACGGTAGTGAACGCCTATCGCGTCATGAGCAATGGCCATTCTGATTCTTCTGCCGGAGAGCGTGCGCCGAAGTCGATCAAGTTCTACGGGTCGAACGACGGAATCGAGTGGACGGAGCTTGATTCCCGGTCGCATGAAACCGGTTGGGTGATGAACGAGATGCGCCAGTACGAATTCACGAACGAGACGGCATACGCGAGATACCGCATAGAGTTCTACGCATGCAACACTGGCGACCTCCTTGAATTCTTCAAGCTTGAATACGGGAACACAGGACGTTGCGGGCGGCTGCATGTGGCAGTGCCGTCGGGGACAAAAACGAACTCCGGCGTGACGCTTTCTGGAAACCTCCGTCTCGTGAAGGAAGGGGAGGGAACTCTTGTCGTGGCGAAGACCGAACAGACCTACGCTGGCGGCACGGAGGTCGCCGGGGGAATTCTCAAGCCTGGTGCGGCAGGATGGCTTCATCCGTTTGGCGCTGCGGGGCGCGATATCGTCGTTCGCGAGAGCGCGGTGTTGGATGCGGCGGGGCAGGTCGGCTTCGGAAAATACGAGATCACGCTTGATGGCGGCGACCTGACAAACACTGGATCCGACGCTACCGTGGAAGCGAATACCCAGTTCCGCAGGGTGCGACTTACAAAAGACTCCTCACTGACGTCCACACGCAGTATGTTCTTCGGAGTAAACGCCGACGAAGCATCGACCGTCTATCTCGGTGGACATACGCTTACAGTGTCGATTACCTCTGGGAAGGAATTGAGATTCTACAGCATGGCCATACTCGACGGGACGTTCGACATTACGAGCGGAGGTTATTTTGTCGTTGGCGGGAGCGGCGGAATCGTCGCCACGAACAACGTTGATTTCCTCGCGAATTGCGCTTTAGTTGCCGCATGTCCAATAAAGGTTGACAACTACACGGCAAAGTGGACATCCACCACCGGAAAAGCCTCCAGCACCAATCCGATAAATGTCTATGGCAAATTCACTCCGGCCACAACGCATTTCCACGGCGTTGAAATGCAGGACGGCTCGACAATTGACCTCACGGGCTGGAGCGGCGGATGGCCGCTTGCCTCCGATCTGAACGCGGGCGTGAAGGACGTCCTGTTCGCGTCTGGCGCGACCGTCAAGATCGACATCTCCGGCCGTACGGACATGAAGGCGCTCGCCAAGTCGGCCTCGCCCTATCTGCTTACATGGAGTTCTGTGCCGTCGAACGTGACGTTCGCCATGGCTGATGGCAGCACATACGTGGATGGCGTCCGCCTGCGCTACGACGAGACCGGCCTCAAGGTCGAGACGATGCACGGGCTGGTTATAATGATTGAGTAGAATACAGTCGGAAAGACGCGGCAAAATCGTCATGGACGGCAGTCGCGGCGATGGCCATGGTGATTCTAGTCATGTAAGGCGTATCTATACGCTCATTTGCGGGGGTTTCTCCTGAGTTTTCGGGGGAAGCCCTCGGGCTTTTTTGAAAACTCCCCGGATTTGCGGAAAAACCCCCTGAATGAGCAGTTAAAACCCCCTGGACTTTGGGCTAAAAGACATAGTAGTCTTTGGGGCGCGAGTGCGGGCGATGAGTCCGCCCGCACGGGAGACGCGTTCCCTCTGCATGGGATGGGCGTTCTCCTCGCACGGGGTGGGCGCTCCCTACACGGAGGGTTTGACTTTCCTACACGAGATTTTGGTAGTTGGTGAACTGGTAGTTAGTAGTTGGTGCAGAATTTGGGGACAGCGAAACCAAAACGGCCATTTGCTGTGGCGCGTAAGCGGCGGGGAGTGTTTCGGCGAAATGCGATGCGAGCCTTGAGCCGAAACATGTCCCGCCGCCTCGCGCTCTCTCTGCAGACTTAATGGGTGCGCTTATGCATAAGGGCACAAATCCTTATGTATATGGGCGCAAGCAAAAGTATAGAAGATGCATTGAAATTGTCAATGAAAGTATGGTATAATGTCTACCGAAAATAGGAGAAGAACTATGGCACAGGTAAATTTTCGCGTTGATGACAAGCTGAAAACAGATGTCGAGGCCCTTTATCGAGGGCTGGGGCTTACTCTTTCTGCTGCATTTACGCTATTTGCGCACCAGTCCTTGATTCATCGGGGGTTGCCTTTTCAAGTTCGCGAAAGCCCCGATTTCGCGGAAGACTACTATTCCGAGCGTCGGCAGGTGATGAACGAACTCGCCGCATGCAGCCAATATGCGAGAGAGAATCCTGAACGGCTATCAGGCGATCAGGTATTTGGTTCTATAAGGGAGCGCATCCATGCTGGGCGACGTCTACACGGTTAAATACCTTGAAACATTTCGCCGCGAGGCGGTCGAGAACTGGATTCGGGAGGTGAAGGCCGCCGGCGTCCGCGCCGTTCGCGAAACGACAAAGCCAGGTGACATTGGCGAGTATTTCAACCAAATACGCTAAGGCAAATGGGAATTTTGGGGACGGGCCCCACGAAACCCTTGATTTTTTCAGCGTTCTGTGGGGTGTGTCCCCAAAAATTCGAGCCACGCCCCGCAAAATCTGACACCCGACATTTTAACCCGAGTGCCTAAATTTTTGGTATAATATTGTCGTTTCACAACTGATATTAATCGCATAACGATTATTGAGAGGTGTAAAACGGTGACGATTAGAGCATGGATAGATGAACTTGAAATGACGGGACACACGACCTTTTCTCTTGAAAATGCCGTGTCGGCTTTCCCTTCGCTTGAAAAACAGGTTCTGCAGAATAATCTTATGCGGCTTAAGAACGAGAAGCGGATTGTTTCCGTATACAGGCGATTTTATGTCATTATGCCGGTGAGGTATAAGTCGAGGGGTGTTATTCCTCCAACTTATTACCTTCCAGAGTTGATGCGTTTTCTTGGGCGGCCATATTACTTTGGACTTCTTACAGCGGCGAAAGTATGGGGAGCTTCTCATCAGATGCCGCTAGTGGATTTTGCCACAACGACATATCCGGCGTTGAATTCTTCGAAAAACATGAATGCCTGCATTCACTGGTGCTATCGATATAAAATGCCCGTAGGTTTTCTCGTCGAAAGAAATGATGCAAATGGCACTGTCCTATATTCGTCGCCCGAACTGACCGCTGTCGAGCTTGTACAGTACGCAAGGCATTGCGGAGGGCTTTTGAATGTTGCCACGGTGCTTGCAGAATTGTCTGACTCGCTTGACTTCGGCAAGCTTCCTACGACGTTTTTTGAGTATTGCAAGGGAACGTCTATTCAGCGGCTTGGATACATCCTTGACGAAGTCATAGGTGCGAAAGAGGCGGCCAACGCGCTTTGCGAACAATGGAAGGTAAATTGCAGAGTGGCAAACACATGCCTAAATGTCGATTCGAACCATGACGTTATCACACATAATCGCCGCTGGCACATTAATGTAAACGAAAAACTGGAGGTAGATGATCTATGATTAAGAGAAATTATTTGCTTGAGTGGGCGAAGGCGTTTCCCTGGAGTCACGATGAATTTGTGGAACAGGATTTGCTTATCTCCAGATGTATTGTCGCAATCTATTCCGATCCGTTCCTCGCATCCCGCCTTGCGTGGCGAGGAGGGACTGCGCTTTACAAGCTGTATGTCACGCCACAGCCAAGATATAGCGAAGACATTGACCTTGTCTTGATCAATCCCGAGCCAATGGGACCGATACTCGACAGACTCCGCAATGTCCTGTCGTTTGTGCCAGATCAGCAGGCAAAGGGCAAGCGCTACAATCATGTAATGAAGCTTCGGTACATGTCCGAGAACGAGACGCCAATAGCAATGCGAATCAAAGTCGAGATCAACTGCAACGAGCATTTCTCCGAGCTTGGATTCGACAAGGTTCCGTTCTCAATGGAAATGGGCAAACGTCAAGTCCGGCATCGTGGATCGTCTCATGACCGACCGCGACCGCGCCGAACTTGAAAACCATTTGTTCCCGAACGGGAATAAATGAGAGATAAGCTAAGCCAATATACAAAATTTTTCCCGAACGGGTAAAATTGGTTGGCCAAGTGGGGAAGTCAATGCAGAATTGGCACGAAAATCACATAAGTGTCCATTCGTGCCATTTCCATTATGAGACAATCTAGGAATAATCTGTTCCGGCGGTGCCACATTTACGGGAGGACCGACCGCTGCGTCGGCCGCAGTTTGTGGCGAAGAACGAATCGCGGGCAGAATAAACCCACATAAACCCACTTGACGAGAATTGGGTTTATGGTTTATACTATGCGCCGAAAGGGAGAAAACGATGTCGAGAGAGCTTTCGGACAAGGAGATAGAGCGTTGTCGCGAAGAACTTGCGAAACTGCCGATAGGGAGTATTTCCCGCAAAACGATTGCGGGGAAGGTCAGATACTATCGTCAGTGGGCAGAGGACGGTCGCACAAGGAGCGAATATTTGAAGGAGTCCGAGGTTGAAGGCATGCGCAGGAAGATCGAGCGGCGCAGGGAGCTTGCGAAGCTGCTGCGTCCTTATGGCATTGGCGCAAGGCCTTCTGTCCGCACGGACGTTGCTGTGAAAACGGGCCGTGATTTGAGCGACTGGGCGGACTTTGTTTCCGGATGGGATGCGCGTGACGTGTTTCCGGGCATAATGAAGTTTCTCCGCTGGCCTGCGCAAAGCAAGGTGCTGATTGTCTTTGGGCTGCGCCGTACTGGAAAGACTACCATGCTGCAGCAGGCCGTCCGGGCCTTGACGCGCGAGGAGTTTGCTAAGGCCGCGTACATGAAGGTCCGGATGGGCGATACGCTTGCGACGATGGACGACAGGCTTTCGCGGCTCCACAGGCGCGGTTTCCGCTATGTGTTCATTGACGAAGTGACGCTTCTCGACGATTTCATCGACGGGGCTTCGCTCTTCTCGGACGTATATGCGCCAATGGGCATGAAGATCGTGCTTTCGGGGACGGATTCCCTTGGATTCAGGATGTCGATAGACCAGGAGCTCTTCGACCGCGCCTACATGCTGCACACGTCGTTCATTCCGTTTCGCGAATACTCGCGGCTTCTTGGGATAGAAGACATCGACGAGTACATCAGCTATGGCGGACTTCTCAGGCGCGGCGAGAAGAACCTGGACGATCCGCTTGCCAATGAGCCGGATGCGTCGTTCCGCGACGAGGAGTCGACGCGCCGCTACATAGACACCGCCATTGCCCGCAACATCCAGCATTCGCTTGCCTGCTGTCGCGACGGCCGGTATTTCGGCTCCCTCCGCGAGCTTTACGAGAAGAACGAGCTGACAAATGCCATCATCCGCGTCATCGAGGACATGAACCATGAATTCCTCGCCAGCGTGCTGACGCGTCCGTTCAAGTCCTCGGACCTTGGAATAGCGTCCCGCCAGCTGATGACCGATCGCGACGCTTCGCGGCGGCGGCGGCTTGACCGGATGCTCGACAAGGGGGCTGTGACGGCGGAGCTCATGCGCTACCTTGATATCCGCAACGCCGATCGGCTGGGGGTGAAGGTTTCTGATGTTCATGCAGCCGCGATCAAGGCGTATCTCCAGCGGCTCGACCTGACAAGGGACTGCCCGGTGCGCATCATCCTAGGGGAGTCGGTGGTGAATGGCGTTCGCGTGCTTTTTACGCAGCCAGGAATGCGCTACTGCCAGGCCGAGGCGCTTGTAAGGGCGATGATGAAGGATTCCTCCTTTTCCAAAGAGCCGCCTGCCGAGCAGGAGTATGTGACGGGGCGTGTCCTTGACGATGTCCGCGGTCGGATGCTGGAGGACATCGTGCTTTTGGAGACGATGGAATCCACGCCGCGTCCGCGCGATATCTTTTCGGGATCGGAAGTGTTCAAGCTGCAGTTTGAAAGCGGAGAGTTCGACATGGTTGTCCGTGACCTCTCGGACGGGACCTGCCGGCTATACGAGGTGAAGCACTCGGCGGAAAGCGTCGACGAGCAGTTCAGGCATCTTGTCGATTCGGAACTTCTGTCGCGCACGGAAAAGGCATTCGGCAAGATTGTCGAACGAACCGTCCTTTATCGCGGACCTGACTTCGACCACGATGCCGGTATATCGTATCGAAATGTCGAAGGCTACTTGAAGAGTCTGCCATAGGCGGACACCCGGCTTAAGAGAGCCCGGATAGGCCTGCGGCGGAGATATCGCGCCGCGAAATTTCCGTCAGCAGGCCTGATTTTTGGTATAATATCATCGTCAAAGCGGGACGGGAGCAATTCCACAGGGAAGGCGCACAGAATGGCACTGCCACACAAAAGCAGTTTCGCCTCATCTGGTGTATCTTTCCGGGCTCTCTCAGGCGCCTCATCTGATGCATCGGAGGAGGTTTTCGTTTTCCGCCCCCGCCGATGTCTGGAAACGGCTTGTTGATACCCTCTCTGCGTTAAACACTACCCCATCCAACTACCGAATATAGGATAATACTTTCCCATGCCAAATAACGCTGAAACGCCTCGGACGAGGCCAATTCTCGAGACTTACGAGAGTTCAGATGGGCCCGTTGGCAAACTCTGTCATTATCTCGTATCGAAATGGAGTTATTGACGATTATCTGCGAAATGTAATGCGATACTTGTCAGTAAGTTTCGTTTTATGGTATAATATTGCCGTCAAACCGCACGAGGAGGGGTTATGCAGCTTGTCGGCAGAAAGAACGAGATAAAGAATCTTGAATGGGATTTGCAGAAGAGCGAGTCACAGTTTGTCGCCATCTATGGACGTCGGCGCATAGGTAAGACATATCTGATTCGAGAGATGTTCTCGGACACGTTTACATTCTCTCACACGGGGTTTAGAGGCGGTGACAAGAAAGCACAACTTGCCGCATTCAGGAGTTCTCTTGTCCGCTTTGGGCGCACGAAGTGTCCTGTGTTGCGGAATTGGCTTCAGGCATTTGACGAGTTGTACAATCTCATTGCGGACGCACCAAGCGGAAAGAAGGTTGTGTTCATCGACGAGTTGCCTACGACAATCCACACTCATCGCACCAATCAGATCACCCGTCTCCGCGCTATTGCCGCCACTAATACTTTCCCGTGCCAAATCGCGCTGGAGCGCCTTGAGAAAGGCCGTTTCTGGGGCTGGAATAAGAAAGTTGAAACGGTGGAGTGCAAAGATTTGGAGTCGCTTGCGGCAGCGACGAATAGTATCTGTAGCAAAGAGGTGGCAATGGCGCAGGAAGAGACCAATGGCGTACTTTTCTTGGCAGACTCGCTCTCTTTGCTGAAGGCGAAATCCGTTTTGTACGCGAGCCTATGTGAAGCTTGCGATAAAAATAAGCAGTTAAATGAAGCCGAATCTCAGCAAGATGACCTTCTGCTGAAATCGCTCGTTGAGAATTTGAAAGGAGCAATGAAATGATGAAACGAACATGTGCCAAAAGAATCTCCCCGCAATTGTTGTTGGTCGTGTACATCGCTGCGCTGGGCGGGTGCAGGTATGGCGAGGTTGGGCGAGAGGTGGAGTGTTGCGCATGCGACTACATTGCGAATGATGCAGATTTGTTTGCTATGGATTTCAGGAATTACCTGGATTGCTATGTGAACGAGGTGCAGGATGTTTTTAACGACAAGGACTTGGCGAGCTATTTCGAGCCAGACGGCGGCGGGTTCCAGATGCTGACCACAAAGGAATACAAGTCTGAATACAAGGTAGTCTATACCGACCAACAGACGTTCTTCAGTTATTGGGCGGAATGCTTCATGTACACTGGCGGGGCGCATGGTAGTACGATTGTCAAAGTTGGTACGGTAGATGTGAAAACAGGACGGCGGCTGACGACCGCTGACGTAATCCCGCCGGAGAAGCGTGACGAGGCAATTGCGAAGATTCGAGAGGCAGTTATCGCCAAGATTGGCGGGGAAGAAAATCTTATGCCGTCGGCAGAGGAAGTGCTTGCCACGCCTTCGGAGAATTTCTACGTCGGCAAAGATGGCTTGCATTTCGTTTTCAACGAGTATGAAGTCGCTTGCCATGCACAAGGCGTTGTCGAAGTCGCAATAGCTGATTTGAGGTGAATCCATTTCTCCTTGCCTGGCTTTATTAGTAAATGGTATTCAGCGGTAGCGGGCTATGCGGCGGGACGATTGCTTTTTATCTGAGGTTGATTTTTCGACAGGGAGTATGATACAATTCGGGACGAAATCGGCTGTTGTGGCGGATAGAGGCCTTGAGTGATCTAAATGGGGATCATCACGGGATTTAATCAAAATGATAAACATCAACAGGGAAAAGTGCGTAGCGTGTGGCGCGTGTGTGCGCGACTGCATAGTTCACGTTCTGACAGCGCCGGAGCGTCCGACACTGGGGAAAGGGGCCGATTCCCGAGGACGTCTGGAAACGGCTTGTTGATACCCTCGCCTGGATGCCTACGGGTTGTAACGACCACCAGCTCCATTTCACCTTGGTGCGGGATGCGGAGCGCATGGAGTGGTTTCGCCGCGAGACGGCTAAGAAGCTTAGGCTGCTTGTCCGCACGGGCATCCTTCAGACGCTCTATCCCGTGTTTCGCCGCTATGTGGATGAAATCCTGCGCGGCGACGACATCGTCTTCCGCAACGCGCCCTGCATGATAGTCGCCTCCACGCCCCGTAAGGCGCCTTGCAAGGAGGCGGATCCGTGGATTGCCCTCAGCTATTTCGATTTGCTGGCGCAGGCAAACGGTCTTGGCACATGTTGGGGCGGCTTTGCGGTGCACGCCTTCAAATTGTCGAGGGGCTTCCAGCGCGCCCTGAAGATTCCCAAAGGACATTCGGTGGGTGCGGTTCTCCTGTTTGGCCCTCCTGCCTTTAAATACCCCCGCGTAACGCATCCTCGGCCTATGCCGATGGACATCTTGTGAAGCGCCACTAGAACAAATATTGCCAATAATCGGCGAAAATAACAGGAAGATAATTGTAGAATACGCCTATGGAGTCAAAAATGGGGAATATGCATAAAATGTCATTGACGGCAGTCGCGGCTATGGCCTCCGCCTTGTCGGTCGCCGCCGCGCACGACTGGGAGAATCCCGCAGTCAACTCGCGCAACAGGATGCCGGCGGCGACGTACGCCATGCCGCTCGCGGACGAAAAGATCGCGCTCTCGGACGCGCTCGAATTCGATACGCCGTGGAAGATGTCCCTGAACGGCGAATGGAAGTTTCGCTGGTCCGGCGATCCGGCGCGAAGGCCGT
>CADCAK010000023.1 GCA_902799385.1 uncultured bacterium | reverse complement strand
TGTTTTTATCCCTCGCACACCGTGGCGGGGACAGACCCTCCGCCGATCCGCCTTCTTTCGGTTCACGTTCTGCCGAAACAGCAACGACCTCTGCGAAGTTTTCTTCATGGCGTTTCTATCACTCCTCGCTCTTCACTGCCGCTTTCACATGCCGAAACCCAAGATTCGATTTTGCTCGTTTTGCAGTCGCCATCCTTCATCCCCTTTCAAAATCAAATTGACCGTATCACATCGACCGTATCACAAGGGTCCCAGAGAACGCGTCCCTTATCCAAGTGCGAGGCGAACTTTACGAGTGCCGTCGGCAAGCTCCGGCTCGCTCTTCCATGCGTTCTCCCACAGTGCGTAGTAGCGCGTCTTCCCTGGCTGCACGTTGGCGACCGGCTTTCCAGTGCGGCAATAGTCGAACCAGTCGAGATCAGAAACGCCGGAATCGGCTCGCGATCCGCCTCGGAACTCTCCGCGAGTTCCCTTAGCCCATCCCGCAATATTGCCGCCGTGGTCGTAGGCGTCGATTATAAGTGCGCAGAAGAATCGGCATAGTCGATTTGTTGATGGCGTCCAAGTAATCAACGCCGCTTCCCGGCTCGTGCGAGCGCCAAAACGGATCGTCTGGGCGCGGATGAGTTAGAACATTGTCGAGCGCAGGCACGGCCTCTCCCCAATATCGGCGCGAGAAGCCCATCAAGGGGAAGTCGGCGAACGTGACGCTGCCATTGCGGGAAAGCGACTTGTCCTTCTTGCGATAGCCGCGCACGAACCAGCCGCCGTGAAGTCCGATCTTGAAAAAACCGTTGCGGTAGGCGATGTTGTAGCGGTTAACGTCCTGGACGAAAAGCGCCGCGCCCTTCACGTCGGGAGGATTCGTGTCCAAGTAGCTGAAATGGACAGACGAACGGTAGCTCCCGCCTGTCGACAGGTTTTTCCTGCACATACGGATTGCGCCGGAACACGATCCCGCGCGTCTCGCCCTCAGGCGGGAGTGCGCCGTAGGTGTAAAGACGAACGCCGTCCTTCATCGGCACCATCTCCTCGAACCAGCGAACCTCCACGCCATTCGTAGTCGCGGAGTGGATGGCGACCGCCGGCACTTTCTCCGCGCCAGCCGCAGTGCTTATCGCAACACCCACTGCCGCCACAAAAATTGTTCCGTATAGCGTTCTCATATTTCTGGTCACCTTCCTATGGCAACGCGGCCAAACGCGTCGAGCGCCATGTTGCGAAGTTTGGGGAAATCGCACTTGTAAGGCCGCTCGGTCTCCATGCCGGGGCGGTCAAAGCTGTCGGCGAACTCCTTGAGACGTGCGTCAAGGACTTCAGTCTTGCCCTGCGGCGCACCGCGCTCATCCCAAGTGCCATTGAACCAACGAATCGGCTCGGCTGCATTTGCACCGATAGACGCAGCAAGCACTATAGCGGAAAGAATAGAAAATCTGGCTCTGCAAGATTCGTCCATGAAACGTTCCTTTCATTTTCAAGCTTCACGAACATTATACACCGCAGCACCACGCGGCGCAATCTATCCTTTTGGACAGGGGGACATCCAATATGTTTCAAGGAATCTGCAATGGCTTTCCTATTTCATATACCATTGCATCCGGCAGTTTATCCTTCTTAAGGAACATCATCATGTAGATTGGCGCATAGAAGATCCGCCCCGAGTCCGTCATGATGTCATCATTTAGGACAAGCGCGGAACGAATATTGTACTCCGCACTACCCATCAAGCTAGCAAGCGCCCTATGGCGCTTGTAGTGTTTGCCGCTCTTGACCTCTATCGGAAGGACAATTCCATCGTCCTCCACGACAAAGTCTATCTCGCCGAAAGCCGAAGAATTGTAGTACTTCACCGAGTAACCATGCGCCGTTAACTCCTGCGCCACCGCATTCTCATATAATGAGCCAAAGTTGATGTCTGTCTCGCCATTGAGTACACGTACCTGAATACCGTCCATCAACATGGCGGAAAGAAGCCCGACGTCATTCGCAAAAAGCTTGAAGAAATTGTCTTTTTGAGACAGCACAAGGGGGACCTTAGGCTCTGCAATGCCGTAAGCAGGAATCGCCACCCCAGCCTCGCGCAACCAGACGAATTCATCTTCAAGCCTGTCAAAACGACCTACTTGCTCGACGCTATCCGCAAAAAAGCGCTTGTTCTTTTTGTTAAGTTCGGGAGCAAGTCTTGCAAAAACCTCACGGATGCGCATTGAATTCGCCTCATCGTATTTCGAGATATCCTTTCGGTAGTCGACAATAATCTTGCGCTGCTCAGCAATTACACGGCGGATGTCCTTTGTGTCGACATAGCGCTGTACGACAGCTGGCATTCCGCCGACGACAAGATAAAAGCGGAAGAGCTTTTTAAGCCGATCATGCAAGACTCTCGCCAATGGCTTGTGAGCCTTCCATGCGTCTCTCGCAGATTCTATAAGGCCAGGACTCTCCCCAGTCGCAAGAACGAACTCCTCAAAATCAAGCGGGTACATTTTCTCCTCATCAAGCACACCGACAGGCACCGACCGTATGTTCTTCAGTTCTATACCCAGAAGCGAACCGCTTAGTATGTAGTGATATCGCCCGTCGTCACGCACAAGATACTTCAAATATGTGACCGCTTCAGGACATTCCTGTATTTCATCAAGAAAAACAAGAGTTCTTCCCTCTATGAGCGGTTTCTTGGCAAATGCACTAATTCGAGAAATGATTTCAGATTCATCATCGACATCTTCAAACAGCTTTGTCGCACCTTTCATCTTGACAAAATCAATCTTAACAACAGACTCATAGTGGGTGCGACCAAACTCTTCTATTATGAAAGTCTTTCCAACCTGCCTTGCGCCATCAATCAGCAATGCAGATTTTCCACGATCCAAATAGAATTGCTCAAGACGTTTAGATATTTTGCGATAAATCATATTTTTATTCCTTGCGTGCATATTATAGCAAAATGATTGGCAAAAATTCAACCGCAAAACAAACATATTTTGACAAAAACTGAACCGTCATTTGCGCCGATATTGACAATTATTGCACCTTGCCGTCGTCGTTGTTGGAGAGGTCAATGCAAAGACGACTGCCGCTCAATTAGTCGCAATTGTCGCTTATCTTTCCAGCGACGCCCCGACCTGTACCCTCGAAGAAGAGACAGAGGTTCACGTATGAGGAATGACTTTACCATTAATGCGCCAATGCTGGGCGCCTCGAAAACAAACTCTTACTGCTGACAATTGGACGAAGATCAATCTTAAAATCAAATCCACATGCAAACAGATACGCGGAAAAAGTGTTGAATGTAACCATGGGGCTGTGTTCTATGCGAGAGACATTCGGCTGAGGCATACCCAATCGTTCAGCAATTTCAAGCTGATTTATTGGCTTCCATCATCGCCAAATGCAAGGCATTTTCCTTTCTTATTTCAGATTCATTCTCAACAAATCCAGGAATCAAGCGTAATTCCTCGATGCCACCCTTGCGCTTTCCAGAAAGGTCTTTGGCAAGCGACTTTGCCTGACGATCGTCCAATGCCTTTTTGCGTCTCTGGTAAGCAGGCGACTTCTCGTAGTCCGCAAACTGCGCCATGAACGCATTTGCCCGTGCCTTGCCAGCAGCGGCGATATCATTTCGAGGATTCATCCTTCCACCTCCTTTCTGATCTTGATGGCGTTGTGAATCTCCTTTTGAGGCGTCTTCTGCGTTTTCTTTATGAATCCGGAAAGGACCCATATCCCATTTGAATCTACATAGCAGTAGAAAAGACGGTACTGCAACCGAGTCACCTTTACCCGAATTTCAAAAAGATTAGGCGCTATCTTCTTCGCATCCGGCTCTCGCAGAAGACCATCTTCGGACAACTTCTTCAACTTCTCGAAAAAGGACTTCTGGACAGAGGCCGATTGCTCAGTCAGAAACTCCGATGCCTGCGGTGTAAAATGTAGTTGCTTGTTCATGGTGCGTATTATATCATCACTGATATACGGATGTCAATGCCGCCGCTTCTGCCGCGCATCGTCAACGCAAATATCGCGTAGCCGCGTCACGTTCGTTATCTTTCCCGCGACGACAGAGCAGCATGCCGACTGCAATTTCGTCCGCAGCGTAATCTCATTTCGCCGCTTAATGCTCAAACGGCCGTTTTACAACGCTTTCGTGTCCCCACAAATTCCATTACAAATACGGCACGAGAGCATCCATCCAGATGTCATATCCGGCGTCGGTCGGATGTATCTCGTCTGCCATAAGCGATTTCGGAACCCAGCCCGACTCGTCGACCAACTTGTCGTTAAAGTCCACCCAGACGAGTTTTCCATCCTCTCCGGCGAATTGCTTGAGCAATGCATTTGTCTTTTCGTTTCGCGACTTTGCCGCCGCGTGTCCGGAATCAGCCGAGCATCCCCTCGGAAATATCGGATGCAGGATCACCTTCGCCTTTGGCTGTCGACTGCGTATACCCGCGACAATCTTCTTTACGCCCTCCGCAACTGCGGCGGGATCGGAGTCGTTCGCCGAGTTGTTGTTGGTTCCAATCATTAGAACGACGCATTTTGCGGTGTAGCCGTCCAACTCGCCGTGTTCCATTCGCCAAAGGACGTTCTGCGTCTTGTCGCCGCCATAGCCAAGGTTCAAGACTGTGCGCCCCTTCGTAAACTTCGCCCAGCTTTCGGGATGCTTCCATTCCCAGAAGTGCATAATGGAGTCACCTATCATAACGACGTCAACCGTCTTTCGCTTAAAGCCCTCCACAAGGCGGCTACGGCTCAAAAAGCGGTTGGCCCACCAGTAGTCGCCGAAGAGTCCGGGGTCTCGCGTCGGGTCTTTTATCCGGCTCTCCATCCGCGCGGCAGCGGATACTGGGCTTTTGGCAGCGACACATTCCAGCGCCTGACTAGCGGCGGCAACTGCCGCCGCAAGAATTGTTCCGCATAGTGTTCTCATTTTATCTTTTCCTTCCGTTCCCTTGTTCGCTCTACCCGTCGTGCTTTACTCCAGATAAACGCACAACGGATTATTTTACAATTCTTTCTCGGGGTGTGCCCCCTCTCCTTTCAGCCATTGGGCGGAGCAGAGCCCGCTTCTGGATGCATTGAGCTCTGTCTTGCACCAAAGCTTCTCGCGCAGCCGGACTCCAGGTGCACTCTCGGGGCCGAACACGGGGCGGATCGAGGTCGTCACGTCTACTTCGAGCTGGGCAGCCTTTCCCGCCATGCCGTCCGGCACATTCCATTCCCACGGCGGCAACGACCTTTCCCCAAGGTCAACCCCGCCAAGTCGCACCCGCGCTGGAAGCCCGCCTGTGTCAAGGGCAAGCGCGATGCCCGACTCTTCTGGAACATTGACCGTAGTGCGATATGTCGCCACTCCGGCAAAATCCCCATGTCCGATGGCTGCAAGAGGTGTGAGGCGCGGAATCGAACTTGCGGCCGGATGAAGCGATCCGCGTTCCGCTGTTGCAAACTCTCCCGCAAGCCAAAGAACTGGCAGAAAGACGCTGTTGTCCGCGCGTCCTTCGAGTTTCAGTTCGTGTGTCCCCGCCTCAATATCCATAGGCTCGGTCTCACGGTATATCTGGGCATATCCGTACGGCGCAGATTTACACGGACGATCTGCCGCGAGCATCTTGCCGTCGAGAGACACCTTGACGATGCCTTCAGGATAGTTGCAAACCGCGAAACGGACACCCGAAAGCGCCGAAGAGACCTTCAGCACGGAAACACCGTTCGTCGAGAACCAAATGCGGCGCAGGCTGGGGCGATCGAAGGAAACAGTCCATCCGTCTGGCGCCGCCACGTCTCCAAGAACTCGCCCCGGTGTCCAGGCCATCTCGCCATCAGCAAACAGGCGAACGCCACAAGCTGGAAGCGAGAACCTTTCAATGCCGCCGGACTCACCCTTCACGAGCAACAGCCCGGCAAACGTCTGTTCCGTCATGTTAAGGACGGTCGCCGTTCCGTCGGCATATCGGCGGACGAGGAGGCCTGGAACGACAGAGCCGTTCGCGTCCACGACGCGCCAGGCGTCGCCGCGTGCGGCACGCAGCCAGTCAAGCACTGCGGAAGCCGAACGGAACGACTTTCCGGTGCGTTCCTCCACGATTTCCGTGCCGCGAAACGCAAAGACGAACGGCAGGTCGCTCTTCTCGTCATCCTGGAGCAGCTCGAACGAAACCTGATTCCACGCCAGCTTGTTCACGAGTTCGCAAAGTGGCGGCGGCTTCTCGCCGGGCATGGCGCGATAGTGCGAAATACGACCGAAGAGCCGCTGCGGGTAGCGGACGGCCACATCGCGCAAAAAGCGCTTGCGGCTCCATGTTGCCGCCTTTCTCGCGGCATCGTGAAGCTCGCCGCAACTGTAGAACCACGGCTGCGTCGGCGACGTGAACATGGCATAGCCGCCCTTGTCGAGAAACCCTTTCGCCGTCGTGTGGTAGAGCGACACGAAGTACGTGTCCATGCCGTACAGCGCCGCCGTCCAGATGCGCTGCGCCATCTGCTCAATCGTCATGTCGCACGGACCGAGCGCGAACAGCTCAATGCCGCCGTGTGCGTCCAGCGTATCGCGTCCGGACGTGGAGTTGCACTCAATCGCGTACTGCGCGATGGCATACGTTATCCATTCGTCGTCCTTGTCAAGCCGCGAATATATCTTGTCCATCCCCGGGATCGAAAGGCCGCGAAGGGTGTGGAGCGGCAGTCCGTTGCAGTTGCACGCACCCCACGGGGAATGCTCGTTGATCATGTGTCCGCAAGTCTCGATCCCGGCCTTCTTCGCCCAAGTTCGTATCTGATCGAAATAGGCACGGCGAAACTGCTCCCCTTTGAGTTGCGTGTAGACCTCCCACACTGCGGTCTTCGACGGATCGCACAGAGACTCCTCTACGTCTGCGCGGAAGTCCCTGTCGGTACGCTCGCGATACTGGTCTTCAAGCTCTTTCCACCAGCGAAAGGTGACGACCGGACGTGGCGCCGCCCACTTCATCGGCGACGGATGGGCGGGCTCGTCGGTGAAGATGCCTGGGATTGTGCCGTCCTTCATGTAGGCTGAAAAACGCTGCTCGTATTTCTCGTGCGTCAGTTCGATGAATCGGCGAATCGCGTCCGCCGAATATGCATTGACGTCGAAGTAACCGTTGTTGTTCATCGAAAGCTGGTCGTTGCGCTTGATCTCCCACGAGAAGGATCCGTCAGTCAACTTCCGCACGGCGTATTCCGTGTACGTCCACTCCGGATTCTCCTTGGTCACGCGCCCTCTGCAAGATCCGGACGGCCAGTTGTATTCATCGTAAAGCCACGCCTTCATGCCGCGAGACTTTGCCTCCTTGAGACACGCGCCGACAAAGTCAAGCCACTCGTCGCCCATATATTCCAGTTCAAGGCCTGAGCGCGGGTAGATCATCACCTGCCCGAACCCCGCCTTCTGCGCTGCGGCGAAGTATTCCGCCGCCTCTTTCTCGCCGGGCTTTCCCGTCATCGCGGTGAACAGGACGAGAGGAGACTCCTCCGCAGTCGCAAAGTTGGCGATATTCGCACGTTCCACGCCCGCGTCCGCGCCACACACGCACGTCGTTGCGGCAACTGCCGCAAGAATTGTTCCGCATAGCGTTCTCATTTTTCATCTTTCCGTTTCACTTCCCAAATCTTCGACGGCTACTTAAACAGCAGCGCCTGGGAATCGCCGAGATCAAAGATACAGCGGGCGGTGGTGTCATTCCACTCGACCTTAACCGGAACGCCATCTAGCGTTTTGACGTTTTCGTAACGCTTCTTGAGCTTGAAAGTCGCGACGAGCCCCTTCGCATCTCCAACATTGTAGTTGGCAAAACCGACAAAGGCGCGAGTGCCGTCATCGAGAACGCCAGCGTCGATGTTGCCATGCGAGAGTGTGATTTGGCGAATCGCGCCCGCTCCAGCAGCAACTGCAGCGATCTTTTCACGCACGGCCTCGTCACCATGCATCCAGTAGGCGACGCCGTAGCGAACAGTTCCATTAAGCTCATCAAGTCCGCTCCGCACAATCGTCTCGTCGCGATAAAGCGTCCTCTTCCTCGCCGCGCCAGAACAAAAGGACATACCCGCCCAATCTGCGAAGGTAAGAATCTTACCCTTGCCGACCGCCGTCTCCTTGACGGGTGCGGAGATGTCGCCCTTTCTAAAGTCAAACTCTGAAATGGGCTTTTGCGAAGCCGCACAGTCCCCCTCTCGCCATTCATCAAAAAGGACTGCCGGGTCATCCGCTTCGTCGCGTGAGAGCGCTCCCGGCGAAAGGACAAGTGTTCCACCGGCTTTCACCCAGTCAAGTATCTTTCCTTGCACAACCCGGTTAGCGTGCGACATTGGCGCGAAGAGCACTTTATAGTTGTCGAGAAATCCGTCCTCTACCATGTGCTCGCGCAGAAAATCAATGCGGTAGCCAGAAAAGCGCAGAGCGTATGCAAGCCCGCGCATCTCGGATTTGGACGCGTCCACTGGATGCGTCCGCCAAAGATCGGTCGCCGCGGTGGAAAGGATGGCAACGCCGGCCTTCTGACGCTTCTGACCAACGAGATATGGCGCGATCTCCGGCAGACTATGCGTGAACTTCGCTATTGATTTCCACTTCCCCGGCGTTTCGGCCCATTCCCACCCGCTTGCGCGAAAACCGACACGATAAATTGAAAGGTCTGTGTCGGCATTGAGAAGCGCACTCATGAACACATGCTCGTAGGCCGATTCTTCGCTGCGACAAGGAAACATCATGAGTGTCGAACCGCCGCCGTGTCGCGGATTAAGTTCGCGAATCTGCGCAGCGAACATGGGCGACAGGATCGCCATGGCAAAAGGGCCTGTCGGCTCGTAGTATGGCGTCATGCCCTGCACTTCGGGAAGGTCTAATGCCCCTTCCCGAGCAAGCAAAAAGTAATCCGGCGTCATCATCCATGTCTGCCGTGCCGCAAAGCCACCACCATAGTACCAGCCAAGAAGATTGACCCGCGTCTTCACGTTTGGACCGACATAGGTTTTCACATCGTCGGTCGTCGCCTTGAAGACAAGCGCCGTCTCCTTGTTGAGCGCACGAGCAACGAGATAGCGGGCGATCCGCCCCTCGCGCGTCTCGGGTCGCTTCTCGCCGACTGGCGATATGGGGAAACTTTCTGGAAGTTCTGGCGCGATACGACAGCGTTCCGCGTCGAAAGTAGCGCGGAAAGCGGGCGAGTTCGGATATCCCGATACGAACGCAATCTCGTCCCCGATTCTCACCAAGTCGGGCAAGGGGCGGCCAGGGGCGAACGACGCGCGGTATTTCTCCCAAAACGCACGGCTCTTCGCCGACCAGCCCGCATCGCGCGGCGTGTAGAGCCCGCCCGCGCCGCCACCAGTGATGAAAGCGGAACCTTCCTTCGTGGCATCCTTGGGGAGCCACTTCGCACCTTGCGCACCATTGTTGCCACCGAGCTTGCGGCATATCCGCGTCAGTTGCTCCATGAGACGAGAATCGCGCGTCATCATAGACGTTCCCTTGAAGCGGAAGATGTCAAACCAGATATTGACTTCAAAACCGCCGAGATCGTCATGCGCAAGTTCGTCATAACCCGCGTCGTCAAGCACCTTCTCCAGCGCAACGAGATGGTCGGCAAACCATTTTGCCTTCGGCGACGACCCAGGGGCGTCCGCATCAAATTCAACCGCGACTACACCCCCTTCGACCCGCCTTTCCGGAAGCGACACCAACGGTGCGCCGTCTGGCGTCGCCGCTACCTCAAGGCCGACGGACGTCCGTTCTACGAAGTTCGTTCCATGCTTGATGCGAAAGACCACACCAGCATACAACTCGCTCCTCCCGCCATTGGCGAGGATGCGCGGCATCTTTATCCAACCAGAAAGACCATCCTCGCCAACATTCGTTCTATCGAGTTCTATTTCGCTCTTACGAGAGGGGATGAGGGTTGCTTCTATTCGAGCACCGGCAGCATCTGGCACTGAGACGCGCAAATAGTAGTTGGTTGAGACGGACGGCGCACTCGGCGCGGCGGTCGTCGTCGCGGCCATAGCGGCAACGGACAGCGCCGCCAACGCTGAAGGCATGAAGAGTTGCATAGTTGTATGTCCAGCCGCCATTTCCTGCACGGCAGCCGTATTCCCACTGCGCCTCGGTAGGGAGGTCGAAGGAATCTATGCTGGTGCGCGTCCGAAGCTTGCCGAGAACCTTGTCAGATGCCACCTCATGCTCGTGTCCAGCCGACTGCGGCCACGGGTATGAGGCGTATGTTCCGCGAAGATTGTCCCAGGTTATGCTGCCATCGGGATAGGCGTTGCTGCTTTCCGTGCCGTTGACGACGCTTCTCTGCCCCTGCGTAAACTCGTAAATGCCCATGTAGTAGTCCTTTGTCAGCATCACCTTGTGGGCTGTCTCCGAACCTGTTGCCGTCACGCCTGCCGTGCCCATCCGCCATACGACGCCTGCGGCGGGAATCTTGCGCAGGACGAGGAAGTCCGTCTTGTAAAGGTTGTTCGTCACGCCGCCAGGAACGGCCTCCTCGCTCGCGAAGTAGCGGCGACGCGGAATGTCCCAGGTGACATCGGCTGCTTTCTTCGCATCAATCTGCGTGTCCGTGAGCAGGCAGACGACGCAGTAGTCCGGCGGAGCGTTGGTCGCCCACGCCTTCACTACAGCGCGGACGCGACCATCGTTGATGCGCTGTCCGGGCCAGCTCTTGTCTGGCTGCCAGGTGATTGTGCGCACTCCTGGCTGCACGACCTGATTCACGTCTCCAATGACGTTTGTGAAGTTGACGTCGCCAATGGAAACCCAGTCGCCGGCGGCGTTCGCAAGGGTGTTCGTCTGGAAGTCAACGGTGACGACGGCCGGCTCGCCTGTTAGTTCGTAGCCGACCGTGACGAGACGCGACTGCGAATCCTGCGCAAGCGTGACAGCGGACTGGTCGACGCGAGGCTCGGCAAAGAGTGTCGATGCGGAGAGGATTGTCGTGACGGAGAAAACGAGTGTTTTGCTGTTCATGTTGCGGTTCCTTATTAAATGTTATTTGACTATGAAGATAAGTCCGGCGGGCTTCTCACTTGAGAACCTCTGGATTACGTTGGATTCCTTTTTGTTGGAGATGAAAGTGTCGAAGATAGAACCAGCGGCGGAAACTGCGGTGTTCGGCGACGGGTTTACGTAATTCCACGTACACCAGAAATCGTTGCTTACGGTGTGGTCAAGCGCAGACGCCGAAAAAACGGCGCATGCGGCGACAAAACCTGCTGACAATGTTTTAAGGCAATGTTGCATAATTAATACTATCCTACTTGCCGAATAGTTTACAACATTTCCCCCTCGCCCGCCATCTATCCTAAAGGATAGGGGGGATATCATTGCGCGATAAAGTGCGGGAGGCTGGAGAGGGGCGTTTTGACGTTAAAGATACCAGACAGGCATGGATAGCAGATTGTCGCGCAAATGCATCGGCGCAGCGCAGTTGCAGACGATTGCCCCCTGCCCGCGCTTCTTGCCCTTGATCTTGTCTAAGGCAACAAATGCAGCGGCATCGTTCGCCTTTGGCGATGAGCTTTTCTTGATTTCGATGGGGTACAACACTCCATTCTCCTCAATGACAAGGTCTATTTCAGATTCAGTCTCAACCCTCTGCCCGTCGCACTGGACAGCAATCTTGTCGCGGCCACGGTAATACGACACGAAATCACGGTATTCAAGTCCCGCATTGGAGAAACTCTTGAGAATCTCCGAAACTACAAAACTCTCAAATACGGCCCCAGCCATTGCGCCGCACGCCAGCGACTCCGCAGACAGCCAACGTGTAAGATAAGCCACAAGCCCCATGTCCCTGAAATGCAGCTTTGGAGCGCGAATCGCCCGCTTGAGTTCCGACGCCGCATACGGTTGCAGTAGATATATAATTCCAGAAGTCTCGAGAATCGACACCCAGCTTTTGACCGTTCCAACATCCTTGCCGATCTCGTCGGCAATATTGGAGTAGTTCAAGACCTGAGCAGTCCGAGATGCGGCGGCGACCATGAACTGGCGAAAGGCGGCAAGATCGTGTACCGCCTTGAGGCTGCGCACGTCACGCTCAATATAGGTCTTCACGTAGTCAGCATAATAGGAATTCCAGTCCACCCCGGAATCTTGCAGTTCGGGATAGCCGCCTCGATGGATTATTTGCCAGATAGGCCCAGGATCCTTTGCGGTCTTCGAGCGCGAGAATACGTATTCGTCCGTCGGTAGCACACGCTCCGAAAAAGAATCGCCCGTGATCTCCCTAAGGGACAACCCATTCATTTCCAGTATTCGGACACGGCCAGACAGCGACTCGCTCACTCCTTGCATCAACTGAAACGGCTGCGAACCGGAAAGACAGTAAAGCCCCTTCGCACGGCGATTCTTGTCTGCCTCAATCTTGATGAATCTAAACAGAACTGGCGCATGTTGTACTTCGTCTATCGCAACGGGAGGAGGATTAAGCTGCATGAAGGTGCGAGAATCGTTCTTCGCCTGCTCTTCGACAAAAGGGTCGTCGAGCGTCACATAGCGCAACTTGGGAAGCACATGGGAAATCATGGTAGACTTCCCGACCTGACGCGGGCCTGTGACCAACACCGAGTTGCTGGTTTTCATCGCCTTAGCGAGCAACCCATCCATAAAGCGCTGTATGTACATTTTCGCCTCTCCGACAATTTTGGATTACAAATCGAAATCTGCCAACGCCGTGTATGATACCATTTTGGTTGCCGCGCAGTCAATTGCGATTTTAGCGCGCGGTGATAAAGTGCGGGAGGCGGGAGAGGGGCGTCTTGATGGTGATGCGGGCGGGGCCGGTGAAGACTTCGCCATCGTCCGCAAGCCAGCGTCCAGCGGGAAGGCGGACTTCACGGCTCTCCGCGCCCTTCTCAATCTGTGGCGCGACGATGAGGAAGTCGCCCATGACAAATTGATCCTTGACCGCAGAGTAGCCATTCCCGGGGAACGCATACTCCATCGACCTCAGCATCGGCTCGCCGCTCTTCGCGCATTCGTCCGCGAGCGCGAGAATGCGCGGCGCGAACTTCTGCCGAATATCCACCGCCGCCTTGACGAGCGCAAGATGCTCCTTGTCGAGCACGCGACACGGCGCGACGGAGAACTGCATCATCGGCGATAGCGCGTGGACTTGCGCAGAGCGGACAAACAACTCTTGATCAACTGGCACTCCCGGCTTGAAGCTGCCAAGCAGCCCCCCGCCTATCATGTCGGGGCAGACGAAGAGATGGCCGAGAAGACCCGCAGCCGCCATGTCGGGGATTAGCTGGGTGAGGTCGCGCCATGTACAGGACTTGTCGTTTAGCCGCTGTGCGAGAGCCCGCCCGCCGTTCTTCCAGCAGGCGCGATACTCGTTAAGTGGATACCACTTCCCAAACTCTGCATACGCGGCACACTGGTCGACGGGGACCGTCCCCGCCGGAAGGCGCATCCCCTCGCCCGTGTAGAACTGGACGTCCGCCGCATCGAACTTGAAGCCATCAACGCCGAAATCGCGGACGAGCCGATCAAGCTCTCCACGCAGCCAGCCAACGGCGACGGGAGAAGTCAGGTCGAGGACGGCGGACTTGCGCTTTTGAAGGAGCAGATGATGTCGGCGCAAAGCTATGGCTTCGCCTGTCACGACCTTTCCTGGAAGCCGCTACCGAACGGCGAGATCGAGGCGACCTTCACGAGCGTGCCGCTCTGGAAGTTCGAGAACCGCACCGGCGAGCTCCGCTACATCCCGCAGGTCGGCGGCTGGGACGGAATCCCCATGAAGCGCGGCGAGTGGATGGTCTCCACCGGCGACGGCATCGGAATCGCCGCGGCGATCTGCGCGTGCATGAAGCGGCTCGGCCTCACAAACTGGCTCGTCTTCACGGACCGCTGCGTGCTGCCGCTCATCCACGGCAAGAGCAGCGCGGCCTACGGCAGCGACCAGTTCAAGAATCTCCAGACCGCCCTCAAGAACATCAACCGCCTTGCAAAGCTCCAAACCGATCCGACGACGGAAATCTCCGCAATCCAGATGGACGGCGGCAAGCAAAATCCGTTTGGGCCACTCATCGAATGGGCAGACCGTGCGATTGTCACGCTCTACCGTGGCGGCGACCTTGCGACGATTTCGCGCCCCGACGCGGTAGGCTCAAATCCGCAGCTTGACGAGACGGACGCGTTGGAGCAGCGCAGCTGCGGGCGAATTACCGAAACTTTGAACGAGCAAGTCAGTGCGTTTGTGATTGACTATGTGCTCAACGAGCCGCTGCTCGCCGAGATTGTCGTCGAGCCGGTTTCTAAGCCGGATGTCAAACAGGATATGGAGATCGACCGGTTTCTTCTCGCCTGCGGCGTGAAGCTCTCGAAGACGGACGCGCTTTCGCGCTACGGTCGCGCAGAGGCGGAGGACGAGGCGGATGCGCTTGCCGCGCCTCCTCAGGGTAACGGGGAATGGGTAACGGGGAACGGCGAAACCCCCTTCCGTTCCCAATTCCCCGTTCCCCGTTCCGCGCTCGCCAACGAGACCCCCTTGCAAACGCGCGAGAACCGCTTGCAAAACGCTCCGCGCGTTTTGGACGGACAAGGAGACCCCTCCGGCATACCCCCCTCTCAAATCGCAAAAAAACGGCCTTCTGAGAGATCGGCCGTCGTCGACGCCTTCATCCGGCAGAACTCAGAGGCGGCAAAAGCGGTCAAGGCGGTCGTGGACAACCCGTCCGAGGGCGCGTTCGCGCAGCTGATGGTCAATCTGCCTGCGCTGCTGCCGACCGACCCGGCGCTCGCGTCGGTCATCGCCGACGAGATGGCGAAGATGTTTGGGGAGGAGTCTCGCGCAGAGGCGCAGAGGCGCGGAGGTCTGGCGAACATGCGCGAGTATAAGCGCGAACGCGACGGCAAATTCGCCGAAGTGGATCATCCGAGCGACTTCAATCCGGGGGACAACCCCGACAGCGCCGAGACCCAGGCGGCAGAAATCGGCAAGGGCAAGAAAGCCATAGCCAAGTGCCTTGCCGAAAAGGTTGACGTGCCGAACGCCGTTTCGCGCGGCGACGTGGGGTTGATCTCGCTTGTCTATACGACAGGCGGCGACAATCCACGCGGCATGGTTCGATTCCTGGAACGCCCCGACGCCAAGGAACACTTAGCCGAGACTCTTGTGCGCGGCAAGGCAAAAGGACCTTATCAGAACGGGCAAAAGCTCAATCTTGAACATGCGGGCTACGTAGCGACGCTCAGGCTGACCGGCGACGAGAAGGCCGGATTCCCGCGAAACTGGGTACTGACGGGCTACGGACCGGAAGACAAAAGCGAAGGAGGCAAACGGTGAACGCGACGCAGACCTACGTGAACATCGCGCCTACTGCCCTGGGCTTACGGTTCATGCCACCTCAGGGAGCGTTGGCCTCCAACACCGTAAATTATACCACAGCTTCTTTCAGAAAGGCAAGGGGGTAAAATGGCACTGACAATCATCATCGCGATAAACTCGCTGCTCGCCGGGTTCCTGCTTGGCCATGGCTGGTGCAGGCTGACCGGCTCAAGGGTCAGGGTCGAAATCGTCTCCGGGATCGGCCCACGGCTTCGGCGGGAAAAGCCATCGGCGGAGAATCTCGCGAAACCTGCCGAAGTTGACGACGATCCCGACCACGCCGCCCGCGATGCCAACGACGCACGCGACAACTGTTAAGACTTTCATAAAGTGAATTTTATCAAAGCAGCATTCAGAAAGGCAACGGCACAATGAATAAACTGAAACTCTGCAACGTGCACAAGCTCGCGCTCTCGAACGAGGGCGAGCAAAGAAAGCCGATTCACATCCCGTTCGGGACGTGGGCGTATGACGACACGATCGACCAGACGCTCGACCGCGAGCACGCCGAGGCGATCGCCGCCGACCTCGCCGGCAAGATCGCCGCGGGCGAGCCGGGCATCCCAGTCTACCAGGGACACCCCGACGTGCCGGAGTATGCGGGCAAGTACCCGGACAAGGGCGCGCTCGGCTGGGTGAAGAAGATCCTCGTCAACGAGAATGGCATGGACCTCGAGGTCGAGTGGGACCGCGACCCCGGCAAGGGCTTCGGCTGGTTCTCTCCGTACTGGACGGGCGACGCGAAAGTGTCGGTGCGATTCGCCGTCAGGCGCGAGCAGCTCTCGGACTCTACGGCGCACGCGATACTTTGCATCGTCCGCGAGCTTGCGGTCAACGCCGCACGGCACGGCAAAGCCCGCAACATCAAGATCGCGGGTTCCTTAGGCAACGACGGAATAAAGCTTTCTGTCGCTGACGATGGCTGCGGGTTCGACCCTGCGGCGCGACCAGGACCGGCGGAGGGCCACTTCGGGCTACAGGGCGCGAAGGAGCGACTTTCGGCAATCGGGGGAGCGATGCATATCGAAAGCTCGCCTGGAAATGGGACAAAAGTCACCGTGGAGATCGGCAAATGAAGAAAACGACGGTCATGATAGTCGACGACCATTCCGTAGTCCGCATAGGGCTCGGAATGATCATAAACCTTGAAAGCGACCTCACGGTATGCGCGGAGGCGGAAAGCGGCAAGGATGCGGTGCGTCTCGCGGAGGAGCTTAAACCCGCCGTCGTTGTCATGGACTTCGTCATGCCCGACATGGACGGGGCGGATACGACGGCCGCGCTCCTAAAAGTGTCGCCGCAGTCGAAGGTACTCATCCTCACGACCTACGGCGCGTCGGCCGATCTTTCGCGGGCACTCGACGCAGGCGCCGTCGGAGCGGTTACGAAGAACATTTCAAACGAAGACCTGCTTGACGCAATCCGCGCCACAGCGCGGGGCGAACGCCGCCTCTCGCCGGAAATACAGGCGTCGCTTGGCGAATCGGAGAGCAAGATAGACTTGACGCCGCGCCAGCGCGAAGTCCTGGACTCGATAACGCGCGGACTTTCCAACGACGACATAGCGACAATGCTCGCCATATCGAAGGTGCGCGTCAAGCAGCATCTCGCCACGCTATAAGAGAAGCTTGGCGCCACAAACCGCGCGGAGGCCGTCGCCATCGCCCTTCGCCGCCAACTCCTGAAAAACTAACTACGTTGAGGTTGAATTGTTTTTGAGTATCGGTTGGAGCTGGAGAATCAGCGATGCAGGATGGCTGAGGGTCAGTCTGCGACGCGGATTGTCAGATGCTCCAGCCGCCGATCTTGAGGCACCGGCAGACCTCAGAGACTAGGATTGCAGCAATCAGGATTGGCGCAACAAAGCGCACCATGACGACATAGAAGAGCCGGAAGCCGACGCGCTCGCCGCTGCGCTGGCACTCGGCGAGGATGCGCTTGGGGCTTAAGATCCAGCCGACGAACACGCAGATGAGCGCGGCGACGATGGGCGTAAGGATGTTCATCGACGTGTCGAAGAAATCAAGCGGCGGAAGACCGAAGAACTTAAGCGCACTCCACCGCCCGTACCCGAACGCCGAGAGCGCACCAACCGCGACAGACCATGCGCCGATCACCGCGACGGATTTACCACGGCTCGTCTTGAAGAAGTCGCAGACCGCAGCGACAAGCGCCTCCGTCATCGAGATGGCGCTCGTAAGCGCCGCGAAGAGGACGAGCGTGAAGAAGACAAGCCCGATCCACGGCCCTGCCGCGCCGAGCGAGAGAAAGACCTTCGGAAGAGTCTCGAACATGAGCCCGGGACCGGCGTTAATCGCCGCGCGGCCGCCTTCAGCCGCGCCAGCCGAGGCGAACACGACGACGACCGGGATTATCATAAAGCCGGAGAGGATTGCCACGAAAGTGTCCGCCGCGACGATCCTCACCGCCGCCTTGGGCACGGAGTCGCGCCGCCTCATGTAGCTGCCGTAGGTGATCATGATCCCCATCGCAAGCGAAAGCGAGTAGAACATCTGCCCCATCGCGCCAAGCACGACCTTGCCGACGTTGTCGCACGACGAGAAGTCGGGAACAAGATAGTACCTTATTCCCTCACCTGCGCCGGGAAGAGTCGCGACATACAGGGAAAGCGCAACGGCCATTACCAGAAGAGCCGGCACAAGGACGAGGTTCGCCTTCTCTATGCCGTTCTTGACGCCGAGGACTATCACGACGAGGACTGCCGCCGTGAAGACGCACATCGCCACGAACGGCGACCACAGCGCGGCGACGAACGCATCGAAGAACGCCTTTGGGTCTGCGGCCGGGGCAATACCCGCAAAGGCCGTTCCCGCGTACGCCGCGAAGTAGCGGACGACCCATCCGCCGATTACGTTGTAGTAGGGAAGGATGAAGAGCGGCACGAGAGTCGCGAGAACGCCGAGGAAATTCCACTTCGGATGCCCGAGGGCGCCGAACGCCGTGAGCTGGCTCTGCCGAGCATAGCGCCCGATCGCGATTTCGGTGACGAGCAGGACAAGGCCGAGCGTGAGCGAGAGCGCAAGGTAGACGGCGATGAACACGCCGCCGCCGTAGCGGGCAGCGAGATACGGGAAGCGCCACAGGTTGCCGAGCCCTATGGCAGACGCCGCCGCCGCAAGCACGAATGCAACCGAACCAGACCAGCTTGCGCGTTTCCCGTCCATACCCGATGCAAGATAGTCAGACTACGGGACGGATGTACTTGGACTTCAGCGCGCGCCACAGCACGACGCAAAACGCCGAGAGCGGAATCGCGAGCAGAAGCCCGAGAACGAGACCGAGGACTGTCCCCCAAAAGAAGAAGGAGAAGATTACGCCAGCATAGCCAAGCCCCGTCTTGTTGCCCTGTATCTTGGGCGTGATGAGATAGCCGTCGAGGACTTGGCCGATCGCCCAGACAACGAGGACGAGAACGAGCCGCGCTGCCGACCCGCTGGCGCCGAAATAGGCAAGCGGAATCGCGGCCGGAAGGCACACGACCGTGCCAAAGAGCGGGACGAGGTTGAGGACGCCAAGCATGAAGCCGATGAGAAAGCCGTAGGGAAGACCTACGAGCGCGAAGCCGAGACCGTAGTACACGCCTTCGATAAGGCAGATGACCGTCTGGCGCTGGAAAAAGCTCACGAGTATCTCGACGAAGGCATCGATCTGCTCGGCGGCGAAATCGCGCGTCTCGGGCTTTAAGAACGTGAGCTGAGAGACGACATCGCTGCCGCGTCTCGGCTTGGACGTCAGGAAGAACACGAAGAAAATGAGCGTCACGAGCGCGGAAAGAATGCCGCCGACGAACTTTAGCGCACCAGTGCCCGCCCTGAGCGCTGCGCCGCCGTAGTTGGCGTAGATATCGCCTATACTATCATAGCGCACGCCTAGCTGGTCGAGAAGTGACACCGACTTGGGGAACGTCGTCTTGAACCACTCGACGACATGGTTGGCCATCGTCGGCCCCTGCCTTATGAGATTAGATATCTGGTCTATCGTGACAGCGCCAGCATACCAGAGGAAGAGCCCAAGCGGGACGAATATCGTCAGCAGCATCGCGGCAAGGGCGAGCGTCGGGTTCCTGACGTGCCTCTGCCACCATTCGTAGTAGGGCTTGAAGAAGAGCGAAAGGAAGAAGCCCAGCACGACGGGGATTATCGCGGACGACGCGAACGAAAGCACCTTGAAGACAACCCACAGCACAAAAGCCGTGAAAGCGAACACAAGCGACAGCGACAGGACCGTTATTCCCGCCGCTATTGTCTTCTTCTGGCTGTCGGTAAAGTCAATCATCGTTCAGGTTACGCTTGTTCCACCACCCGCGCACGATGCGGGAGAGACAACCCCTCCGCAGACACCCGGTTCGCCAGCAAAGAGTATCATGCCTTCACTGACACCGACCGACATCTTCCTCGGCGCGAGGTTCGCGACGAAGACGACTTCCTTTCCGACGAGTGCAGCGGGGTCTGGATACGCCCCGCGGATTCCCGAAAAGATCGTGCGCCTGCCCAAAGAGCCCGCGTTGAGGACAAACTTGAGTAGCTTCGAGCTCTTCGGCACGATTTCGCAACTCTCCACTACGCCCACGCGAAGGTCGAGCTTCTCGAAATCGGGGAAGACAATCTCGGGCTTTAGCGGAACAGACGGGGACTCGAGCGTCCCGTTCCCCTTGTTCTTGCTCGCCCTCGACTCGTGGGCAACTTCGCCGGAGTCGGCGGGTTTGACAGTCGCCGCAGCGATCATCGCGTCAACCTGCTTTGCATCGATGCGAGAGGCGAGATACTCATAAGGCCCAAGTACGACGCCCTCAATGGCCGTATCGCGGGAGTCCCATGTCCACTCCGTCTCGCCAAAGAGCTTCATCGCCCTGTCGGCGTATACGGGAAGAATGGGCTTCAGGTAAATTGCCAAGATGCGAAACGCGTTGAGCGCGGCCGCGAGGACGACGCGCGTCGCCTCGGCATCGGTCTTGACCGTCTTCCACGGCTCCCTGCGGTCGAAATACTCGTTCGCAGCGTCTGCGAGGCGGCAGATCTCGACGACCGCCAGATTGAAGCGGCGATCCTCGTAGTGTTTCGCAATCGTCTCTCCACCGTCGCGGAGCTTCTGCAAAAGCGCCAGCTCCTCTTCATGCCCGGCGAGACTCGCAAGCGTGCCGTCGAGCTTCTTCTGGAGCATCTGCGCAGAGCGCGAGGCGATGTTCGTTATCTTGCCGACGAGATCGGAATTCACGCGCTGGACGAAGTCCGCAAGATTCAAGTCCATATCGTCGGTCGTGCCGCCGAGCTTTGCCGCGTAGTAGTACCTAAGCGCCTCGGGCGGGAGATGGTCGAGGTAGGTCCTCGCGTTTACGAAAGTGCCCTTCGACTTAGACATCTTCTCGCCGTTGACGGTGAGAAAGCCGTGGACGAATATCTTGTCCGGCTGCTGGAAGCCGGCGACGTTCAGCATTCCCGGCCAGAAGAGGCAGTGGAACCTAATGATATCCTTGCCGATGAAATGATAGCGCTCGGCGTCCGAGTTCTGCCACCAATCCTCGAACTTCTCGCCGTTCTTCTCGCACCAGTTGCGGAGCGAGGCGAGATAGCCAATCGGCGCGTCGACCCAGACGTAGAAGAACTTGTCCTTGTGGCCGGGAATCTCAAAGCCAAAATACGGCGCGTCGCGCGAGATGCACCAGCCGCGAAGCGGCTCCCTGAACCACTCGAGCAACTTGTTCGAGACGTCGCTCGTCGTGTGTCCGGGAATCCACTTCTCGAGGAAGTCGTGCTGCGGCTCGAGCTCGAAGTAGAGGTGCTCAGACTCCTTCACGACCGGCGTTCCGCCACATGTCGTGCACTTCGGGCTCCCAAGCTCCTCGGCACCGTAGGTCGAGCCGCACTTGTCGCAGCTGTCGCCGTACTGCCCCTCCGCGCCGCACTTGGGGCAAGCGCCCTTCACGAATCGGTCGGGGAGGAACATCTTGCAGTGCTCGCAGTAGAGCTGGGGCGAAGTCTTGCGAGTGATGCCGCCCGACTTCTCCATCGCCGCGAAAAACTGCTCGGAGAACGCCTTGTTCTCGGGCGAGTTCGTCGAGTAGTAGTTGTCGAAGGCGACCTGGAAGTCGGTGAAGTCCTTGAGGTGTATCGCGTGCGTGCGCGCGATGAGGTCCTCGGACGAGATCCCCTCCTTGCGGGCGCGGATCATCACAGGCGTGCCGTGCGTATCGTCCGCGCAGACATAGACACACTCGTTCCCGCGCAGCTTCTGGAACCGCACCCAAAAGTCGGTCTGGATGTATTCCACCAGGTGCCCGAGGTGGATGTCACCGTTGGCGTACGGAAGCGCGCTCGTAACGACTATGCGTCTCTTCTTTTCCGGCATGGCTGGTCTCCGGCCCACTAAAAGGCGGCCTTACTTCGTCGAAGTGCGGTCGTTGTACTCGCCTGTTTCGGTGTTGATGCGGATCACGTCGCCCTCGTTGATGAAGAGCGGGACAGCCAGCGTATAGCCGCCCTCGACGGTCGCCGGCTTCGTCACCTTGCCGGACGCGGTGTTGCCCTTGACGCCGGGCTCGACCTTGACGACCTTGCGCTCGACGAGCTGCGGGAGGTCCACGCCAATGACCTTGTCGTTGAAGAACAGCGCCTTGACCTCCATCTCGTCCATGAGGAAGTACTTCTTGTCGCCCATGACGTCGTAGCTGACGCGAATCTCCTCGAAGTTGTCGTCGGTGAAGACGAACGCAGTACCGTCGTCGTAGGAGTAGGTCACGCTCATCTGCACGAGCTCGGGCTTCTCGAACTTGTCGCCGGAACGGTAGCTCTTGGTGCAGCCGCCGCCGGTCATCATGTTGCGCAGCTTGCAGTTGTAGATCGCCTGGCCCTTGCCCGGCTTCGAGAACGAGAACTCCGTGATTTCCCACGGCTCACCGTCAATGAGAAGCTTCACTCCCTTGTGCAGTTCTCCTGCTCCGATTACTTCACCCATTTTTTGGCTCCTGTTTCCTTGTAATGGTTAAGACGGGTATAGTATACCAAAAATCGGGGAAAAGCAAAAGGCCGCTTCGATGCGGCCCTTTCGGTGGTGGAGATAAGGGGAGTCGAACCCCTGACCTTCTCAATGCCATTGAGACGCTCTACCAACTGAGCTATATCCCCGATAAGAGAAGTGACGTGTATTATCTCATATTGACGCGCCGTTGTCAATGGCGAACTTAGCCAATCATTCCGCCGTTGACGGAGATGATCTGGCCGGTGACATACGCCGCCTCGTCGCCGGCAAGCCATGCAACCGCCTTCGCGATGTCCTCGGCCGTGCCGAAGCGCTTGAGCGGAATCGTGTCCATGTACGCCTTCTTCACGTCGTCGGGGAGAACGTCGGTCATCTTCGACTGGATGAAGCCGGGCGCAACCGCGTTGCAGCGGATGTTGCGGCTGCCAAGCTCCTTCGCAGTCGTCTTGGTGAGCGCGATGACACCGCCCTTCGACGCCGTGTAGTTCGCCTGCCCCGCGTTGCCCATAATGCCGACGACGGAGGCGATGTTGATGATCGAGCCGCCGAGCTGCGTGCCGTCCTCGGCCTTGTTCTTCATCATCGGGCGCGAGACGGCGCGAGTGAAGAGGAACGTGCCCTTCAAGTTGACATTCAAGACGGCGTCCCAGTCCTCGTCGGACATGCGCATTAGAAGCCCGTCCTTAGTGATGCCCGCGTTGTTGACCATGATGTCGACCTTGCCAAAGTCGGCGATGACGGCCTTGACGCATGCATCGACCTCGGCCGACGCCGCGACGTTGACACCGTAGCCCTTGGCCTTTACGCCAAGCGCCTCAAGCGCGGCGACCGTCTCGGCGCACCATTCCTCCTTGAGGTCGCAGATTGCGACGTCCGCGCCGCATTCGGCGAGCTTCTTTGCGATGGCCGCGCCGATTCCGCGAGCGGCGCCTGTGACGATTGCGACTTTGCCCTTCAAGTTGTTCATATTAGTTGGATGATTAGGTGGTTGGGGTTTTAGCCACAAAGGATCACAAAGGACACAGAACTCTTTGTGCACTTTGTGTTCTTTGTGGCAAAAAAATCATGTCGTTTCCATTAAATCGCCGCACGTCACCCAAGTGCGGCAATAGTTGCGTCGAGCGACGCGAGGTCGGCGACGTTCGCCGTGGCGAGCGCAGGGTCGATCTTCTTCACGAGCCCAGAGAGCACCTTGCCAGGGCCAAACTCTACGAATGAATCGCAGCCGAGTGCCTTCGCCGCCTCAACGTCCGCCGCCCAATTCGTCGTGCCGGTCACCTGCTCGAGCATCGTCGCCTTAATCTCGCCCGGGTCGGACGAATGGGGCTTGCCAGTGACATTGGAAAGCACAGGGAACTTCGGCGCGGCGAACGCGATGCCGTCGAGGATCGGCGCAAGCTTCTCGCGCGCCGGTTGCATGAACTTCGAGTGGAAGCCGCCGGCAGTCGCAAGAGGAATCGCACGCTTGATGCCAAGCTCCTTGGCGACCGTCGCGGCCGCGACAATCGCGTCCTTAGAGCCGGAGAGAACCTGCTGCGCGGCGGAATTTATGTTGGCGACCGTGCAACCTGTCTTTTCGCAAAGCGCGGAAAGCTGCTCGCCAGTCGCACCGACGATTGCGATCATCCCAGAGGGCGTCGCCTCGCACGCCTCTTGCATAAAGCGGCCGCGCGCCTCGAGCACCTTGAGTGTCGAGTCGAAGTCGAGGACGCCGGCGGCACAGAGCGCACCCCACTCGCCAAGCGAGAGGCCTGCCGCGCACGCGAATTCCGTCGGCCTGCGCTTCTGGAGCGCGAGATATGCCGCGTAGCTCGTCACGAAGATCGCCGGCTGGCAGATGTTGGACTTCGTCAGCTCCTCAGCAGGGCCTTCGAAGCAGATCTTCTTCAAGTCGAAGCCGAGAACGGCGTTCGCCTTGTCGAACAAGGCCATCGCCTCGGCGTCTGCCTCGGCAAAATCCTTGCCCATCCCAGGAACCTGGGCCCCCTGGCCCGCAAACATGCAACAGTTCTTCATGGAGGGCATTATATCAAAATTCCCTAGGCGCCGACAACCACAACGGTTGCATGCATTCCGCCAAGACCGTCAAAGGGAATCACTCGGGAGGCGACCAGTTGTGGAAGCCGTGGGTAAACTCGCGCTCGGCACCATGGGCGAAGAACTTGCCTCCAGAGACGGTATAGGTGCTCGACGACTGGCGGACCCTCTCGTTCATGTTGCCCTCGATCGTCGTGAGCTGAGAGCCCTTGCGGTAGACAACGAAGACGAAGTGCGACTTGAAATGCACGACATCGCCGGAACGGATTTCCTCGACATTCTCGAACCGTTCGCCCGAACCGAGCCCCCCGTCAAACATGTAGGTAGACGCATCTGCAGCCATTGCCGCGCACTCAAAGCAACCGCCATTGCCGAGAATGGAGGGGAACATCTTGCCCCACGGGCGTCCTGACCTAAACGCGTGCTCAGCCATCATCTGCTTCGCGCGCACATCGTATTCGGCCTGTGTCTTCACCGGCGGATTCTCCTTGAGAAATACGAGCATGAACGGATTTTCCTGCCCGCCTCCCTGTATAGCATGCCGAACCTGCACAAGCTTTTGCGGCACCTTGTCGACAGTGATGGCTCCGAGGACCGCGCATAGCGTTTCCCCCGGGATCTTCGCCACGAGCTCAAGGGACCCCTTCCCGCCGCTAAAGTAGGCGAGGCACGGCACTTCGGGAGTATACGGCTCAAGCTTCCACTTTATCTTGCCGAAGACGTCCTCGGCCTTGAACCAGCGGTTGGTGAACTCTTCCGTACCAAGCCCAGCCGGAACCGACATCTCGACGAGCTTGCCACCTTCGCCTATGGCCGTTATCGCAAACGGCGTTCCGTCCACCGTGATCGCGTACTTGCGGTCGGGGGACTTGCGTTTCTCGGAAACAAGCGGGAATATCTTCGTCGCGCCCGACGCCGGAATCGGCACAAACGCGATGGGAAGCCGCTCGCTGAGCTGTTTTTCTATCTCCTCGGGCATCGCCGCCGCAAAGGCGAACTTGGCGCCAAAAAACGCCACGAACGCCACGAACGCAACGCCGCATCTGGAGAAAAACCGCTTCACATGTTGCCGATCACCGCCTTAATGCGCCTGACGCCTGCGGAAGACGACTGCTCCTTCACAATCTTGAACGAGCCAAGCTCTTTCGTATTCTCGACATGAGGCCCGCAGCAAATCTCCTTCGAGACGTCGCCAATAGTGTAAAGCGAGACTTGATCGCCGTACTTCGCGCCGAAAAGCGCCATCGCGCCCTCGGCCTTCGCCTCTTCGACAGTCGTCATCTTCTTCGAGACGTCGATGCCCTGGGCGATCCACTCGTTGACGAGCTTCTCGACCTCGGCCTTCTGCTCGGCCGTCATCGGCTCGGGCCAGGTGAAGTCGAAGCGAAGACGCTCTGCGGTGATATTGGAGCCCTTCTGGTTCGCGGTCGGACCAAGCACCTTGTGGAGCGCGGCATGGAGAAGGTGCGTCGCCGTGTGCATGCGCGTCACGACCTCGCTGTTGTCCTGAAGCCCCGCCTTGAACGAGCCGGCGCTCGTGGTGCGCGAAAGCTCCTGGTGCTTGCGGTTCGCCTCGTCGAAACCTTCCTTGTCGACGGTAAGCCCGTCCTTCGTCGCCATCTCGATAGTCATCTCGAGCGGGAAGCCGAAGGTATCGTAAAGCTTGAACGCCGTCTTGCCGCTGATCTGCGACTGGCCGTGGAGCTTAAGCTGCTCGGCGACCTTCTTGTACATCGCCTCGCCCTTGTCCAAGGTGGCGTTGAAGCGCTTTTCCTCGGCCTCCAAGTCGAGACGGCACTGCTCGAGGTTCGCCTTGAGCTCGGGGTAGACATGGCTGTACTTGTCGCAGATGACCTCGGCGAGCTTCACGGTGAAGCCCTCGCCGATGCCGAGCATGCGCGCGTAGCGGACGGCGCGGCGGATGAGGCGCCTGAGGACGTAGTTCGCGCCAATGTTGCCGGGCTTCACGCTGCCCTTAGGGTCGCAGAGGATGAACGTCGCCGTCCTCATATGGTCAGCGATGATCCTGCGAGCCTTCAAAATGTCTTCATCGCGCAGAGGCGCGGAGGCGCAGAGACCATTTTCTCCGCGGCTCTGCGTCTCTGCGCGAGCATTCCTCTCGTCCACTCCCCTCAGTTCATCAATCTTTGCCATTATCGGCGCGAAGATCTCGGTGTCGTAGACAGTGGCAGCACCGCTCATCATGCAGATCGTACGCTCGACGCCCATGCCGGTATCGACGTTGTGGCGCCCAAGGGGAACGAACTTGCCCTCCTCGTTCTTGTTGTACTGCATGAAGACGTCGTTCCATATCTCGATGTACTTCCCGCAGTGGCAGCCAGGGCGGCAGTCGGGCCCGCACTTCTCCTTGCCGGTGTCGATGAACATCTCGGTGTCGGGACCGCAAGGACCGGTAGTTCCCGCAGGGCCCCACCAGTTGTCCTCGCGCGGCAGGCGGAAGATGCGCTCCTCGGGAATCCCGAGCGACTTCCATATCTCGACCGCCTCTTCGTCGGCGGGGATATAGCCGTCCTCACCCTCCTTGCCCTCGCCGCGAAAGACCGTGACGTTGAGCTGTTCGGGCTTGAAGCCGAGATGCTCGGTGAGGAACTCGTAGCTCCAAGAGATCGCCTCCTTCTTGAAGTAGTCGTTCAAGGACCAGTTGCCAAGCATCTCGAAGAAGGTCAAGTGCGCAGCGTCGCCTACCTCGTCGATATCGCCGGTCCTGACGCACTTCTGTACGTCAGTGAGGCGAGTTCCGGCGGGATGCTCCATCGCGCCCATGAGATAGGGGACAAGCGGGTGCATGCCCGCCGTCGTGAAAAGGACCGTCGGGTCGTTCTCCGGGATAACCGACGCGCCGGGGATGATCGTGTGCCCCTTGGACTCGAAAAACTTAAGGTACTTGTCGCGGAGTTCGTCCGCAGTGAGATTCTTCATTTGATGTTCCTTGGATCAACCGACCGCTTCGGCCCATGGCAGAAGCCTATGCAAAGAGATTGGACGGATATTCGCCGGCATCGACGAGCGCGCGAATCGACTCCATCACGCGGGGCTTGTCGTCGCGGTACGTGACGCCGAACCAGCTCGAGTCGGTGGGAAGGACGCAGCAGTCGGCCTTGCCTTCGCGGACGAGCTCGTCGACGACGAACGGAATGTACCATTCGCTCTTTTCCTTCGAGCCGTTCACGGCGAGCCACTTCGGGAAGCGCTCCTCAAGCTCTGCGAAGAGCCCGGCGGGGAAGCCCCAGAAGTTCATGGAGACGCGCGAGTCGAGAGGAACCTTCACGGGGTTCGCCTCGTCCTCGCGGTTCTCGGCGATGTCGCCGACCTTGACGAGCTTCGTCATCTCCGTCACGCCGCGCAGCTTGCCGTCTGGCGCGATGTCGCAGATGCCGCGCGCGACGCTGCCGTTTTCGCTGAGCGTGAGGTCAAGCCTGAAGCCGACCATCGCAAGGTGCATCTTGCCGTCGGCGGCGGGCTCGGAAGAGAGAAACGCTGCGAGCTTCGCAAACGCGTCGCGGCCGTAGAAGTCGTCAGCATTGATGACCGCAAACGGCTCGTTCACAACGGTCCTCGCCGCACGCGTCGCGTGCGCGGTGCCCCACGGCTTCGTGCGGCCTGCGGGGACGGTATAGGGCGCTGGGAGGTCCGCGATGTCCTGATAGCAGTAGTCCACCGGCATCAGCGGCTCGAACTTGCGACCGATCTTCTCCTTGAACTCCGCTTCGAAGTCACGCCTAATGACGAACACGACCTTGCCGAAGCCGCCGCGCAGCGCGTCGAAAACGGAGTAGTCGAGAATCGCCTCGCCCGAAGGACCGACAGGGTCGACCTGCTTCAAGCCGCCGTAACGCGAGCCCATGCCCGCCGCCAATACTACCAATGTGGGTTTCATGGCCATATATTATAGCATAAATACGGTGCCGTGAACGCAAACCGCGCAATCTCAGGAACTACCTTCCTGTCTTTTTAACGCGCTCGTCCATTATGCGGTCGTATTCGTCGTCGTCGTCACATTCCGCAAGCTCCTCTGGCTTGTCCGGCGGAATCATGAGATAGCGAAGCGCTCCAAGCGCAATTCGCTTGAACACCGGTCCCGAGGAATTGCCGCCCTGGTGGTACTTGCGCCTTTCGTCGAAATCAAGCGTGACGAGAATCACGAGCTTTGGCTCGGCGGCTGGGACCATGCCGCAGAACGTCGCACGGAAAAGCGAGTCGGAATAGCGCCCGTTGACAACCTTCTGCGCCGTTCCAGTCTTGCCCGCGACGGAATAGCCGCGGATCGCCGCCCTTCTGGCGGTGCCCGCAGACGAGGCGACGCCAAGCATAATCCTTCTCATCTCCCTCGCGGTAGTCGCCTTTATTGGCCGCCCGACCGGTGTAGGCGTGTGCTTGTACACCTCTTCGCCCTGATGGTCTACAATCCGTTCGACAATGTATGGCCTCATCCTTAGTCCGTCGTTTGCAATCGCCTGGTATGCGGAGCAGAGCTGGATGGCCGTCACCGACACGCCCTGCCCTATGGGAGCGCGGGACCACTTTACCCTGTCCCACTTCCTCCAGTCAGGAAGTATGCCAAACTCCTCGCCAGGAAGCTCGATGCCTGTCTTCGCGCCAAAGCCAAACCGCGTCATGTACGTCCAAAGGTTCTTCGGCCCCATGTCGCTGCCGATTTTGCCGACGACAATGTTCGAGGAGTGGACTATCGCGTCGCCTACGGTCATAGTCGGCTCCCAGACATGGCTACCGTCGCCGGGGAGTCGATAGTAGCGCTCGTCGTTCCTGTTCGTCGGATACTTGGTGCCAGGTCGCACAAGCCCCATGTCGATGGCCCCGGCCACCGTTATGACCTTCATGACAGAGCCCGGTTCATACGTGAAGTTCGTCGCCCGGTTCACCTTTGCCGCGTCGGACGCACGGCCGAAGGCGAGCGGGTCGAAGTCGGGGCGAGACGCCAGCGCGAGCACCGCGCCTGTCGCGGGATTCATGACGATGCACCAGCCGGATGCCGCGCCGAACTCCTCCATGCCCCATTCGAGGGCCGACTCCACCTCGTACTGGATGTTGTGGTCCACCGTCAGGTATATGTCGGCACCCGGCAGCGGCGAGATAGTCTCTATTCGCCTGTCGTATATTTCGTGCCGATGCGCATCCCTCATGCCACGAATCTTTCCGGGTATGCCGGTAAGGTCCTTGTTGTAGCGAAGCTCTATCCCGGCAGAGCCCACATTCGCGGCGTTGACCGCGCCCAGCACATGCGACAGCAATCGCCCATGGAGATACTGCCGCACCTGCGTGTCCTCGATCTTGAGCCCCGCAACGAGGTGGGAGTCGCAAAGCGTCTCGTGGGCCTCAGGGTCGGACGACATCGCCAGAAACTGGTAGCGCTTCGACGTATCCAACGCCATCTTCCGCACTTTGACGCGGTCAAGGCCAAGAGCAGCGGCAATAGTGTCGGCGATCTCCCCGCGTGTGCGCGGCGGCTCGCCCTTGCGCCTGACGATGCGGTTGGTGAGCGCTACGGGATCCATGCGGTATTCCCATATCGGCACGGACTTGACGAGCGGATATGCCTTTCCGAACGAGTCGTAGATCGAGCCGCGGCATCCAGGAAGATCACGCGTAAACGTATAGTCGATGGCATCGACATCGGGATCGACATGCGCCCTGACAAGCTTCTGGGAGGAATATCCCGCAAAAACAAGAAGCAGGACGACAGGAAACCAGAAACGCCAGTTCTCGCCGCGCATCGGCATCAATTTACCTGCGCGTACGGTTCGAGGCGATGCGCCTAGCAGGGTTTGCCGCCGGGGCGTACTTCGCCGACTGCGCTGCCCTGTTGCGCTCGGCGGCGCGCGCGACAGATATCTGCCCGGGATAGGGGCGTCCCGCCGCATCCATGCGGACGACCTGCTCGGGCTTCGGGTAGTGCATCTTGAGGCCGAGCTTCAGCAGCGCCGCCTCAAGGCTGTCCGGCGCCTTCATTTCCTCCCAGCGCGCACTCTCGCGCTTCTGCGAGTCTTCGAGCCTTTCCAGTTGGCGCTCCTTTTCGCGCACTGCCTTGGCAAGCTGCTTGCAGCTCGACGATGCCAGCACATTGAGAATCGCCATCGCGACGACCATGACGATGACAGCTCCGAACTGCACGGAACGACCAGCCATCACCGACATCTTCTTCGGCATCTTGCGATTTCTTCTCATTGTAGCGCTACTCCTTTTCTGCGACCCGGAGCTTTGCGCTCCGTGACCGCGGGTTTAAATCCGCTTCCTCTTCCGACGCGACGACCGCCTTTCCGGTCACCGCCCTCATTTTGGGCTCTTCGCCCTCCCACCGTTCTCCGCCTTGTTGCAGGGAAACCATTTTGCCTACGTGTCTCGCGAAGAACCTCTTTACCGTCCTGTCCGTCAGCGACTCGAATGTTATGACCGCGAAGCGCCCTCCGCTTTTCAAGAGCTTGAGCCCACCTTCGAGCGCACGCTCAAGCTCTCCCATCTCGCCGTTGACCTCCATCCGAAGCGCCTGGAAGACGCGTGTCGCAGGATGATGTGCGCCCCTTCTCCCTACGACTCTCTCGACGAAGTCCGCGAGGTCGATCGTCGTGCGGAACGGCCTAGGTATCCGTTCCGCAACGATCGCCCGCGCAATCCGCCGCGCGTTCGGCACCTCTCCAAATTCGCGGAAGATCTCTTCCAATCTCTCCGCGCTCTCGAAATTCACGATGTCGGCGGCACTCTGTCCGCCAGACCTGTCCATGCGCATGTCAAGGGGGCCATCGCGCAGAAAGCTGAACCCGCGTCCGGCTTCATCAAGCTGAGGACTCGAAACACCCAAGTCCAGCAGGATCCCGTCCACATCTGACCAACCCCTTTCATTTGCAATTTCCACCAAGTCGCCATGTCGGCCTCGCACGACCGTCAACCCCGCTACGTCTCCTACTTCTCGGATGGCCTGTTCGTCGCGGTCTATGCCGAGGACCATCCCGCCCCGGGCTATGATCTCCTTCGTGTGTCCGGCTCGCCCAAGCGTACCGTCCACGTATCTCCCTCCCGCCTTGACGGCGAGCGCGTCAACCGCATCCTTCAGAAGTACCGGAATGTGATTCCCCATGTCCCGGCATCTCCCCTAGAACCCTGCCGACGCCAGTGCCTCGCGCAGACCTATCTGATCGATCTTGTCCGCAGGTTCGAGGGCCGCCGGATCCCAGAGCTTAATCATACGCACCGCACCCACCATCGCGACCGTCGTCGTCAAGTTCGCAAACTGAAGGAGCTTGTCGCTGATGCGGATGCGGCCTTGAACGTCAAGCGAAGGCATTTCGGAGTTGGCGCCTATTCTCTCAAGCACGGGAGCAAGCGCCGGATCAAATAGCGCACGCTCACGAAGCTTTGCGAGTCGCGACTCCATCTCCACCGCGGGAATGATGTTGACACATCTCTTCTCGGGGTCAGGCATCACATAGACGAACTCTGGATTGCCCATCAGATTCCGCCATTCACTAGGTATGGTGAAACGCTTCTTGGGATCAAGAGCATGATCATAACGACCGACAAAACCGCCAGTTGAGACCACTGTCGACTCTGCGACACTCTGCTTGCCTACTTTTGACATTTTCTGACATCATTATACACTTTCTGACACCGCCATGCAATAAGAAAATTAAAAAAAGTTTTTATGTCAAAAAAAACTACGGAAAAAGCAGTGATTGATCTACTGATCTACGCAGGGCGAGTTGAGAAAGTGCGAATAGTTGAGAATAGGCGAGACCAGGCGAGACTGACCCGCGCCAGTATTGTGTTTGAACGCCGTCGCGATCACGGCCGCGCCGCCAATCGAGCGAGATCCCATTTTGAGAAAATCGACGCCGCCGCCAGACGCGAATGCGGGAAAACATCAAATTGTTGAGAAAGCATCTTGAATGATTCGCCCTTGCAGAACTCGACGCGGCAAGCGCGATGAAGCCAAAAGGAAAGCCCCCTGCAAGATCGTTGCAAGGGGCTTTCAACTACCGACGCGTCCGCGCCTTCAGCGCGTCCGCAATCGGAGTCGGCCGAGATACGCATTGAGCATCACGAGCAAACTCTTCAGCTGCCCTTCCTTGTAGTAGCCATAGCACATCTCGTGCATGAACACCGCCGGTTCAGTTCCCGGCAGACGCTCGAACATCTTCGACTGCGCCATCGTGCCAACGACATACTGGTACTCGTTGCCGTCGTAGTCGGGCGACGCAGCAACGATCTTCTTGCGGCATCGACGATGAGATGGACAAGCCGCACTTCCGATCCCTTTGAATAGGAAAGCGCGCGCTCGTAGTCGCCGCGATCGGCCCAGATGCGAGACATGAGCTTGTCGAAGCCGCCGTTCCGCGAGACTTCGCCAAGATGCTCGACGCCGAGCTCTTCCTTTAGTATGCGCTTGCGGTAGACTTCAGGATCCTCGTCGACCTCGATCGCGGCCGGGCGGATTCCCATGAACAATGCCTTGCGCTGAAGTGGTGTAAGAGTTTTCATCTTTCCTCCTCAGATTGCGAGACGCTGCTGCTGCGGGCGCGGCGAACCGTGCTTCACAGCGTAGGCCGCCTCTTCGAGCGCGACATCGAACGCGACTTCGGCCTCCTTAGAGACCGAAAGCGCCTGGACTGACCGGGTGCGGAAATACGTCCGCTGCGCTCCACATGCTGAATCTGGCCATCCACGAGCAATTCATGTCGATGTACGGCAACGTCACTGTTGAAGACGTGGAGGCTCGCGCGGAGGTTCAACAGGCCGACATCAACTCCATAATGACCG